>JAKITE010000002.1 GCA_021648225.1 Paracoccaceae bacterium
ATGGGCTGCGTGCTGCCCGCCGGTCAAGGTCAGGCCCCGGCCCGCCAAGCCGGTTTTGCCGCCGGATTGCCTAAATCGGTGCCCGCCACAACCCTTAACAAAATGTGCGGATCCGGCATGAAAACCATCATGATGGCCCATGATCAACTGCAGGCAGGCAACGGTGAAATCGTGGTGGCAGGCGGCATGGAAAGCATGAGCAACGCGCCCTACCTGCTGCCTAAAATGCGCAGCGGCGCGCGGATTGGCCACGCGCAAGCGATGGACCACATGTTTCTCGACGGGCTGGAAGACGCTTATGAGAAGGGCCGCCTGATGGGGTCATTTGCCGAAGATTGCGCTGAAAAATACAATTTCACCCGCGAGGGCCAAGACCAATACGCCCTGAAATCCCTGTCCAACGCCATAGCCGCCATCAAAAACGGAGATTTTGATGCCGAAATCACCCCCGTCACCCTGAAAACCCGCAAGGGTGACATCACCATCGCCACCGACGAACAGCCCGGCAATGCCCGCCCCGATAAAATCCCCAACCTGAAACCCGCTTTCAAACCGGACGGGACCATTACCGCCGCCAATGCCTCCTCCATTTCCGACGGAGCCGCCGCGCTGGTATTAATGCGTCAATCCAATGCCAAAACCGCCAATCTGCCAATTCGCGCCAAGATCATGGGCCATGCCAGCCATGCCCAAGCCCCCGGCTGGTTTACCACCGCGCCGGTTCCAGCCGCGCAAAAACTGCTAAAACAACTGGGTTGGCAGGCAAGTGACGTGGACCTATGGGAGGTGAACGAGGCCTTCGCCGTGGTCCCCATGGCATTCATGGCCGAAATGGAAATCCCCCGCGAAAAGGTCAACATCAATGGTGGCGCCTGCGCGCTTGGCCACCCGATCGGCGCATCGGGGGCGCGCATTATTGTCACGCTGCTGCACGCGCTGGAACGCCGAGGCCTAAAAAAGGGCATCGCCGCGATTTGCATTGGCGGTGGCGAAGGCACCGCCATTGCGATTGAACTGCCATGAGGCTTGATAACTCCGTTTCAGCCATCATCACTGGCGGTGCATCCGGCCTTGGCGAGGCCTGCGCCCGCAAATTTGCCAATCTCGGCGTTAAAGTCGCGATACTGGACATGAACGCGAAACGCGGCGCAGCACTGGCGTCTGAGATCAACGGCATATTTGTGCAAACCGATGTCAGCGACGCCAATTCGGTGGCGGATGCCCTTGCCAGCAGCCGCAAGGCCCATGGTCAGGAACGCATCTGCATCAATTGCGCCGGTATCACGACCAGCAGCAAAACCGTTGATCGTGACGGGCTTTGCCATGATGCCGCTGCATTCGCGCAAACCATCCAGATCAACCTGATCGGCACCTTTAATGTCGCCAGCCAATCTGCCGCTGGAATGGTTGTGACCAAACCGCTGGACCCTGACGGCACACGCGGCGTGATCATCAACACTGCCTCGGTTGCCGCGTTTGATGGCCAGATGGGCCAAACGGCTTATGCGGCCTCAAAAGGCGGAATTGCAGCCATGACCCTGCCCATGGCCCGTGATCTGTCACGCAGCGGTATCCGCGTGATGGCCATCGCGCCGGGCCTGTTCCAAACCCCGATGCTGGCGGGCCTGCCATTGGAAGTGCAAGACAGCCTCGCCAGCCAAATACCCTTTCCCCAAAGACTGGGCGACCCGTCTGAATTCGCCGCGCTGGCCCAACATATCGTTGAAAACCAATTGCTGAATGGCGAGGTTATACGGCTGGACGGGGCGATAAGGATGGCCCCACGTTAGGGGAAACCAACGCTCCCGCCCGTCGCTGGTTGTGCTGGTAAACCAGCAAAACCGCTCCCGTTGGGCATGGCCTCGCTACGCTCGGCGGTCTCTATCTCAACCCTTGCGATAAACCCGTTGCAATCGTAACCACGTAAACTTATCTTTTGATAAAACAGAGGGCGATATGAGTAATCCACAACATCTTGAATGGCTGCTAGAGGGCGTGGAGGCGTGGAATGCGCGGCGCCGCGAAGATGATTATGTGCCGTATATTGAGGATAAAAATGTACCGCAAAGAATTTTGATTGAAGCACTACAGACAAAAATTTGCCCATGAACAATGAAATAAATACCCCCCTTAAGTCGGAGCTTCACCATTGGTGGCCTCGGTGTGTGTCGGCCCGTTGGAATGATAATGAGGGCGCGGTTAATTGGATAAAGCCCAACGGCAAAATGGTCCGCTCACCTGCCAAAAATTTCGGCGCGATTGGAAATGGCCATCACTTCAAAGCTGACCGCGAGGGCAAACCAAATCCTTGGGATCACAGCTTCGAGCATGTGTTCTCCGATGCGGATGATAAGTTTCCCGCCTTGATCGATTGGCTTCAAGGCTTGGAGTGTAAACACACTCCATTGCGCTCTTCGCGAAAAGAAGGCTTCCTTGCTCAAAAGGTAGACGAAAAAATGCTTTTAACACTTGTTGAATGTATTGTGTCCCTAGTCGTGAGAAGTCCCAAGTTCCGCGAAACGGGGGCGGCGCTCGCAGAAAGGTTTCGCGGGCCACTGGACGCGCATGAACGAAACGGTCTTATTTCTGCAAACATTATGCATTGCCAACGGCGCATCGCGGATAGCATAGGGACATGTGGTAAATTCGCCGTTCTGTTCACACATGACCGTGAGTTTCTATATGGCGATGGATTCTATCACAACTTGAGTTCACAGACGCAAAACCGCTCTGGAGTGAGGATAGTGGCTCCTATCACTCCAAATGTCGCTGTGTTCTACTCTTGCCCGAACAGTTATAGGACGGATCCTTCCCTTGTGACTCTTATGCTGACAGACGACGAAGTCACGTTTTTTAATCAGACGGTCCAGATATATGCGCGGGACAAGCTCTTCTTTCGGAATGAAAAACCGGAGCTGTTGGACGTATATCGCATAGGTGATCATCGCATTTACGGTGCTTCTGATCCGATGGACATTTGGGTCCAGGACTTCTCTGGGGTTGACAACAAAATACGGGGGTTTCACTTCTAAATATATGTTATTTGACGTGATTGGATTCACTCAAAGACAAAGACTATCCAAGGGTTACGCGGGATGCAACATTACCCCCTCACCAATCCGGTTCCATCTCGTCCCAGGTCTCCACCGTTTTTGACACTCGCGCCAGCATATACAGCCGCAGCACGGCGTTGATGCGGGCCTGATACCCGCTGCCCATATTGCGGAAAAACTTCAACACGTCTTCGTCCACCCGAAACGTCACCTGTTTTTTGTGTGGTTGGGTTCGGTGTTTTTCCTCAACCGCGCTCCAACCTTCGGGCAGGAATTCATGCATATTCATAAATTTTTCAACTTCGATCGTTGTGCGCCGCAGCTCAATCAATTGCCGCTCCGCATCGCGTTCTTTTAGTGTCAATTTTTTAACCATCTTAACCTCGTCAATTTTCTTAAAACTAACCCAAAATGGTTAACAGAATGGCGGCATATGGAAAACTTACGCAAAACTTATACAATAATCACACCGAATTCTGCGTTGTTCTTGCCCTCGTTAACCCGCTGCCATATACGCGCGCCATGACTGAAAAACCTACATTGCACCCCCAAATCGCGCGGCGGCGCACATTTGCCATTATCTCGCATCCCGATGCGGGCAAAACCACCTTGACCGAGAAATTCCTGCTCTATGGTGGTGCCATTCAAATGGCGGGCCAAGTGCGTGCCAAAGGCGAGGCGCGGCGGTCCAGATCGGACTTTATGCAGATGGAAAAAGACCGTGGCATTTCGGTTTCCGCATCGGCAATGTCGTTTGAATTCAAGGACTTCTGGTTTAATCTGGTCGACACCCCCGGACACTCGGATTTTTCCGAGGATACATTCCGCACGCTTACGGCAGTCGACGCAGCCGTGATGGTGATTGATGGTGCAAAAGGCGTTGAAAGCCAGACCCAAAAGCTGTTTGAAGTCTGCCGTTTGCGTGACCTGCCCATTTTGACTTTCTGTAACAAGATGGACCGCGAAAGCCGTGATATCCTTGAAATCATTGATGAAATTCAGGAAAATCTGGCGATTGACGTATCCCCAGCCAGTTGGCCCATCGGGGTTGGCCGTGAATTTATCGGTTGTTATGACCTGATTAATGACCGGCTGGAATTGATGGATCGTGCCGACCGGAATGTGGTGGCCGAAAGCATTTCTATCAACGGGTTGGATGACCCCAAAATCGCCGATCACGTGCCTGCCGAGCTTCTTGAGAAACTGCGCGAAGACGTTGAAATAGCACGGGAATTACTGCCAGCCTTTGACAGGAAAGCCTTTCTTGAGGGCACCATGACCCCGATCTGGTTTGGCTCCGCGATCAATTCATTTGGCGTGCAGGAATTGATGCAGGGTATCGCCAAATTCGGCCCCGAACCGCAAATCCGCCCCGCCACCCCGCGCAGCATTTCCCCAGCAGAAACAAAGGTTTGCGGCTTTGTCTTCAAGGTTCAAGCCAATATGGACCCAAAGCACCGTGACCGTGTGGCCTTTGTGCGCCTGTGCTCGGGGCATTTCAAACGCGGTATGAAACTGAAACATATTCGTTCCGGCAAACAGATGGCGATCTCTAACCCTGTGTTATTCCTCGCAAATGATCGCGAAATCGCCGAGGATGCATGGGCCGGAGACATCATCGGCATTCCAAATCACGGCCAGCTTCGCATCGGTGACAGCCTGACCGAGGGCGAGGATATCCGCTTTACCGGCATTCCAAGTTTTGCGCCGGAATTGCTGCAAACCGTGCGCGCGCTTGACCCGCTAAAGGCCAAACATCTGGAAAAGGCCCTCA
Source organism: Paracoccaceae bacterium (assembly GCA_021648225.1). Lineage (GTDB taxonomy): Bacteria > Pseudomonadota > Alphaproteobacteria > Rhodobacterales > Rhodobacteraceae > UBA3077. Next base: position 4,828 of record JAKITE010000002.1, read on the forward strand.
CGCAATTTGCCGAAGAAGGTGCCAGCAAAGTTTTCAAGCCGGTGATTGGCTCTGGCTGGATTGTCGGCGTGGTTGGCGCCTTGCAATTCGATGTTCTGACCAGCCGGATCGAGCTTGAATACGGCCTTCCGGTGCGCTTTGAACCGACGCAATATCAATCGGCGCGCTGGCTGTCCGGCCCCAAGGAAAAACTCGATGCGTTTATCAATGCCAACAAATCCCAGATGGCCAATGACCATGACGGGGATCCAGTTTATTTGACGCGATTACAATGGGATATAGACCGTGTTGAACGTGATTTCCCCGACCTGACCCTGACAGCAACCAAAGAAATGCAAACGTAAATGTGAACGCTGCATTAACCTGAAGCATTGCAACATAATCCGCTGCTGGCTAGCTTGGCCAAAATACACAACTGCAACCGGAGGCTATGCAATGAACCTGACCCGACGATCCCTTATGGCCGGGGCATCCGCCCTGACATTAATGCCAAAATTCGGCTTTGCCTCCGGAAATGTCGAGGTTCTGGAGGCCCGCAGCGGCAAGGCGCAGCTGGTATCCGCCGAATATCCCGATACAGAAATCTGGGGTTATGATGGCAAGGCTCCCGGCCCGGAAATTCGCGTGCCACAGGCTGCACGTATCCAGCGTAAATTGCTCAATTCTTTGAATGAGCCAACCACCATTCACTGGCACGGCATTCGCATTGACAATGCCATGGACGGGGTGCCCGGCGTAACCCAGGAAGCGGTGCAACCAAACGGTGAATTCAGCTATGATTTCACGGTGCCGGATGCCGGAACCTATTGGTATCATTCACATTTCAATACTACCGAGCAAATTTCGCGCGGGCTGTATGGCGCTTTGATTGTCGAAGAACCAAACGCCCCCGAGGTCGACCACGACATCACCGTGATTGTCGATGACTGGCGGCTGGATCAAAACGCCCAGATCGACCCCGATTTCAAACAGGTCCGGGATTGGACCCATGGCGGCCGTTTGGGCAATTTCCTCAAGGCGACGCTGACCCCCGCGTTGAACGAGGTAAAGCAAAACCAGCGCTTGCGGCTGCGGTTTATTTGTGTGGCCACCGATCGCGTTATGCGGCTTGCGCTGGTGGGGATGGCAGGCAAAATCGTGGCGCTGGACGGCATGCCGGTCGATACCCCGACACCCGTAGAAATGCTGACCTTGGGACCAGCCCAGAGGGCGGATGTGATTGTTGATATAACCGGTGCAACCGGCGAAAAAGCGATGATCGGCTTTGTTGGCCGCGAGCAAACCATCGTGCTTGCCAGCCTAGATATTACCGGTCAGGCCAGCCTTGCACCGCGCCCCGAAATCATGCCTTTGCCTGCAAACCCCATTCAACAACTTGGCACGATTGAAGGCGCGCAGATCACCGCCTTAAATATGGAAGGCGGCGCCATGGGCGGGTTGCAATCAGGCATATACAAAGGCAAACGCATGACCACCGAGGAGCTGGTGCAAAATGGCCAGATATGGACCTTTAACGGGGTTGCCGGCATGCCCGAATCGCCTTTGGCGGAAATCTCGCTTGGGGAAACCCTGCGTATCCCGATCATCAATGACACCAGCTTTGCCCATGCCATGCATCTGCACGGCATGCATTTTCAGGAGATATTCGCGGATGGCAGTTTTGGCCCGCTGCGCGACACCATATTGATCGAACGTCAGGAAACCCGCGAAATCGCCTTTACCGCCAGCAACCCCGGGGATTGGGTTTTCCATTGCCACATGATTTCGCATCAGGCCGCCGGAATGATGACCTGGGTCAGGGTCACCGCATGAAAATCAAAATAGCATTTGCAGCTATTTTCCTGATTGGCGCAGCCGTGCTTGTCAGCCTGTTTTTGGCCGGAACCCGACAAACCCCTGAAACCGTTCTGCGGGGGCAGGCATTATATGCCGAAAATTGTGCCAGTTGCCACGGGGCAACCCTGGAGGGCCAACCCGATTGGCGCATTCCCAACCCCGACGGCACATTGCCCGCCCCGCCCCATAATAATGACGGCCACACATGGCACCATGATGACCGCTTATTGTTTGATTACACCAAACTTGGCGGCGCACAGGCAATGGCAGCCCGCGGCTTAAGTAATTTCAACAGCGGTATGCCTGCATTTGAGGGAATATTGTCGGATGATGAAATCAATAATATCTGGGCCTATATCCGGTCAACCTGGGGCGAAGAAGAACGCGCCGCACAGGCCGAACGCACAGCACTTGATATTGAGGTGAACGGCTAATCTACAAAAGCCTTTTCAATCACAAAATCTCCCGGTTCGGAATTTGACCCCTCAACCATACCGGCAGCTTCACAAATGGCTTTGTGTTCCTTTAGCATTTCCATTGACCCGCAAATCATCACGCGATCGGTTTTTGGGTTAAGGGCTGCGCCGGTGGCTGTTGCAAAACGTCCGTCATTTAACCAATCGGTCATGCGACCCATTTCTGCGCCTGCTTCGCGCGTAGTCGTGCTGATCAGGCGTAGCTTGTCGCCAACCAGTTCCTGCAACAGCTCGTCCGAGGCAATTTCGGCCATCAGATGCTTGCCATATTCCAGCTCTGCCACATCGCGGCAAGTATGGGTCAGGATGACTTCTTCAAATTTATCATAGGTTTCGGGGTCACGGATGGTGCTGGCAAAAGGCGCAATGCCGGTGCCGGTCGAAAACAGGATAAGCCGTTTACCGGCTGTTAGCGCATCATGCACCAAGGTGCCCACCGGTTTGGGGCGAATCAAAATATGATCATCAACCTTTAGATGCTGCAAACGGCTGGTCAGCGGGCCATCGGGCACTTTAATGGAATAAAACTCCAATTCCTCGTGCCAGTTGGGGCTGGCGATGGAATAGGCCCGCGTTAAGGCTTTGTCGCCATTGGGCAAGCCGATCATGGCAAATTCGCCGGAGCGAAACCGGAATCCTTTTGGGCGCTCGCAGGTGAAGGAAAAGGTTTTGTCGGTCCAGTGGCGCACCGATGTTACCTTTAGATATTCCAACCCGCGATAGATTTTTTGTTCTTCTGCCAGCATCTTGTCCATTCCTTATTTCATCCGCCCGATATAAGCGTCAAATTGCCTCGTTAAAAGCGGAATAACATTCTTTTTCGTAACGGAGATTGACCTATGTCAGGTAAATCGCTAACAAAGCGTCACTATGACAGGCAACAATACGGTTGCCATCGCCGCGTTATCATTGCGGCATATTTTTGACCGCAGTAAACGGAAAAACATGACAAAATTTAGTGATCTGGACCTCGACCCGAAGGTTCTAAAAGCAATAGCCGATACCGGCTATGAAACGCCGACCCCCATTCAGGCTCAGGCAATCCCCCATGCCCTGCAAGGCAGAGACGTGTTGGGCATCGCCCAGACCGGCACCGGTAAAACCGCGTCTTTCACCCTGCCCCTGATTACCATTCTGGCCAAGGGCCGTGCCCGCGCACGCATGCCGCGCAGCCTGATTCTGTGCCCCACCCGCGAACTCGCGGCGCAAGTGGCCGAGAATTTCGACAATTATTCCAAATATCACCGACTTTCCAAAGCCCTGCTGATCGGCGGCGTCAGCTTTAAGGATCAGGACCGCCTGATCGATCGCGGCGTTGATGTGCTAATCGCCACGCCGGGCCGCTTGCTCGATCATTTTGAGCGCGGCAAATTGATGCTGACCAATGTGCAAATCATGGTAGTAGACGAGGCCGACCGCATGCTGGATATGGGATTCATTCCCGATATCGAACGCATCTTCAAGCTGACACCATTCACGCGCCAAACCCTGTTTTTTTCGGCCACGATGGCGCCGGAAATCACCCGCATTACCGAAGAATTCCTGCACAACCCTGTGCGGGTCGAGGTCGCGCGTCAAGCCACCACCTCGGAGACAATTACGCAGGCGGTTTGTGAATTCACACCATCACGCAAAGACCGCACCGCCAAGGAAAAACGCGAGGTTATGCGCGCGATTATGAAGGCCGAGGGCGACGCGCTGACCAACGCGATTATTTTTTGTAATCGCAAAGTAGACGTTGATATTGTTGCCAAATCCATGAAAAAGCACGGGCTTGATGCCAATCCTATCCACGGCGATCTTGACCAGAACACGCGGATGAAAATCCTCAATTCGTTCCGTGACGGAGAATTAAAATTTTTAGTGGCCTCGGATGTGGCGGCGCGCGGGCTTGATATCCCGAATGTTAGCCATATTTTCAATTTTGACGTGCCGATTCACGCCGAAGATTACGTGCATCGCATTGGCCGCACCGGCCGCGCGGGGCGCAAAGGCAAAGCCATTACCATTGCCGTGCCGTTTAACAAAAAACATCTGGATGCGATCGAAGCATTGGTAAAACAGGAAATCCCGCGCATGGAAAACCCGCTGGCCACGGCTCCGGCTGAAAAACCGGAACAAAAACCCACACCAAAACCTGCGCCACAAGCAGCCAAGGTTGAAAAACCCGAAGCGCCAAAAGCCGACGCAGCAAAGCCAGAGCAATCTAAACAACGCAGCCCGCGCCAACCGCGCCAGGATAACCGGCGCAACAATCGCGGCCCGATGGGTATGGGCGACCATATGCCGGCCTTTATGACAAGGCCGATAAAATTATCAGCAGATCGCGACGGTGCAACGGCTGTTGAAGAAGTTGTTGAAACAGCCGAGGTTGTTGAAACACCGGCAGTTCAGGAAAAGCCGAAACCAAAGCGCAGATCACGCGCCAAGGCCAAAGCACCTGTTGAAGAGGCCGTTGTTGAAGCTGTTGAAGAAATGGCCGTTGAAACGGTTACAGAAACAGCCGAACCCGCAGCAGAAAAGCCCAAGCGCAAGCCGCGCACCCGCGCCAAAGCGCCGGCAGCGGTTGAAGAGGCTAGTGAAACAACGGAAGCCGCGCCGGAAAAGCCCAAGCGCAAATCCCGGGCCAAAGCAAAACCACCGGTTGACGAAACGGTTGAGGCACCAGCCAAGCCAAAGCGCAAATCACGGGCCAAAACCAAGGCACCAGCCGCTGATGATGCTGCGGCCACCGATGTTGATGCACCGGCGGAAAAGCCCAAGCGCAAGCCGCGCACCAAAGCAAAGGCAGCGGTTGCTAAACCCCCCGCGCCAGAAGCCCCTGCTCCGGTAGCAAAACCCAAACGCAAGGCGCGCATTACTCAAAAAGCACCGGTAGCGGCGGCAACTGACGAAGAATAAATTCGACGTATCGTTGAAAATGGAGTAGGTTCTGCGTTACACCGCAACCTCTCCATTGGAAACGAACAAGAATGTCGAACAAGAAAGTAACCGCCAAAACCCCTGACCGCAAAATTGCCAACTCGACCTATGAGGCAGAGCTGGAACGCCTTCAGGTTGAACTTGTCAAAATGCAGGAATGGATAAAAACCCAAGGATTAAAGGTTGTGGTGATCTTTGAAGGGCGCGATGCGGCGGGCAAAGGCGGCACCATCAAACGCATTACCGAGCCGCTAAACCCGCGCATTTGCCGCGTGGTTGCCCTGCCCGCCCCGACGGAGCGCGAGACAACCCAATGGTATTTTCAGCGTTACGTTGCGCACCTGCCATCTGCCGGTGAAATGGTGATTTTGGACCGGTCATGGTATAATCGCGGCGGTGTTGAACGGGTGATGGGGTTCTGCACAGATGAGGAACATCAGGATTTTCTACGTTCTTGCCCCGAATTTGAACGCATGTTGGTGCGTTCCGGTATCAAAGTCATTAAATACTGGTTTTCTGTCAGCGACGAGGAACAGGAGCGCCGGTTCCAGAAACGTCTGAAAACTCCGACAAAACGCTGGAAATTGTCACCCATGGACCTTGAATCGCGCAAACGCAGTGTCGATTATTCCAAAGCCAAGGACATCATGTTTGCGCATACGGATATCAAACAATCACCGTGGTTTGTGGTGCGTTCCGACGTGAAAAAACACGCGCGCATTAACTGTATCACCCACCTGCTTGGCCAAATCCCGTATGAGGACATCACCCCCGAGGAAATTGTGCTAGAGGAACGGCCGCCCCAACAAGGCTATGTTCGCCCGCCGATGGACGACCAAACCTTTGTTGAGGAAACCCACCTAACGCTTTAATCAATCATTCGATTAATCAACACCGTGCAAACCGGCTTTTTACCAATCGCGGTTTTACAAACGCGATTGGTGGCCCGAGCCACAATCATTTCGACCGCCTCGTCGTCATTCAACGCTCCGCGTTTGGCTTTGCGAAGGTCATTCTCAATGGCTTCTTCCAGCAATCCATCCAGACCGTTGGCTGCATTTTTCACATCGGGCAGCCCATGGCCCTCGGCCCAGACCCCGTCAATAAGGCCCTGATCATCGTCAATCATCAGGCTAACCACCACATGGCCGCGCATGGCGAATTGCAAGCGTTGGCGCACTATGCCATCCAGCGCGCCGATCAAAACCGTGCCATCCAGATACAACCGGCCGGTGTCGATATTTCCAACTGTTTTGGCGTTATTTGTAATATCAACCATCACCCCGTTAGGCGCGATCACGGCTTTGCGGCCATTGCCCTCGGACAGGATCACATGTTCGCGCAGATGCCGGTATTCGCCATGCATCGGAATTACCAGATCAGGGTTTAACAGGCGTTGCAGTTCCAGCAAATCAGGCCGGTTGGCGTGGCCTGATACATGGTAACGGTCATCGCCCGAAACCACGTTGACGCCTTTTTGGGCAAACAGGTTATGAATACGGCCAACGCCGATTTCATTGCCCGGAATGGTTTTTGAGGAAAACAGAAACGTATCGCCGTCTTTCATTTCCAAGCCACGGTATTTGCCCTGCGCCAGTTGCGCGCTGGCGGCGCGGCGTTCGCCTTGTGACCCTGTTGCCAGCACCATCAATTGATTGCGCGGAATGTCTTTGGAATCTTCCAGATCCACAATCGGCGGGAAATCTGTCAGCACACCGGTGCTTTGACCGGTATTGATCATGGTGCTCATGGCGCGGCCCACAACCACAACCGAGCGCCCCGCATCGACAGCCGCCTGTGCCAGCGTTTTCAGCCGCGCAACATTGCTGCCAAATGTGGTGGCAACCACCATGCCGGTGGCCTCGCGCATCATTTCGGTGATGGCTGGCGGCAGGCTGGATTCAGACCGGCCCGGTTCGGGCGAAAACACATTGGTGCTATCACATACAAATGCCGTGATGCCGTTTTTGGCGATATCCTGCATCAATTTTGCATCAAATGCTTCGCCGACCACGGGGTTGGTATCAATTTTGAAATCACCGGAATGGAATATGCGACCTGCCGGTGTGTCGATCACCAGCGCCGATGCCTCGGGGATCGAATGGGATATTGGCACAAAGCCGACCTTAAACGGGCCGACCTCAACCGTTTCGGGCCACATGGGCGTTTCACGCACCATTTCAGGGTCTTGTCCGGCGCGTTCCATTTTGTTGCGCGCAATCGCGGCGGTAAACGCGCGACAATAGATGGGAGCCTGCAAACGCGGGAACAAATGCCCCAAAGCGCCGATATGGTCTTCGTGGGCGTGGGTGATGAAAATCCCCTCCAGCCGGTCTGCGCGATCGGTAATATAGGCGGGGTCTGCCATAATCAGGTCAACGCCGGGGCTGCTTTCCATATCGGGAAAGGCCACGCCTACGTCTACCAGTATAAATTTTTCGTTGTTTTTAGGGCCATAGCCATAAAGATACATGTTCATGCCAATCTCGCCTGCGCCACCAAGGGGCAGGTAAATCAACCGGTTATTCTTAGTCATTCATTTTCTTTCTGTTCAGTGCCGCAATCAACACCAGACCATGCACGGTCAAATCCGTGTCCAGATGGTCAAATATATCGGTGCCTTGCGCAAATAAGGGTGAGAGGCCGCCAGTGCCGATGATTTTCATCGCTTGCCCGCGTTCCTCTGCGATACGTTTACATATGCCTTCAATGAGGCCAATGTAACCCCAATAGATGCCTGATTGCATACAAGCATAGGTATTTGTGCCAACCACGCTATCGGGCTGGGTCACATCGATATGGGGCAATGCGGCAGCGGCGTGATGGAACGCCTCAAGGCTGATATTAACCCCGGGGCTGATCACACCACCCACATAGGCACCATCATGATCCGCCACATCAAAGGTCGTGGCGGTGCCAAAATCAACAATAATCAGGTTGCCGCCATAACGATCAAACCCTGCCACACAATTAACCAGCCGGTCAGGGCCAACCCCTGCATGCGGGTCCACGCGCGGGGCTGGGCCGATGTCAATTTCCGGTTTGCCAACCACCATCGGGCGGCAGCCAAAATAACGGTCACACAGCACCCGCAGGTTATAAACCACACGCGGCACGGTCGATGAGATGATAACCCGATTGATTTTTCCGGTAATGCCCGCATGGTTCATCAGGTGTTTCAGCCAGACAAAATATTCATCCGCCGTGCGCGCATGGTCTGTGCTGCAACGGAAATCTCCGACAAAGTTATCGCCATCATGCACTGCAAAAACCGCGTTGGTATTGCCCACATCAATTGCCAGTAACATTTTGCTTCCTTTCAGAAAAACACATCGGCTGCGGGCAGCACCAGCCGCCCTTTGGCTGTCATAAGCACAAGCGCGCCGGTTTCGTCAATGGTTTCGAATGTGCCGGTCTCGACACGGTTTGGTAGGCGGGCATAGATAACCTCTCCCAATTTTGCAGCATTGTCCAGCCAGGCGCGGCGGATCGGATCAAAGCCAAAATCGCGCATTTGCTGCTCAAAGCGCTCAAAACCGGTTGCCAGAGCTGCCAAAAAATCCAACGCGCTGACATGACTGCCAATCACGTTGCTTAGCGCAATTGGCGGCAGCGCATTTGGTTCCAGCTTTTTAATATCCGGTGCTTTGGCAAGATTAACCCCAATGCCGATAATGATTGCGCCCGACGCGCTGGCCAGCAAAATTCCGGCGATTTTCTGCCCCTTGACCAGCACATCATTGGGCCATTTCAGGGTAATATCCGTGGCGCCAAAGCTTTCCAGTGTATCTTGCAAAGCCAGTGCCGCCACAAAAGACCGCTGCGCCAGTGCTTGCATATCATCCGATGAGTGCATCAACAGGCTGGCGGCAAAATTGCCTTTGGGCATTTCCCAAACCTTGCCGCGCCGTCCGGTTCCGGCGGTTTGTTTATGGGTTAATATCCACTGATCACCGGTATTTATACGCCGTGCGGCTTCCAGATTGGTGCTGTCAACAGTTTCCAGAATGACCCGCCCCAGATGTGCGGGCCAATCGGGCATTAGTTTAACAGGCTGGTTGCGGCTGCCAGTGCCATGCCCTCAACCCCGAACATATTGACGATGCCAAACACCATTGCGCCCGCAGATGCGGCCAGAAATACCATGTGCAGCAGTGGCATTTTGCCATCCAGCACTTCGGTTTCCTCCCCAAAATACATGATGTAAATGATACGCAGATAATAAAACGCCGCAATCACCGAGGCCATCACGCCGGCAATCGCCAGCCATGCCAGATCGGCCTGAATGGCCGCATTCAGCACATAGAATTTACCAAAAAAGCCAACCAGCGGCGGCAGGCCCATCAGGCTGAACATCAACAGTGTAAGCGCCAATGCCTGCCCCGGTGCGCGTTTTGAAAACATGCCAAGCGCGTTGATGTCGGTTACAGGCCGACCGTCGCGCTCCATATTCAAAATGAATGCGAACACACCAATATTGGTGACAACATAGATCACCATATAGATCAGCATATTGGTCACGCCCAGTTGCGTGCCCGCTGCCAGCCCCATCAGCGCAAAGCCCATATGGCCAATGGAAGAATAAGCCATCAGACGTTTGATATTGCGCTGGCCAATCGCGGCGATTGAGCCGACAAACATCGACAATAGTGCAATAAAGGCAATGATCTGCTGCCAATCGGCAACCGCATAGCCAAAAGCATCAAACAACACCCGCGCAAACATCGCCATGGCGGCAACCTTTGGCGCAGTGGCAAAAAACAGGGTAACCGGCGTTGGCGAGCCTTCATAAACATCAGGTGTCCACATATGAAACGGCGCGGCGGATACCTTGAATGCCAGCCCTGTTGACATAAACACAAGGCCAAACAACACACCCAGCGACATGCCCTCAGCCGAAATTACCGCTGTGATGGATGTAAATTCAGTAGCACCGGTATAGCCGTAAACCAGCGACATACCATATAGCAACATACCCGAGGAAAGCGCGCCCAGCACAAAATATTTCAGCCCGGCCTCGGATGATTTCAGCGAGTCGCGGTTGAAAGATGCAATCACATAAAGCGCCAGCGATTGTAATTCCAACCCCATATAAAGCGACATCAGGTTGCCAGCCGATACCATCATCATCATGCCAACCATGGCCAGGGAGATCAGCACCGGAAATTCGAATTTCATCAGGTTTTTGGCAACCAGAAAATTACGTGCCAAAATCAGCATTGCCGCGCCGGACCACAGCATCAAAACCTTGGCAAACCGCGCAAACGGGTCATCGACAAACATACCGTGAAATGCGGTGTTTGTATCGGCACCGGCAAAGCCGATCCAGAAACCAAGGCCGACAAAAACCAGCGCGGTTGCCCATAAGACACCTTCGCCCTTTTCGGTTTTGTTAAAGACGCCAAACATCAGCGCCGCCATGGCAAAACCAACCAGAATTAGTTCTGGCAGGATAACATTTATGTCGTTGCTTAACATGTTCATATCACCCTAATGCCCAGTTGCAGCCGGCACAGCATCCATCAGATGTGCCGTTGCCATATTGAAATTTTCCACCAAAACGTCCACTGACGGCCCGATAATATCCAGCAACAATCCGGGCGCGACACCCAGCAGAATTGTTGCGACCACCAAGGGCGCAATCAGCCATTTTTCGCGCAGGTCCATATCTTTGATGGATTTCAGGCTTTCTTTGATCAGATCGCCAAACACCACACGGCGATACAGCCAAAGCGCATAGCCCGCCGAAAGGATCACGCCCAATGTTGCCCCCGCAGCCACCCATGTATTGGCCTGAAACGCGCCTGCCAAGGTCAGGAATTCACCGATAAAGCCCGACGTGCCCGGCAAGCCGACATTGCCCATGGTAAACAGCATAAACACCATCGCATAGACCGGCATGCGCACCACAAGCCCGCCATAAGCGTCAATTTCCCTTGTGTGCATGCGTTCATAAATGGTGCCGACCAACAGGAACAGCGCACCGGAAATAAAGCCGTGGCTGATCATCTGGAAAATCGCGCCATCAAGCCCCTGTTTGTTAAAGGTAAATATCCCCATGGTCACAAAACCCATATGCGCCACGGATGAATAGGCGATCAGCTTTTTCATATCGGTCTGCATCAGCGCAATTAGCGAGGTAATGATAATTGCCGCCACCGAAAGGAAAAACACAAAATCCTGCATGACAAAGCTGGCCACCGGAAACATCGGCAAGCTAAAGCGCAAAAACCCGTAACCACCCATTTTCAGCAAGATCGCCGCCAGCACCATCGACCCCGCGGTCGGGGCCTGCACATGGGCATCGGGCAGCCAGGTATGCACCGGCCACATCGGCATTTTAACCGCAAAGCTTGCGAAAAATGCCAGCCACATCAGGGTTTGCGCGCCGCCAATGATCTGCCAGCCCAGTATTGAAATGGTGCCGGAATTAAACTGATGGGTCAGCAAGGTTGGAATATCGGTGGTGCCTGCCTCCATCCACATGGCGATCATGGCGATCAGCATCAAAACCGAGCCAAACAGCGTATAGAGGAAGAATTTGAACGAGGCATAAACCCGTTCCTTGCCACCCCAAATGCCGATAATCAGGAACATCGGAATCAGGCCTGCCTCAAAAAATACATAGAACAGGAACAGATCAAGCGATACAAAAACCCCGATCATCAGGGTTTCCAGAATAAGGAACGCAATCATATATTCCTTAACCCGATGCTCGACCTTCCAGCTGGCGCCGATCACAATCGGCATCAACAGGGTGGTCAGCATTACAAACAGAATCGAAATCCCGTCAACGCCCATTTTATAGGTTAAGCCGCCAATCCAACTGGCTTCTTCAACCATCTGGAAATCGGTATTTTCAGGGTCAAACTGAAACAGAATGCTAAGCGAGGCCAGAAAAGTCACAACCGTAACCGCCAGCGCCACGCGTTTGGCATTTAGCACTGCAACCGCATCATCGCCGCGCAAAAACACCAGTAACACCGCCGCGCCAATCATGGGCAGAAAGGTAACAAGGGAAAGAAGATTATCCATTTATTGCGCCCCTCGGGTAAACACAAACCACGTTATTATTGCACCAACCCCGATGATCATCGCGAAAGCATAGGTAAACACGTATCCCGACTGCCAACGATTGGCCAGCCGCGTCAGCCACGGAATAATCCCCATAGCCAAACCATTCAAAGCCCCGTCAATCACCACGCCATCAACTTTTTTCCAAAGAAAAGTGCCAAGACGTTTGGACGGATTAACAATCACCAGATCGATCAGTTCGTCGAAATACCATTTATTGAGCAGAAATTGATAAAGCCCGGGGTTGCGCTTGGCCAAAGCTTTGGGCGCTTCGGGATTGCGGATATAGAAATAATACGCAGCCAAAAAGCCGGATAGCATGGCGACAAACGGCGATACCTTGACCCATTTTGGCACATAATGCGCATCATGAATAACGGTATTGGTTTCATGATTGACATAAACCGCCTCGCCAAACCATGCGGTCACGTTGTCGCCAAAAAATTCCGGATACCAGAGCATACCGGCAAACGCAGACCCGACCGCCAGCACCAGCAAAGGGATCAGCATGACAAGCGGGCTTTCATGGGCGTGATCATGGGTGTGCTTATCACCCCTCGGGTCGCCATAAAATGTCATAAACATCAACCGCCAGCTATAAAAACTGGTCATCGCCGCTGAAAACACCAGCATATAAAACGCATAGCTGCCCGCTGCGGTGCCCGCCGCAAATGTGGTCTCGATAATTGCATCCTTGGAAAGGAACCCTGCAAAACCAATGGTGGTTAGCGGAATGCCAACGCCGGTGATGGCCAGAGTGCCGATCATCATCGCCCAAAATGTTTTGGGGATTTTATGACGCAAACCGCCGTAATTACGCATATCCTGTTCGTGATGCATGGCGGTAATCACCGAACCGGCCCCGAGAAACAACATCGCCTTGAAAAACGCATGGGTGAATAGATGGAATATCGCCACCTGATAGGCACCAACACCGGCAGCGGCAAACATATAGCCAAGCTGCGACATGGTTGAATAGGCAATCACCCGTTTGATATCGTTTTGAACCAGCCCGATTGTGGCCGCCACAAAGGCCGTGGTTGCGCCAACATAGGTCACAAAAGCCAGCGTTCCGGGGGCATATTCAAACACCGGCGACATGCGCACCACAAGGAAAACCCCTGCGGTAACCATCGTGGCCGCATGGATCAGCGCCGAAACAGGGGTCGGGCCTTCCATCGCGTCGGGCAGCCATGTGTGCAGAAACAACTGCGCCGATTTACCCATCGCACCAATAAACAGCAACAATGTCAGAATGCCGGCCGCATTCATGGTCATGCCCAGAAATTCCATTTTAACCTGTGACAGTTCATGTCCGGCGGCAAAAATATCATCAAAATTGATACTATCGGTCATCAGGAACAAGCCGAATATACCCAGAGCAAAACCAAAATCACCAACCCGATTGACAATAAATGCCTTCATCGCGGCGGCATTGGCCGAGGGTTTGCGGTAATAAAACCCGATCAAAAGATACGAGGCAACGCCCACGCCTTCCCAGCCAAAAAACATTTGCAGCAGGTTGTCAGAGGTCACCAGCATCAGCATCGAGAAGGTGAAAAACGACAGATACGCAAAGAAACGCGGCTCATAGCTTTCGCCTTTGCGCCATTGCGGATCGTCTTTCATATAACCAATCGAATACAGATGCACGAGCGCGGAAACCGTGGTCACCACCACCAGCATTATTTGCGTCAGACGGTCCATGCGGATCGCCCAGTCAACGCTTAACGAACCGCTTTCCAGCCAGCGCATAATGGTGATGGTTTCAGCCACATCATATTGACCGAAAAACACGATCCACGACAAAAATGCCGCCAGAAACAACAGCCCCGTAGAGACAAACTTGGCGTTTTGCTCGCCAATGATACGCCAGCCAAAACCGGCAATAAGCGCGCCAACCAGCGGAGCAAAGAGGATAATTACCGGCATGATTTACCCCTTCATCACGTTAACGTCTTCGACGTCAATCGTGCCACGGTTTCGGAAGAATACAACAAGAATGGCCAAGCCAATCGCAGCCTCGGCGGCAGCGACGGTCAGGATAAACAGCGTAAATATCTGCCCGACCAAATCGCCAAGATGCACGGAAAAAGCCACCATATTGATATTGACCGCCAGCAGCATCAGCTCGATCGACATCAAAATGACAATGATGTTTTTACGGTTCAGGAATATGCCGAATATGCCGATCACAAACAGGATCGCGGCAACGGTTAGGTAATGTTCAAGTCCGATACTCATATGCCCTGCCCCGGTTTTACGTCGACCATCTCGACGGCTTTGTCTGCGTCGCGGTAAATCTGTTCCACAATATCCTGGCGTTTGATATCCGGGCGGTGGCGCATGGTCAGCACAATTGCGCCAATCATTGCCACCAGCAGGATCAGACCGGAGGCCTGAAACAGATATACATATCGGGTATAAATCAGCTGCCCCAACGCCACGGTATTTTCAACATCCACAGGCAAAGGCGCCACAGCCGCGCGCATATCAGGCGCCAGCCCAGCCGTGGACCAAGCCCCGACAACTAAAACCAATTCAACCAGTAAAATAAGGCCCAGCAACGTGCCGATGCGGGCATATTTTGACATGCCGGATTTTAGCGCCGCGAAATCCACATCCATCATCATCACCACAAACAGGAACAGCACCATCACCGCGCCCACATATACAATCACCAACAACATGGCGATAAATTCGGCCCCCATCAGCACAAACAGCCCTGCCGCGCTGAAAAATGTCAGGATCAACCATAAAACAGCATGCACAGGGTTGCGCGACAGGGTGACCATAAGGCCAGCCGCCACTGCCACACCGGCAAACAAGTAAAAAGCGAGGGTCGCTATGACCATTTGTCTATCCTTTTCTTAGCGGTAAGGCGCATCAAGTTCGATATTGCGGGCAATTTCGGCTTCCCAGCGTTCACCGTTGGCAAGCAATTTTTCTTTGTCGTAAAACAGTTCTTCGCGGGTTTCTGTGGCGTATTCAAAATTCGGGCCTTCAACAATGGCATCCACAGGACAAGCTTCCTGACAGAAACCGCAAAAAATGCATTTGGTCATGTCGATGTCATAACGCGTGGTGCGGCGAGAGCCATCGATCCGCGGTTCTGCATCAATGGTGATGGCCTGCGCGGGGCAAATCGCCTCACATAATTTGCAGGCAATGCAGCGTTCTTCACCATTGGGATAGCGACGCAAAGCGTGTTCGCCGCGAAAACGCGGGCTAAGCGGGCCTTTTTCATGGGGGTAGTTAATGGTGGCTTTGGGGCGGAAAAAATATTTCATACCGGTGCCAAACGCACCAATAAAATCCGTCAGCAAAAACCGCTTGATTACTTTTGAAACTGTAACCGTCATATCAGCCCCCTATCGCCCAACGTGCATAGGCAGGAACGCCCATTTGCGCCATTGCCGCCACAAAAACCACCCAACCCAGCGATAGCGGCAGGAATACTTTCCAGCCCAGACGCATCAATTGATCATAGCGATAGCGCGGCACCAATGCCTTGACCATGGCAAACATAAAGAACAGTGCAGCCATTTTCAGAACCATCCACCAGACCCCGTCGGGCAGGAATTCAACCGGCGACAGCCAACCACCAAAGAACAGGATCGCCATCAGCGCGCACATCAGCACCACGGCCATCAATTCGCCGATCATAAACAGCAAAAACGGCGTCGCGGAATATTCGACCTGAAAACCGGCAACCAGTTCGGCCTCGGCCTCGGGCAGATCAAATGGCGGGCGGTTGGTTTCGGCAAGGGCCGATACAAAAAACAGAATGACCATCGGGAAATGCGGCAGCCAATACCAGCCAAGCGCGCCATAACCGACGTCTTGCGCGTTAACAATGGCGCTAAAATTCAATGACCCCGTGGAAATCAATACCCCCACGATGATAAAGCCGATCGAGACCTCGTATGAAATCATCTGCCCGGCCGAACGCAGCGCCCCCAGAAACGGATATTTGGAATTCGAGGCCCAGCCGCCCAGAATAACCCCGTAAACCTCCAATGATCCAATCGCGAAAATATACAAAACACCGACATTAAGGTCCGAAACCACCCAGCCATCGGCAAACGGAATCACCGCCCAGGCCACCACTGCCAGAATAAAGGTCAGCATAGGTGCTATGAAAAACACGGGCTTGTCAGCCCCCGCAGGCACTACGACTTCTTTGACGATATATTTGATAAAATCAGCAAAGCTTTGCAGCAAGCCAAACGGGCCGACCATGTTTGGCCCTTTGCGCATCTGCACCGCTGCCCAGATTTTGCGATCTGCATACATAAGGAACGCCAAAGCCACCAGAATAAGCACAACCACCAGCAATGCCTGCCCCAGAATCACCAGAAACGTGCCAAAATAGAACCCGAATATATTGATCATAAAGTCCATATTCTACTCCGCGGCCATTGGTTTTTGCGCCTGATTCAACTGGCTGAGTTCTGCCATAGTTTTAGAGGCACGCGCAATCGGATTGGTCAAATAATAGTCAGAAATCGCACAATTAAATGCGCCGCCCTTCAGTTTCTTTGGCTTGGCCTTAACCCATTGATTTTCCGGCACAGCGTCCAGTGCTGCCAGATGCGGGAATTCCTTGAAAAGCAGGCTGCGAAGCTGTGCCAGATTGTCAAACGGCAAGGCCGCACCCAGTTCAGCCGACAGCGCGCGTAGTATCGCCCAGCCTTCGCGGGCATCACCCGGGGCAAACCCAGCGCGATTGGCCATTTGCGGGCGGCCTTCGGTATTGACAAAAATACCGGATTCTTCGGTGTAAGCCGCGCTTGGTAAAATCACATCAGCGCGGTGCGCGCCACGATCCCCGTGCGAGCCTTGATAAATCACAAACGGGCCGGCATCGATATCCAGCTCGTCGGCGCCAAGGTTATAAATCACCTCGGCCCCGTCAAGCGCGTTAATCATGCCACCCTCGGTGTTAAACCCGATATCCATGCCGCCAACCCGCGCAGCGGCGGTGTGCAGCACCATGAATTTGGAATTGGTGTTTTCAACCAGCTTTTTGGCGGCTTCCAGAACCGCTTCGCCGTCTTTGCCGGTTAATGCAGCCTGCCCGATGATCACCACGGCATCCATGTCTTTGGCAGGGCCGGTATCCTGATTGGCCAGTTTTTCCAGCGCGGCACGATCATTGCCGACATGGGTATATTCATACGTTAAATCAACGGCTTCGCCAAGCAAACCAACCGTAGCCCCCGCCGCCCAGGCCTTGCGAATACGCGCATTCAGCACCGGCGATTCCATGCGTGGGTTGGTCCCGATCAATTGAATCATCTGGGCATTGTCAATGTCTTCAATGCTGGCAGTGCCCACATATCCGGCACGATCATCAATCGGCAAATAGGCCCCGTCAACCCGGCATTCCAGATTGCCACCGGCACCACCAATCAGCGATTTAAGCGCATACATGGTTTCCACGCTGGCCAGATCACCGGCAATCGCGGCGATCTTCTTGCCATCAACCGCATCGACAATAGCCTTGAATGCTTGGTCCCAACTGGCCTTTTGCAGCTTGCCATCAACCCGCACATAAGGCGTATCCAGCCGCTGGCTGCGCAAGCCATCCCACACAAAACGGGTTTTGTCGGAAATCCATTCTTCATTGATGCCATCATGATTGCGCGGCAATATCCGCATGACTTCGCGGCCTTTGGTATCCACCCGAATGTTTGATCCAAGCGCGTCCATCACGTCAATGGTCTCGGTTTTTCGTAATTCCCAAGGGCGTGCTGAAAACGCATATGGCTTGCTGGTCAGCGCGCCAACCGGACAAAGATCAATGATATTGCCTTGCAGATTGCTGTCGAGCGTCGCGCCCAGATAGGTGGTAATTTCCGCATCCTCGCCACGGCCGGTCTGGCCCATGGTCATGATGCCTGCAACCTCGGAAGTAAACCGCACACAGCGGGTGCAGGAAATACAGCGGGTCATGGTGGTGGCCACCAACGGCCCCAGTTGCAGATCATCGCTGGCGCGTTTGGCCTCGCGAGAGCGGCTGAAATCAACGCCGTAAGCCATGGCCTGATCTTGTAGATCACATTCGCCGCCCTGATCACAGATCGGGCAATCCAGCGGGTGGTTCAGCAGCAAAAATTCCATCACGCCTTCGCGGGCCTTTTTCACCATAGGGGATTTGGTTTTCACCACCGGCGGCTGGCCTTCTGGCCCGGGGCGCAGATCACGCACCTGCATGGCGCAAGACGCGGCAGGTTTGGGCGGGCCACCCACGACCTCCACCAGACACATGCGGCAGTTGCCGGCAATGCTTAGGCGTTCGTGATAACAAAAACGCGGAATTTCAATTCCGGCAAGCTCCGCGGCCTGAAGAATGGTCATCGCGCCATCTACTTCCAGCTCAACGCCGTCGATGATGATTTTTTTAAGGTTTGTCATTGGCAGATTCCTGCAAAAACCCGACCATTGGCAGGGTGTTCAAAAAATTATTCATATCGTGTCCCAAGATGCTGCCTCGGGGTCGAGGTCGGAAATACATTCCCATACTTCGCGAAAATCCATAAAGCCGGAAAACAGATTGCCGTTAAATACCTGACCGGTCAAACAAATTTCGCTTACGCGACGCGCGCTAATCACAAAAGGATTTTCAAATATTTCAAAAAACGAACGGCTAACCCGCTCATTTTGATTGTCAAAAACCTTGGCGTGGACAAGATAGCGCCGCACCAGATAACTGGTTTTTTGAAATTCACGCAAACATTGCTGCTGTGCCATCCGGTCAGGCCCGACTTCGGCACGGCAAATTCTTTGCCCCGCATCCGAATGCGTCGCCGCACTGGCCAGTGCGGGGGGCAACAGAAATAGCAATATAAGCAGGTATTTCACTGGTTACTCCGCTGCAACCGCGCTGACGCGGCCGGTTTTTTGATGTTTGATCCGGTCCTCAATCTCATTTCTGAAATGCCGCACCAGCCCCTGAATTGGCCATGCCGCCGCATCGCCAAGCGCGCAGATCGTGTGGCCTTCAACCTGTTTGGTCACGTCCAGCAACATGTCGATTTCCTCCAGCTCGGCCTCGCCGGTTACCAAACGGTCCATGACCCGCATCATCCAGCCGGTGCCTTCGCGGCACGGGGTGCATTGGCCGCAGCTTTCGTGTTTGTAAAATTTGCTCAACCGCCAGATGGCTTTGATTACGTCGGTGGATTGGTCCATCACGATAACCGCCGCTGTGCCCAGCCCTGATCGTTGCTCGCGCAGCCAGTCAAAATCCATGATCGCATCATTGCAGATATCCGCAGGCAATAACGGCACCGAAGAACCACCCGGAATCACCGCTTTCAGGTTTTTCCAGCCGCCGCGCACCCCACCGCAATGCTTATCCAGCAATTCGCGCAACGGAATAGACATGGCTTCTTCAACCACACAAGGGTTAACCACATGTCCCGAAATACCAAACAGCTTTGTGCCCGCGTTATTTGCGCGGCCAATACCGGCAAACCAATCCGGCCCACGGCGCAAAATGGTGGGCACAACCGCAATCGATTCAACATTGTTTACCGTGGTCGGGCAGCCATAAAGGCCGACACCGGCGGGAAAAGGCGGTTTCATGCGCGGCATGCCTTTGCGCCCCTCAAGGCTTTCCAGCAAGGCGGTTTCTTCGCCGCAAATATACGCACCCGCGCCATGCACCAGATAAAGATCAAAATCCCAACCGGATTTGGCAGCGTTTTTGCCCAGCAATCCCGCATCATAACATTCATCAATGGCATTTTGCAGGGCTTCGCGTTCGCGGATAAATTCACCGCGAATATAGATATATCCCGCATGCGCGCCCATGCCAAAACCGGCAATCAAACAGCCCTCGATCAGGGTATGGGGATCATGGCGCATGATCTCGCGGTCTTTGCAAGTGCCCGGTTCGGATTCGTCGGCATTGACCACCAGATAGCTGGGGCGACCGTCGCTTTCCTTGGGCATAAACGACCATTTAAGGCCGGTCGGAAAGCCCGCACCACCACGACCGCGCAGGCCGGAACCTTTGACCTGTTCAACAACCCAGTCGCGGCCTTCCTTGATAAAGCCTGCTGTGCCGTTCCAGTGGCCACGCGATTTTGCGCCCTTAAGCGAACGGTCATGCATGCCGTATAAATTGGTAAAGATCCGGTCTTGGTCTTTGAGCATTTTACTCTCCGCTGTTTTGGCGCGAACGCCAAACCCTAAAAAATACGATCATCGCAAAGGCAAAACCTGCCAAGGCCATGAAATCAATCAAAAACGCAAAGCGCACCGGCATGCCTAGCTGGCCACCGATCCACGAACCACCCATAAGCAAAACCACTGCAGCAATCATCACATAGGATGCCAGCCGGGTCTGTTTACGTTGGTTTTCTTCTGCGTTTTTGGTCATGGTTATTTTGCCAGTTCTTTGGCTTGATCTACCCAGTTGTCACGGCTGACACGGCCCTTGAAACTAACTAGATTCTGGTCGGCCCACTCTACTTCGGCGCTGCTCCAGCTTGCGATCTGGTCAAAATGAAATACGCCGGCTTTGTTCAGCTCTTTTTCCAGCTTTGGCCCGACGCCTTTGATTTTTTTCAAATCATCGCCTTTGCCGTCGCGGGCTTCGGTCAGTAATTCGGGCTTGCCATCTGTTGCTGCTGTCACTGGTTCGGATTCGGGTTCGGATACTTGCTCCGGTTCCGGTGTCGGCTCTGGCGCTGCGGGTGCGGGGGCTGGTGGCGTTTGCGCCGCGGCCGGAGCAACCGGAGCACTAACATCGGATGCTTGGCTTTCGGCCTGTGCCTTGCACAAATACGACGATAAAAACCAGCCAACAACCAACAGTACCAGCAACATAAAAATACTTGCTGTCAAAGACATCCATGGCATTAGAACCACAGTAAATATTACTGAAATAATTGCGGCAATAATAAAATTACGCGTCATACATTTATTATAATCCATTATTTTATCTCCCTATTTCATTAATTCTTTGGCCTGCTTTACCCATTCATCCCGTGTAATTCGCCCCTTGAAGCTGACAAGGTTTTCATCTGCCCAAGCAATTTCCTTGGCACTCCAGTTTGCGATCTGGTCAAAATGAAACACCCCCGCCCCGTTTAATTCTTTTTCCAGTTTCGGACCAACACCGCTGATTTTTTTCAAATCATCGGCGCCGCCATCACGCGGCTTGCTTAACAATACCGGCTTATCCGCATCTGCTGTTGCCACCACAGGTTCGGCGGGCTTTTTTACAGCGGCCTTTTCAGGTTTTGCCTTGGCTTTTGGTTTTGGTTTCGGGCGTGTCAAAACCGGAACCTCGTCCCCCTGAATACGTTTAACCGTATCCCCCAGCGCAACCGCAATCCCGACCGAGCCGTTGAATTCTTCGCCGGTAAAATCTTTTAATGTGGTCAATCCGCCCAGCGGCTCACAAGAAAAACGCCCGTTTTGTGAGCCGGGTTTTGGCACGTCGCCACGGGCAAAACCGGCCAATATCTTACGAAAGCTATCGGCAGTCAGGTCCTCGTAATAATCCTTGCCGATCTGGGCCATGGGGGCATTGGCACAAGCCCCGAGGCATTCGACCTCTTCCCAGCTAAAATTACCGTCCGCAGAAATTTCATGGGGGTTCGGCGCAATGACTTCGCGGCATATCCCGATCAGGTCTTCAGCGCCGCAAATCATACAGGTTGTGGTACCGCAAACCTGCACATGGGCAATCGCACCCACGGGCTGCAACTGGAACATGAAATAGAAACTGGCAACTTCCAGCACGCGGATTTCAGCCATGCCAAGCATATTGGCCACATGTTCAATGGCAGGCTGGCTTACCCAGCCTTCTTGTTCCTGTGCGCGCCAAAGCAGCGGAATAACCGCGCTGGCCTGACGGCCCTCGGGGTATTTGGTGATCTGGCCCTCGGCCCATGCCAGATTGGCTGGGGTAAAGGCAAAGCTTTCAGGCTGGATGGCGTGTAAACGGCGTAGCATTACCGGCAATTCCCCGCAGTAAGAGTAACAACATCACGGCTTGGGGGCAGTGTAATGACCCCTTCCGCTTCTAATTCGGTGATCAGGCCAAAGGCCGCATTCTGGTCCAGCCCGTCAACCGGCAGCAAGCTGCTGAATTCACCGGCAGTCATGGTGCAGTTATTGCCACGTAATACCTCGATAAAGATATCACGAGGTTCCATCGGGCCGCTGCCAACCGCAACACATAGCGGCGCAAGTATCTGCAAGGTCTGGCCGCCATCGGGCGAGGATGCCCGCCCGTCATTCATCATGCGCGAAGCAATGCCCATGGCCAGATTATAATCCATACCGGCAGCATCGGTCATATCACGCGCATTGGCCTGCGTGATTTCACACGCATTTGCCGCTACCATCCTCAAAAACTGTGCTTCCGGATCATCGGAGGTCTCTGGCGTTGCGACAACAACTTCAGGCGCATCACTGCCAGCTTCAACCGGGGTTGCCGCCATGGCCAAATCCGTGCAATCAGGGCTGGTGATGATCAAGGTTGTATTGTCTTCGGAATAATAGCCCAAACCAGCCTCAACCAGTTCGTCAGCAACAAGATAGACGTCTTCCATCATCAGTCCGCTTGCGGGAAACAGTTGACGCGCATCTATTTCGGTCAACCTGCAATCATTTTGCGCCATAACCGACATGAAAACCCCCTCAAGGCTACCATTATTTTCAACCGGAGCCGGGCTTTCGCTGGCAACAGGGGTGCAATAATCAGCGTTAATGGTCAGAGACATCCGGTCTTCCGATACCATAGCAATCCCCAAATCCATCAGCTCGTCAGCCATTTGGTCGCCGGTCCGGGCAGACATGCCATTCTCGGGAAGGGTCGTTTTCATTTGTTCCTCGGTCATCCGGCACCCCAGTGGTGCCAGAATTCCAATAAACAGTGCTTGATCCGCCGTTAGTTCAATATTCCGCGTTGCTTGGCTATTAATATCGCAACTGCCATCAATGATTCTAAGGATTTCGGATTCAAATGCGACAACCCCTTGGTCGATCAGCGCTGTGGCTATTTCGCGGGTCAGGGATTTGTCAAAACCGTTCGCCGGAAAAATAATTTCAGCCTCGGCTTCGGTCATGGAACAGCCGTTATCGGCAATAAGATCAAGAAAAGCAGAAACCTGCATCGGGTCAGCATCTTGCGCAGCAGCCGGCTGCACCAGAAATATGCCCAGGCCGGCAATAAAAGCTTTTACAATTTTCATCATCACACCCTTTCAAAACAGCTCAGCGATCAATTTCCCCGAACACCACATCCATAGAGCCTATCAACGCAGCAATATCTGCCAATTGATGGCCCTTGCCCATGAAATCCATCGCCGCCAGATGGGCATAGCCCGGCGCGCGGATTTTGACTTTGTAAGGCATATTGGTGCCATTCGCGATCAGATAGACACCAAATTCGCCTTTGGGGGCCTCCACCGCCACATAAACCTCGCCTTCGGGCACATGGAACCCTTCGGAATATAGTTTGAAATGATGGATCAATGCCTCCATCGAGGTTTTCATATCGCCGCGTTTAGGCGGTGTCAGCTTGCCCCGCGCCAGCACATCCTGGCCTTTGCATTCATTCAACTTTTCAATGGCTTGCAGAATGATTTTTACGCTTTCGCGCATTTCGGCCATACGCATTAAATAGCGATCATAACAATCACCATTGGTGCCAACCGGAATTTGGAAATCGAATTCATCGTAACATTCATAAGGCTGATTGCGGCGCAAATCCCATGCAATACCGCTGGAACGCAGCATCACCCCCGTCAAGGCGTAATCCAGCGCGTCTTGCGGTTTCAAAATGCCGATATCGACATTACGTTGCTTGAATATCCGGTTTTCGGTCAGCAGGCTGGCCATGTCATCAAGGGTTGCCGGAAATTGCTCGGCCCAAATCGCGATATCATCCACCAGCTTTTGCGGCAGGTCCTGATGCACGCCGCCGGGGCGAAAATAATTGGCGTGCATGCGCGCCCCGCAAGCCCGTTCACAAAAAATCATCAGCGATTCGCGCTGATCAAACCCCCAAAGATTGGGTGTCAGCGCGCCAACATCCATGCCCTGCGAACCGACATTCATCAGGTGATTCATAATCCGGCCAATTTCGCTGAACAGCACACGAATAAGCGAAGCACGGCGCGGAATTTCGGTTTTGGTCAGCTTTTCAATCGCCAGACACCAGGCATGTTCCTGATTCATCGGCGCGACATAATCAAGCCGGTCAAAATACGGCAGGCTTTGCAGATAGGTCCGGCTTTCCATCAGTTTTTCGGTGCCGCGATGCAACAGGCCGACATGCGGGTCGGCGCGCTCGACAATTTCGCCGTCCAGTTCCAGCACCATGCGCAAAACGCCGTGGGCGCTGGGGTGTTGCGGGCCAAAATTGATATTGAAATTGCGGATTTTATGTTTGCCGGTCAGGGCATCGCCGTTGGAACCGTCCATCATTTTACGTCTCCCTTTTCATCACCGGGCAGGATATATTCCGCACCCTCCCACGGAGACATGAAATCAAACTGGCGATATTCCTGGGTCAGGGATACCGGTTCGTATACACAACGCTTTTCAACCTCGTCATAGCGCATTTCCACATAACCCGTGGTCGGGAAATCTTTACGCAGCGGGTGGCCGGTAAAGCCATAATCGGTCAGCAAACGGCGCAGATCCGGATGGCCGGAAAACCGGATGCCATACATATCAAACACTTCGCGCTCAAACCAGTTTGCCGAGGGGTGGATATCGGTAATGGTAGGGGCGTTTTCATTTTCAGACAGGTCCGCCTTGATCCGCACCCGCTGGTTCAGCACCATCGACAGGAAATGATAAACCAGCTCGAACCGCTTTTCACGCTCGGGGTAATCCACGGCAGTAATGTCGATCATCATGGTAAACTGGCAAGAGGCATTGGTGCGCAGAAATTCCACAAAACCGGGAATGCTGGCAGGGATAATCCAAATCACCAATTCGCCGTTGACCACCTCAAAACGGCGCACCGCGTTGGTTTGCTTGGCCTCGATCAGATTGCCGAGTTCGTTAAGCGCTTCTGACATATCTTTTTACCTTGCAATCGTGCCGGTCCGGCGGATTTTCCGCTGGAGCTGTAAAATACCGTATAACAATGCCTCGGCTGTGGGCGGGCAGCCGGGCACATAGACATCCACCGGAATAATCCGGTCACAGCCCCGCACTACGGAATAGGAATAATGGTAATAGCCGCCGCCATTGGCACAAGACCCCATGGAAATCACATAACGCGGCTCGGGCATCTGGTCATATACCTTACGCAAAGCCGGTGCCATTTTATTGGTAAGCGTGCCCGCCACGATCATCAGGTCCGACTGGCGCGGGCTGGCGCGCGGCGCAGTGCCGAACCGCTCCAGATCATAGCGCGGCATGGAGGCATGGATCATTTCAACCGCACAACAGGCCAGACCAAAGGTCATCCAGTGCAAAGATCCGGTTCTGGCCCAGTTGATAATATCCTCGGTGGTGGTCAGCAAAAAGCCTTTGTCGGCCAGCTCGTCATTCAAAACCGAGGTCATGACCTCTTTATCCGCGCCAGCGGTATTCAAGCCCGTTGCTACGACCATTCCAAGGCTCCTTTTTTCCACTCATACGCAAACCCGATGGCCAGCACCCCGAGGAATACCATCATCGACCAAAAGCCAAACAGCCCGATATCCTTGAACGCCACCGCCCAGGGAAACAGAAACGCGACCTCCAGATCAAAAATAATGAACAGAATCGCCACCAGATAAAACCGCACATCGAATTTCATGCGCGCATCATCAAATGCGTTAAACCCGCATTCATAGGCAGACAGTTTTTCAGGGTCGGGGCGGCGCACCGCAATCACCACTGCTGAAAAGGTCAGGATGATGGCCAAAACAACCGCCAACCCGAAGAATATAAGAATAGGGAGATATTCGCGAAGCAGGTCTTCCAAATTAGCATTCCTTCACAGTCTTGCGCCCAAAATGTTGCAGCGCATAAGAGTCGCAACAGGTTTACCCCCCGCCACTGGGCAGGTCAACCGAACAAGCGTGCAATTACACATATTCACCTTTCCTGAATTGACCTGAATCAAGCTGGAATTATGGAAAATTAGCGAGGCAAGGTTAACAAGCTGACAAAGCCGGTTTTATCTTGGCATTCGCGTGATCAAGCCCCGAACGCCACCTTTGCAAATCCGGCATTTATTTCAATTCCCGACAGGTATTCATGTGCCGGATAAGTAAAACAATGGGTTTTTGACCGAAAACCGGCTAAAATTGTAACATTCATAAAGCAACCGTTATCTCACCGGCTTGTGAATAGCAGTTGATTGGAACTCTGTTTAGCAATTGTAACGTCCACTGTGACAATGTTTCAATATACCAAAAAGGGAAATAAAAAATGTCTAACACTATTGTAAAAAGCCTTGTAATCGCGTCTTCGGTTGCGGCTGCTGTTGCCGCAAACACCGGCACGGTTGCTGCGCAAGCTTCGGAAAAATGCTATGGCATTGCGTTGGCTGGCGAAAACGACTGCGCGGCAGGCCCCGGCACCACTTGTGCGGGCAGCTCAACCGTTGATTATCAGGGCAATGCCTGGTCGATGGTGCCTGCGGGCACCTGCGAAACCACCAAGGTTGAAGGTATGGATTCCATGGGCAACGAACGCATGGGTTCGCTGGAAGCGCTGGAACGCGATGTTCCTGCATAATTTCAGGCCTGTATAAAATAACCGGGCCTGCCATTGGCGGGCCCGATCCCTTGCTTTGAAAGACCGAAAATGAACAATTATGCCACCCAAAGCAGTATTCCCGCCCTGGCAGGCGTGGGCTATAAACCCCAGCACCTTGACGATATCAATGCGGATGCGGGTAATGTAAAATGGCTTGAAATCCATGCCGAGAACTATATGGCCGATGGCGGGCCACCCATCGCCCAGCTGCGCCATTTACGCGACAGGTTTCCGGTTTCCTGCCACGGCGTCGGCCTGTCCATCGGTGGCGAACTGCCATTAAACAAAGACCATCTGTTGCGGCTGAAAAAGCTGATCGACTGGCTGCAACCCGGGTTGTTTTCCGAACATCTGGCATGGTCCACCCATGAGGCCGGTTTTTTGAATGACCTGTTGCCCTTGCCCTATAATACCGCAACCGTAAAACGGGTAGCAGACCATATTGACGAAGTGCAGGAATTTCTGGGCCGGCAAATGTTGCTGGAAAATCCGTCGGCTTATGTGGCGTTCAAATCGACAACCATGGATGAAATCGATTTTTTGAACGAAATTGTCGCGCGCACCGGCTGCGGATTGCTGCTGGATGTCAACAATGTGTTTGTTTCAAGCACCAACCAGCAATACTCCCCCGAGGATTATATCGACCGTTTTCCGGTTGAACATATCGGCGAACTGCACCTTGGCGGCCATGCCGAAGATACGGATGATTACGGTGAAAAACTGTTGATCGACAGCCATGACAACCCCGTGGTTGATCCGGTCTGGAAATTGTTTGACCGGCTTTTGGCGCGCTCCGGCCCCAAACCCGCCTTGATAGAATGGGATAACGACATCCCCGACTGGCCGGTGCTGGAAAACGAAGCCGCACGGGCAACCGCAGCATTGGGTCGCGCAGCATGACCCTGTCCGATTTTGCCCCTGCATTATTAAACGTCAAACTTCCGGTTCCCGATGATCTGGTTGGCCCCAAAGGCCGCCCCGCAGGTCGGCGGTTTAATGTGTATCGCAATAATGTAGTGCATTCCCTGTCCGAGGCTTTGGCAGCGGCCTATCCGGTTATTAAAAAACTGGTTGGCGATGAATTTTTCAAAGCCATGGCCAATGTTTTTGTGCGCCAGTTTCCGCCCTCCAGCCCGATGATGTTTCAATTTGCAGCCGAATTTCCGGTGTTTCTGGAGAGCTTTCCACCGGTGGCCCACCTGCCCTATCTGCCCGATGTGGCGCGCCTTGAACGCGCAAGGCGGCAATCCTATAATGCCGCTGACGCGAACCCGATTGATGGCGCGGTTCTGGCGATTGCCAGCCCCGAACAGTTGATGGGCGCGCAGCTTGGCTTGCACCCGAGCATGCGGGTTGTGATTTCAAAATATCCAATTCTGACCATTTGGGAAAACAACAATTCCGACAGTCAAAAACCGCTGCCAGGCGGCGGGCAGGATGTTTTGATCTGCCGCCCGAAAGACACGCTCGAGATGCGAATTCTACCCAAAGGCGGTGCTGGATTTTTGCGGGCATTGTTTGAAAACAAAACCTTGGCCAAGGCCAATGAAACGGCCGAGCAAACCAACGGGTTTGACCTGACACAAAACATAAGCGGCCTGCTGGCGGCGCAATTATTAATAAAAACAACATTAAAAGGGACTTGAAAATGCGTGCATTAATCGGATTACATAACGGGGTTTTCTCTGCGATATCAACGCTTACCGGCCCATGGCTGTTACCAACACTGATGCGGTTTACATTCGCTGCCACCTTGTTGCAATATTTCTGGAACTCGGCCCAGACCAAACTGGATGGCGGGCTGTTTTCGCTTAGCTTCGGTGCCTATGCACAGGTATTACCGCGCAAATATGAATCGCTGGGTTACGACCCGAGCCTGTTAAGCTTTTTCGACAAAGCCGTTGTTTTTGCAGGCACATATGCAGAATTTATCCTGCCTGCGCTAATTGTGATCGGCTTGTTTACGCGGCTTGCCTCGATCGGCATGATCGGCTTTATCGCGGTGCTGACCTATGTGGATATATACGGCCATATGGCGGATCCGGTGACCATCGGCACATGGTTTGATCGTATTCAGGATAGCCAGATCATGGATCAACGGCTGTTCTGGATTGTGGTTTTGATCACGCTTGTTGTCAAAGGCGCGGGGCCGGTCTCGGTTGACCGGTTGATCAAGCTCAAGTGACGGTGGGTGTGGGCGCCCGCCCTACAGCTCGTCACTTAACAACACATTGCTTTCTACCTCCCCGACCCCGGGGAGGGTCATGATACGACGCCGCAATATACGTTCAAAATCCGACAGATCCCGTGCCACGACTTTTAGACGATAATCATATACCCCCAGCACATGTTGCACCAGTTGCACCTCGGGAATGGCGCAAACCGCCCGTTCAAAATCCTCCAGCCCGACACGGCCTTTGGCGGCCAGTTTCACCCCCAGATAAACCACCACATCAAAGCCCAGCTTAAACCGGTCCAGCACGATCTGCCGCCCAAGGATAATCCCCGCATCCTCCAACCGTTTGACCCGCCGCCAAGCACTGGGCTGGGTCAAACCGGTCAACTTGCCAAGCGCAGCCGCGCTTAACCCGCCATCCTGTTGCAATGCCCGCAAAATCGCGCGGTCGGTATCATCCAGATCAATCATATCGGCAATGCCTCGCTGTTTTTGACCTCGGCCACCAGCATCAGCGATTCGACCTCCGACATATGGGGCAGCGCCAATATACGTTCACGGTAAATCTGCTGATAATGGGCCAGATCACGGGCCCGCACATCCATGCGAATATCCACCCGCCCAAGCAGGGTTTGAATGGCGTGGACCTCGGGGATTTGACGCGCGGCGGCGATAAATTCATCAAAAGCATTGCTGCGGGTTTTATCCAGCGTTATGCGTAAAAACACCTCTACCGCCAACCCGAGCGCACGGTGATTGATAATAACCGCCCGCCCTTTGATCACGCCGGCAGATTCAAGCCGCGCCAGCCGCCGCGCACAAGGGCTGACCGACATGCCGGCTTGTAATGCCAGCTCTGCCATGGGCATCACAGCATTGCCTTGCAAAAGCCGTAAAATCTTTCGGTCTGTGCTGTCAATTTGCATGATTTACCTGTATTTTTGATCGAACGCGCATGAAACACCCCTTTACCAGCAAAATCCCCAAAAAGTAAACGCCATTCCAGCAAAAACAATTGCTATCCTGCTGCAAATTCACCCCGAAAGGAAACACCATGCGCGTATTTTACGACCGCGATTGCGACATCAACCTGATCAAAGACATGAAAGTAGCCATCCTTGGATATGGCTCCCAAGGCCACGCCCATGCGCTGAACCTGCGCGATTCTGGCGCCAAGAACGTGGTTGTTGCGCTGCGCGAAGGTTCCGCCAGCAAAGCCAAGGCCGAAGGCGAAGGGTTGAAGGTTATGGGCATCGCCGAGGCCGCCGCATGGTGTGACCTGATCATGTTTACCATGCCCGATGAATTGCAAGCCGAGACCTATAAAAAATACGTGCATGACAACCTGCGCGATGGCGCGGCCATGGCTTTTGCCCACGGCTTGAACATCCATTTTGATCTGATCACCCCGAAACCCGGCGTAGACATCATCATGATGGCCCCCAAAGGCCCCGGCCACACGGTGCGCGGCGAATTCACCAAAGGCGGCGGTGTGCCTTGTTTGGTGGCGGTGCATAATGATGCCTCCGGCAAAGCCATGGAAATCGGCCTTAGCTATTGCTCCGGCATCGGCGGCGGGCGCTCCGGCATTATCGAGACCAATTTTCGTCAGGAATGTGAAACCGATCTTTTCGGCGAACAAGCGGTATTATGTGGTGGCCTTGTCGAGTTGATCCGTATGGGCTTTGAAACCCTTGTTGAGGCCGGTTACGAACCCGAAATGGCCTATTTTGAATGCCTGCACGAAGTGAAACTGATTGTTGACCTGATCTATGAAGGCGGCATTGCCAACATGAATTATTCAATCAGCAACACCGCCGAATTTGGCGAATATGTTTCCGGCCCGCGCATCCTGCCATATGAGGAAACCAAAAAGCGCATGAAAGACGTGCTGACGGATATCCAAAATGGTAAATTTGTGCGTGATTTCATGCTGGAAAACGCGGTTGGCCAGCCCTCATTCAAAGCCATTCGGCGGCGCAATGACGAACATCAAATTGAAAAAGTCGGTGAAAAACTTCGCGCCATGATGCCATGGATTTCCGCTGGCAAAATGGTTGATAAAGAAAAGAACTAATTTCTTAGTTGCAAAAATAATCTGACGCGCCCCGTTTGGGGCGTGTCAGCAAGGAAAAGGAACACAGGTGTTTGACTATATAGACAACTACTGCGAACGCCTCGACCCGTCCTTCTGGGCCGAACCGCTGAATGCGTTTTCCAACCTGTCCTTCATCCTGTCGGGCCTGCTGGTTTTGCTGATGTTGAAAAATCGCCACATTCTTTCCAGCAAGCTTCTGGTCACGATATTATTAAGCATCGGTGTCGGGTCCTTTCTATTCCACACATTCGCGCAAACATGGGCGGCCATCGCTGATGTTGTGCCGATATTGCTGTTTATTCTGGTATATATCTATTTTTCCACCCGTGTGTATTTGCAGCAATCCAGATTAATCTCGGCCCTGTCGGTGCTTGGCTTTTTCCCTTTTGCCTTTGGCAGCTCGGCCGTGATCAGCGCGGTTTTTGGCCCCTTAAACGGTTCTACTTTATATGTAAGCGTAGCGCTGCTTATCGGGCTTTATGCCTTGGCCATGATCCGCAAAAACCGCAAAACCGCCATTGGACTGGCAATCGGGGCGGCAACGCTTGGCGTTTCGATTGCGTTTCGCAGCATTGATCAGGCGCTTTGCCAAAGCATCCCGCAAGGCACACATTTTATGTGGCATATCCTGAATGGCCTCATGCTGGGCTGGATGATCCTGGTTTTGCACAATGCAACAAAAGCGTGACAATCATTTGCTTGCGCCGATGCCTTGCCCGTTATAAAACCCCGCAAAACAGACGTTCATAAATCAGGATTATCCATGTCGATTGACATCAAAACCGCGAAAAAAGTCGCGCATCTGGCCCGTATCGAGGTTGCAGAATCCGCGCTGCAACCCCTCGCCGAAGAGCTTTCCAACATCCTGAATTTTATGGAACAGCTTAACGAGGTCGATATTTCAGGTGTTGAACCCATGACCTCGGTAACCCCTATGGCCCTGAAAAAACGCTGTGATGTGGTTTCCGACGGCAATATCCAGGCCAAAATCCTGAAAAACGCCCCCGATACCCGCGAAGGTTTTTTCGCAGTGCCGAAAGTGGTGGAATAGAACATGACCGATCTAGCAAAACTGACCATCGCAACCGCGCGCGACGCCATGCGCGCCGGTGACTTTACCAGCGTTGAACTGACACAATCCTGTCTTGATGCCATTGATAATGCCAAAGCCCTGAACGCTTTTTCCACCAACACCCCCGAAATTGCGCTGGACCAAGCCGCCAAAGCCGACACCCGCATTCAGGCAGGCGATGCCCCCGATATGTGCGGCATTCCGCTTGGCATCAAAGACCTGTTTTGCACCAAAGGCGTGCAAACCCAGGCCGGCAGCCATATTCTGGACGGGTTCAAACCCGAATACGAAAGCACAATTACCAGCCAGCTGTTTGATCGCGGCGCGGTGATGCTGGGCAAGTTGAACATGGATGAATTTGCCATGGGGTCCAGCAACGAGACCTCTTATTACGGCCCTGTCACCAGCCCTTGGCGGCGCGAAAATGACACCACGGCGCTT
Source organism: Paracoccaceae bacterium (assembly GCA_021648225.1). GTDB lineage: Bacteria > Pseudomonadota > Alphaproteobacteria > Rhodobacterales > Rhodobacteraceae > UBA3077. The sequence continues at coordinate 37,656 of JAKITE010000002.1, forward strand.
ACACCGGGCGGTTCATCGGGCGGTTCTGCATCTGCGGTCTCGGCTGACTTATGCTTGGGTGCCACAGGCACCGATACCGGCGGCTCCATCCGTCAACCGGCAGCATTTACAGGCATTGTTGGCGTGAAACCCACCTATGGCCGCGCCTCGCGCTGGGGGGTTGTGGCTTTTGCCAGCTCGCTAGATCAAGCCGGACCAATGGTTAAAACCGTGCGCGATTCAGCCATAATGCTGGAAGCCATGTGTGGCCATGACCCAAAGGATTCCACATCCGCCGATATGGCCGTGCCCGATTTCGAGGCGGCGTTATCAGGTGATATTCGCGGCAAAAAAATCGGCATCCCGAAAGAATACCGGCTTGACGGCATGCCTGCGGAAATCGAAACCCTTTGGGCCGAGGGCGCAGAAAAGCTCCGCGATGCGGGGGCGGAAATTGTCGATATTTCCCTGCCCCACACCAAATACGCCCTGCCCGCCTATTATGTGATTGCCCCGGCCGAGGCCTCCAGCAATCTGGCGCGCTATGACGGCGTAAAATACGGCCACCGCGCCAAAATCACCAGCGGCGAAGGCATTACCGAAATGTATGAACGCACAAGGGCCGAGGGTTTCGGCCCCGAGGTCCAGCGCCGCATCATGATCGGCGCTTATGTGCTTTCGGCAGGGTTTTACGATGCCTATTACATCCGCGCCCAAAAGGTCCGCACCCTGATCAAACAGGACTTTGAGACCGTATTTGCCAGCGGGGTTGATGCGATTTTAACCCCAGCCACACCGTCAGCAGCATTTGGCCTTGGCGAAATGGCCGATGCGGACCCGATCAAGATGTATCTGAATGATGTGTTCACGGTAACCGTTAATCTGGCCGGTCTGCCGGGGGTTTCGGTGCCAACAGGCATGGACAAAAGCGGACTTCCGCTTGGGCTGCAAATAATTGGCCGGCCCTGGGGTGAGGCTGATATGCTGAATGTTGCTTATGCGCTTGAAACCGCAAGCAAGTTTGACAGTAAACCGATAAAATGGTGGTAGGAGAATAGCATGCGTTACGTATCTTTCGGGCTTTTGGGGCTGGCGGCAATCGCCATTTCCGGCTGTGATATCGAGGCTGGTTCAAGCGTGAATTTCCCCCCGATTGGCGGGGTGCAACAACCTGTTTATCAATCCCCTGATACGTTTATGCCTGAGCCGCAAGCACCCTCCGAACAAGATATGACCGCCAGCCTGACCGATGCGGTTGACGCAGCACTTGCCGCTACCAACGATGTTAATGCGGTTGTACCGGTTACGCCGGTTGCAAATGTGCAGATTGATCCGGTCACCGGCGAAACCATTGCCTCGGATGACGGGGTGCTGAACCTTGCTGAACAATCGCAGGCAGAACAGCTGGTATTGCGCAATGCAGATGCCGCAGCGCTTGCCGCTGCCGCCGCCCAACGGGTGGTAATTGCACCCGGCGAAATGCCCGAAGTAATCGCAGGGGTTAATATCATCGCCTATGCGCGCTCTACCACAAATGTGGTTGGCAATCGTATCATCCGCCGACCTGCCATCCGGCGCACCAATAACCGTGCCCAATGTGCCAAATTTGACACCCAGGACAATGCCCAGCGTAATTTTCTGGCCAATGGCGGCCCGCAAGAAGATCCGCTAAACCTTGACCCTGACGGCGACGGTTTTGCCTGCAGATGGTCCCCCGATGCGTATCGGGCGCTGAACTTGAATTAATAGATTGATCAGCCGCACCAAGGTTATGCTTGCGGAAAAGCTGAAATTATGCCTTTCTGCGCCAAATTATTTTCAGGAGCATTTTTATGATTGATCTATTAACCTTTGGCAACCTTGCCAATCTGGTCATTTTATTATTTCTTCAGGCCGTGCTTGGCTTTGACAATCTTTTATATATCTCGATTGAATCGCGCCGCGCACCGGCTGAACATCAGGCAAAGGTTCGCAAATGGGGCATCATCATTGCGGTAGCGCTGCGGGTTGTGCTGCTGTTTGTGATGATCCAGCTGATTGAAACCCTGAAAGCGCCGTTCTTTTCGCTAAATATCTCCGGCATTGTCGAGGGCAATTTCAATTTTGCCACGCTGGTATTTTTGTTTGGCGGGGTGTTTATTATGTATACCGCCGTTAAGGAAATCAGCCATATGCTGGCGATTGAACATCTGGAAGAAGGTGTCGCAAAACGCAAACATAAATCGGCATTTCAGGTTATCATGATGATTGTATTCATGAATTTAATCTTCAGCTTTGATTCCGTGCTGTCAGCACTGGCCATTACCGATGTGTTTCCGGTGCTGGCCACAGCCATTTTACTGTCGGGGCTGGCAATGGTTTTGCTGGCCGACGGTGTTGCCGAATTTATCAAGAAAAACCGTATGTATGAGGTGCTGGGCCTGTTTATCCTGCTGATCGTTGGCATTGTATTGCTGGGCGAGGCTGGCCATGAGGGGCAGATCAAACTGTTTGGTTTCGCGGTAGAACCGATTAGCAAAACCACCTTCTATTTCTCGATCGCGGTGTTGGTCGTGGTGGAAATCATCCAGTCAAAATACAAGAAAAAGCTGGCCTATGAACGGGCACGCCAACAAGCAAAACAATAAGGTAGGCTCTGGCTTTTAAGTAAAACCGCACTATATTAACAATTATCTGCGCATTCAGCGCCAAGGAAAAATACATGTCGGGTAAAACCCTGCAATTGATTGCATATCTTGTGCTGGTCAGCCTTATCTGGGTGGTTGCCGCCGGTTCTTACGGGTGGATTTCCTGATGGCAGTCAAACGTTTCAGGGGGGCCAACAGCCCCGATGCAAAACCGGATGAAGCGGTTATAATGGCGGATGCGCCGGTTAATCCATTGGCCGGCAAATCCATCAAGGTCAGCAATTTTCGCGCAAATCTGTTGTTTTTTGTGCCCCTGCCCTTGCTGTTGAACGGGTTTTCCAAAATGGCGGATGCCGCGCCGCTTTCGATGCTGGCATCTTTTGGCGCCTTTGCCTTGCTTGTTCTTTCCGCATGGCTACTGCGCGAAGGGTTAAAGGCCGAAGCCGCCTATAATGCCCGCAAGGTTGCGCGCCCGCCGATGCCACGAAAAATCATCGCCGCCGATCTTTCCGGTATCGGGGTTGGCATGGCCGCGTGGCTTAGCTGGGGCCAGCCGCTCTGGAGCGCGGTGGTGTTTGGCGTGGTTACGGTTGTGGCTTTTCTGGCGGCTTTCGGGCTGGACCCGTTACGCAAAAAAGGCATGGAAGGCTTTAACGAATTTGAAGCCAACCGCGTTGCCAAGGCGGTTGGCAAAGCCGAAAAACTGCTGGCCCAAATCAGCGACGCCGCGGCGCGTATTGGTGACCGGCGCATCGAATCCAAGGTGAATGATCTGACCGCTGCGGCGGCTGAAATGCTGCGGGTTGTTGAAGACGACCCACGGGATTTGACATCGGCACGTAAATTCATGACGGTATATTTAATGGGTGCGCGCGATGCGACGGTAAAATTTGCCGATGTTTATTCGCGATCCCAAAATCAGGAAGCACGATCGGAATACGAGACTTTATTAAAAGACCTGCAAACAAGTTTTGAAGGTAAAAAACAAGCATTATTGCAAGATGACCACACCGATCTGGATGTGGAGATCGAAGTCTTGCGCGAAAGATTACAACGCGAAGGGCATTTGCCCAAAGAGGGAGAATAACATGACCGAGGATATCAGAGCCAAAGCAGAAAGCACCTTGAAAGAGGTTGAAAAAGTCACCTCGGTGCTGCTGCCGGAACCAAAAGGCGAATTGATCGTGATTGATCAGGCCAGCGCTGCCGAAAAAGCACAAATCGACACTGCCATTGGCGAGCTGGATATGGGAGACACCCAGTCGATCATCCGGTTCGGGTCATCCGCACAGGCCGAATTGCAGGTAATTTCGCAAGAAATGCTGGCCGGTGTGCGCAATCAGGATGCTGGCCCTGCGGGCGATGCGCTGCGCGAAATGGTGACCTCCATTCGTGGTTTCTCGGTTGATGAACTGAACCCGAACCGCACCCAAAGCTGGTGGGATAAATTGCTGGGCCGCGCCAAACCGATTGCCATGTTCATGGCCAAATACGAAACCGTGCAAGGCCAGATTGATAAAATTACCGAAGAATTATTGCAGCACGAACATATCTTGCTTAAAGACATCAAATCGCTTGATAAGCTGTATGAAAAAACCCTTGAATTTTACGACCAACTGGCGATTTATATCGCGGCTGGCGAAGAAAAAATCAAAAGCCTTGATGATGTGGATATTCCGGCAAAACAAAAAGCCGTGGATGACGCGCCTGAGGATGACAAGGTTATTATCGCACAGGAACTGCGTGATCTGCGCGCCGCACGCGATGATCTGGAACGCCGGGTGCATGATTTGAAACTGACCCGTCAGGTCACCATGCAAAGCCTGCCCAGCATTCGTCTGGTGCAGGAAAACGATAAATCTCTGGTTACCAAGATCAATTCCACCATGGTCAACACTGTGCCGCTTTGGGAAACCCAACTGGCGCAGGCTGTCACCATCCATCGTTCCCGCGAGGCTGCAAAAGTAGTGCGCGAGGCCAATGATCTGACCAATGAATTGCTGACTGCCAATGCGGAAAACCTGAAAATCGCCAATAAGGAAATCCGCACCGAAATGGAACGCGGCGTGTTTGACATCGAGGCTATCAAAAAGGCCAATGCGGCCCTGATTGAAACCATCGAGGACAGCCTGCGCATCGCTGACGAGGGCAAAGCCAAACGTCTTGAGGCCGAAAAAGAGCTGGACATTATGGAGCGCGAGCTGACCAACACGCTGGCAGCGGCCAAAGCCAAAGATACGGCCTCTAGCCATAATATCGGCAGCAGCGTCGAATAGGAGACAAACATGGGTATTTTCGGGCTTAGGAGACGTAATTGAAGTGTTTATAGATTTGTTGAAACCTGAAACCTTTGATTTCGTCGCTAAGTTTTTTCTGGCCGGATACATAGTCATTGTCATACGATCCCGATTTGTAGTCGGAGAGCGACCTAAGGCAGCCCATGTAGTCGCTGAAGCCGTAATTCTTAGCCTAATTAACCAATTAATATTTCAAACCATAAGTCAGATTTTCATATGGATCGTCCCTACTGAATACAGCCAGTGGGTTTGGATGCGCTTCCCATTTTATATTGAAGTTGTATTTCTCCCATTATTGTGGGGTTTACTGATTGGAGCAAACTTATCCAAAGGCTGGAAACATGCGGTTTTCCGGCGGCTCTCGATGCCTATCGTTAGCCCAATTCAAAGAGCTCACGATTTTGCTTTTGGTTTTAACAGAGAGCCCTGCCTTGTAATAGTTACATATGAAGATGAAACGATAGTGAGGGGCCATTTTGGCACCGAATCCTTAGCCGCCAGTGATCCCGAACGTAGCGATTTGTACTTGGAACGCCTATATACTGTAGATAACACTGACCAATGGATAGAAACAATGCCGGGCAGGTCGGCTTTGTTAAGTTTGAATAATGTGCGTTCGATCGAATTTTTAGATCAGATCACAAATGATACTAATTCAGAAGGAAAAGGAAATGCCTAAATCAGGACGAACGCTGTTAGTTGACGGCTATCAGGCCAAACCTAAGCTCAGGGCAATTACTAAAATCGGAGCTAATAGTCGCGGTTATCAAGGGTTAAAAAAACCTAGTTCTCTATCAAGTGCCGGTAACACAGCAAAATTACCAAAAACGACATCCGCAGTTCAAAAGCCTGCCAAAAAATAGGAGACAAACATGGGAATTTTCGATTTTTTAACCGGCCAGTTTATAGATGTCATCCACCATACGGATGACACGCAAGATACGCTGGTCTGGCGGTTTGAACGTCAGGGCCATGAAATTAAATATGGCGCGAAATTAACGGTTCGCGAAGGCCAAGCGGCGGTTTTCATCCATGAGGGCCAGATGGCGGATGTATTTTCGCCCGGGCTTTATATGTTGGAAACCAACAATATGCCGATCATGACCAGCCTGCAACACTGGGATCACGGTTTTCAAAGCCCGTTCAAGTCGGAAATATATTATGTCAACACCACCCGTTTTCAAGACCTGAAATGGGGCACCAAAAATCCGATCATGTGCCGCGACCCGGAATTTGGCGTGGTGCGTATTCGCGCTTTTGGCACCTATACCATTCGGGTTTCTGACCCTGCGGTGTTTATGCGTGAAATTGTTGGCACCGATGGTGAATTCACCACCGATGAAATCTCCAGCCAGATCCGCAATATCATTGTGTCGCGTTTTACCAATGCGGTGGCAAAATCCGGCATTCCGGTGCTGGATATGGCCGCAAATATGGACGAGCTGAGCAATATTATTGCTGATCTTGTCTCGCCACAACTGGCGGAATACGGCCTTGAAATGCCGATGCTGATGATCGAAAACATCTCGCTGCCCGCAGCGGTAGAAGAGGCCATGGACAAACGCACCTCGATGGGTGTGGTGGGCGATTTGAACAAATATACTCAATTCTCCGCAGCCGAAGCCATGACCGCAGCCGCCTCCAACCCCGGTGGTTCGGGCATGGGTGACGGGCTTGGCATGGGTATGGGCATGGCGATGGCGCAAAACATGGCTGGTATGGGCGCTGCTGCACCCGCCGCTGCCGCGCCGCCGCCTCCGCCGGCTGAAAAGGTCTGGCATCTTGCTGAAAACGGCAAAACCACCGGTCCGTTTTCAAAAGCCGCCCTTGGCCGCATGGCCAGCGATGGCAGCCTGAAACGCGGTTCAACCGTTTGGACTGCGGGTCAGGATGGCTGGATAGCAGCGGGTGATATTGATGAATTGGCACAGCTGTTTACGGTTATGCCGCCGCCTCCACCACCAGCTGGCTAGGCTTGTATGGTTGAAACACCCTCTGAAGAAGAACACCGCTTTCCCTGTGGGGATTGCGGCTCTGACATGCGTTTTGACGCAGCTAAATCTTTGTTGGTATGCGATTTTTGTGGCAATACCGAACCCGTTGCAGCGCGCGAAAGCGCCAATTGGCAAATCACCGAGCAGGATTTCAACAAAGCCCTGCGCGATGAATTGCCCGAATCGGAAATGGAAACCACACGGGTTGCCAAATGCGAAAATTGCGGCGCTCAGGTAGATTTTGCCAAGGATAGCCATGCCACCGAATGCCCGTTTTGCGCCAGCCCGATCGTGCTGGATACCGGCACCAACAAACATATCAAACCCAAGGGTGTTTTGCCTTTTTCTGTGGCTGAAAAAGCCGCGCGCGGGGCCATGACCGACTGGTTGGGCAAATTGTGGTTTGCCCCTAATAACCTGAAAGAATACGCCCGAAAAGACCGCAAAATGCAGGGGGTCTATGTGCCCTACTGGACCTATGACAGCCAATCGGAATCCGATTATCGCGGCCAGCGCGGTGATGCCTATTATGTGACACGAACCGTGGTGGTAAACGGCAAAACCGAAACAAGACGCGAACGCAAAATCCGCTGGCGGCCGGCAGCGGGCCATATCTCAAAGTTTTTTGACGATATTCTGATTCTGGCCTCAAAAAGCCTGCCGAAAAAATACACCGACCGGCTGGCGCCTTGGGATCTGTCGGAACTGGAGGCCTATAGCCCCGATTATCTGGCAGGCTTTAACGCCGAGGCCTATTCGGTGCAGCTGGCCGACGGGTTTATCGAGGCCAAAATCCTGATGGAGCGTGAAATACGCCAGCTGGTGCGCCACGATATTGGCGGTGATGAACAACGCATTTCACGGCTTGATACCCGGCTAAGCGACATCACCTATAAGCACGTGCTGCTGCCGGTCTGGCTGGCGGCCTATAAATATAACGGTAAAACCTTTCGCTTTGTGGTCAATGGCCGCACCGGCAAGGTGCAAGGCGAACGCCCTTGGTCCAAAATCAAAATCGCGCTGGCGGTTGTGGCTGGCCTGATTGTTGCTGGTGCAGCGGTTTATTTTATTCAGGCCAATCAATAAGGCATAAAAAACCGCCTAAGCTAACATGCTTCGGCGGTTTTTTAATTTGTCAATCAACTATGAATAAGTACGCACAAGGCGAAATAATTACACGGCGGCACTCGATACGTTTGCCTTGTGCGTATCTACGTTATGCCAGATGATTTGGTTTGAAATGTGGCGAAAATTGACATTTACCGCCAAAAACACCTGCACCTTACGTAAGGTAACGTTGATTTTTGGCCATTTTTTGCCACTCGGACCAAAAACAACTGTAGCTTACGCAGCCTGATTCCTGCGTTTTCAAATCAAAGTTGGTTTGTTTTGTCAAAACTCGGGATGATTCTTTTGGCCTCTGAATCAACAATAAATGCCGACATCCGGCATTGGCTGGTTTGGCAAATCATCGCGCAAAAATCAACTGGACAGGTTTTTGCCCTTTCCTGCCTGAGGAAAATCTGACAATTCCAAAAATATTGCCAAGCCTATCGGTTAAACAGCCCTTTTATATCATTCAGCAGATAAGGGCTGGGTTCGCGGGCTGCAACATCCGGCGTGATAATTTCTTCATATGCTTCCTGATCGCGGTCGCCATACCAGTTCAGGTTGGGGTGGCGTTCTGCATCCCGGTCAAACAGGATAAAACTGCAATCAAGTTTTAATGCCAAACCATAACAATCAATAATATCCGAAGGGTATGGCTTGCCCGATATGCTGCGTTCGGCGGCGTCGCGCACATCGATAAACCAGCCATAGCTGCTGCCTTTTACGGCAAATGGCAGGCTGCACGGTTTTCCGATAAAGAAATTCACCGAATCCTCACCAAGCCGTTTTCGGGTATCTTCGGTTAAATGCCCTGTGGAAATATCCAGCATATATCGAATAAAAAGCGACATCCGTTTACCATCCAATGATCCGTTGACTTAGGTTCAACATCCAAGGTTACGGTAAGCAAAGCGTTAATCGGGCAAGATTGTTTGCTGTAAAATTTGCTAAAATTTATAGAAAACCCCGCCAGCGAACCGGCGGGGCAGATCAAAGATTATTGGCTGATACGGCCGTCAAGATAAGGCGTATACGCCCCCTGTGCCAGCATGTAATCGGCAACCACGTTTTCAAGGCTCGGGCCATAGTCATAAGCGTTCATGCCATCGCTGGAGAACATCTTGTAGCCATCACCGCCACCGCGCACATAGTTGTTGGTGACCACCCCGTAAACCGCGTTTGGATCAATCAAGGAACCATCCGCAAGGGTGACTTCCATGATGCGCGAACCAGGCGTTGCGTTTGCATCCCACACGAACCGGATACCGGCAACCTGCGGAAACCGCCCTGCGCCGTCTTCAACTGCGCTAACCCCGTTTTCAAGTGCAGCAATAATGCCGGCACCTGTCATCTGGAAAGTCGCAAGCGTGTTCTGGAATGGCAAAACCGTCAGAACTTCGCCCATGGTTACCGGGCCTGCATCAATGCTGGAACGCAAACCGCCGCCGTTTTGGATGGCAATGGTTACGCCCTGCCCGGCAACACGGTCAAGCATGGCGTCGGCAACCAGATTACCCATCTGGCACTCAACTGCACGACAACTGCCACGGTCTCCGTCGATCATTTCGGTGGTTTCAGCAACCACACGATTACGGATTTCTTCCAGCGGAGCCGCCAGTTCAGCAATACGGGCAACCGCGCTTGCGTCTTCGGCAACAGCGCCATCCATGGCTATTGGCCCGCCAGAGGTCGACATGATAACACCGTCATCATCAAACACGATGTTCAGCTCGCCCAGATATTTACCATAAGCATAAGCCGAAACAATCGCGGTGGTGCCAACCATGGTCGGGTATGGGCCTTCGGCTCGGTCGCTTTCATTGGAAAGGAAGGTGTTGGTATGGCCACCGACAATCACATCAACAGCCGGAACCGCAGCCGCAACCGCCTGATCAACGCCGTAACCGGAATGGGAAAGAACGATAATTTTGTTAACGCCCATTGCTTCCAGAATGGCAACTTCAGCCGCTACTGCATCGGCAGGGTCGGTGAAAATAACGCCCGGTCCGGGGCTTGCCAGAATATCGGTATCTTGCGGTGTTAACCCGATCAGGCCGATTTTCTCACCGCCAACTTCGATCACGGTGGATTTGGCCAATTTACCCGCCAGCAATTCTTCGCCGCTGACATCGGCATTGGTCATCAGAACCGGAAATTCAAGCGCATCCATAAACCCGCGCAATACTTCGGGACCATCGTCAAATTCGTGGTTGCCCACGGTCATGGCGTCATAGCCCAGCAGATTCATGAATTCAGCCGCCATTGCGCCTTTATAATAAGTATAGAACAAAGTGCCTTGGAACTGGTCACCACCCGAAACAAGGATGGAATTTTCAGCGCGCGCGCGGGCTTCGGCCACTGCGGTTACCAAACGGGCCGAACCACCAAAGCATTTGCCTTCGGTATTGTCTTCGGCAGAACACGGGCTATCGTATTTGCTGATCGGTTCGAAACGGGCGTGGAAATCATTGGTGTGCAAGACGGTCAGGCTATATTGGGCCATTGCCGCCCCTGCTGTCAGCGTCAATGCAGCCGCCGAAAGCAGAATCGATTTATAGGACATGTTTTTCTCCTGTTGGTTATTATCGGGGAATGTTAGAGCATTCACAAAGCTGCGACAAACACGAAATGCGCTTTGGCTGGTTAAATTGGGGCAAAGATCAGGAATATGGAAATTTACAAGATTTTTACGACAAATGAATGGGCCGGGTTGCACATAAATGGCACCACAAAAGGCGCGGCGATTGACCTGACCGACGGATATATCCATTTTTCAACCGCCGAAACCGTGGCCGAAACCGCTGCGAAATATTTTGCCAATGTCAGCGGGCTGATGATTTTGGCGGTTGAATCGGATCATTGCACCGATTTAAAATGGGAAGCCTCGCGCGGTGGCATATTATTCCCGCATCTTTATCGCGATTTAACCATGGCAGATGTGTTATGGGCCAAGCCCCTGCCCTGCAATGCTGATGGCCATAATTTCCCCGCAGGTATCTTGTGAAAGCCATGCTTGAAAAACTGGGCCTGCCCTTTGTGCATCGGCTTGACCCCGAAACTGCACATGGGCTGGCCTTGCGTGCCATGCGCATGGGGCTAAGCGCCACACCGGGGGTGATTACATCGTCGCGGTTAAAATGCGAAATTGCCGGTCTAAGCCTGCCCAATCCGGTGGGGCTGGCAGCAGGGTTTGATAAAAATGCGGTGGCGATTGCACCGCTGTTGCAAACCGGATTCGGTTTTATCGAGGTCGGCGCCGCCACGCCAAAACCCCAACCGGGCAACCCTAAACCGCGCCTGTTTCGCCTTGATGCGGATCGCGCCGCGATCAACCGTTTTGGCTTTAACAATCAGGGCGCTGATGCCATTGCCGCGCGGCTGGCGCAGCGGCCCGAAAAAGGCATTGTCGGCATTAATCTGGGTGCCAATAAAACCAGCAAAGACAAATCGGCCGATTTTGCCTCGGTGTTGAAAACCACGGGGCCATTTGTTGATTTTGCCACGGTAAATGTTTCCTCGCCCAACACCGAGCGCCTGCGCGATCTGCAAGGCAAAGCCGCCCTGACCGCGCTGTTAAACGGCGTGATGGCCGCGCGCGACACGCTTGAAAAACCCGTCCCGATATTTTTGAAAATCGCGCCGGATCTAAGCCTGGCGGAACTGCAAGACATTACCGAAGCCGCGCTTTTGACCGGAATTTCCGGCATTATTGCCACCAACACCACCCTGTCGCGCGATGGTTTGCAAAGCCCGCAAAAGGATCAGGCGGGCGGGCTTTCGGGTGCGCCTTTGTTTGACAGGTCCACACAGGTTCTGGCCCAGCTTTATCAATTGCTGGAGGGCCGCATTCCGCTGATCGGCGTAGGCGGCATCAGCACCGCGCAGGATGCTTATGCAAAAATCTGTGCGGGGGCCAGTATTGTCCAGCTTTATACCGCGATGGTTTTTGAGGGCACACAAGTAGTGCGCGATGTTATCCACGGGCTAGAAGACCTTTTGCAACAAGACGGATACGCCAATATCGCCGAGGCAGTCGGCACAAAAACCAAGGAATGGCTATGAGCAATGTAAAAATCTGGCATAATCCAAAATGTTCCAAATCCCGCGCCACCATGGCGCTGTTGCTGGAAAACGGCATTGAACCAGAGGTAATGGATTACCAGAAAACCCCGCCCAGCGCTGATGAATTGCAACAAGTGATTACGGCGCTGGATATCCGCGCCATTGATCTGGTCCGCACCAACGAGGCAGCGTTTAAGCAAAGTAACCTTAGCAAAAACAGCAGCGACGCCACCCTGATTGCCGCCATGGTTGCCACGCCAAAACTGATCGAGCGCCCCGTGGTTCTGAACGGCCAAAAAGCCGCCATTGGCCGCCCGCCGGAATCCGTGCTGAAAATCCTTTAGGATATGGCATCCTCCAAATATCTTGCAACGCTTTTGCTGCTCGGTTAGCATTTGGAAAGATTTTCAAATCGTTAACCGGGGGCGCAATATGAAACATTATTACCGTATCATCACCGCACTGGTTGCCTGGGCCGGGGTTTTTTTGCAAACATGGCTGGTGATCGAAGCCGCAGCCGATGGCGGCATTCCGGACGCGATCCTGCGATTGTTCAGTTATTTCACCATCCAGACCAACCTGCTGATTGCGGTAATATCAACTCTGTCGGTGATCCGGCCGAATGGTTTTGCCGGCAAAGCCGTCTGGCGCGGGGCCATCACGGTTTATATCGCGCTGGTGGCGGGGGTGTATCACGCGGTGCTGGCACAGCTTTTTGACCTACAAGGGCTGGCAGCTGTTGCCGATCTGTTGCTGCATACCATCGTGCCGATCCTGTTTATCCTTGACTGGGTAATATTTGCCGATAAATCGGGCCTGCGTATCAAGCATCCGTTTATATGGCTGGTTTTTCCGGTGGCGTTTTGCCTTTACTCATTGGTTCGCGGTGCAATCATCGGCTGGTATCCATACCCGTTTCTGGATGTCATAACATTGGGATACCCTATGGTAGCAGCCAATATCGCAGGGCTGGTGGCAGCATTTTTGCTGGTTGGCATGCTGGTATACTGGCTGCGGCCCAAATCCGCGCGCCTATGATTTATCTGCCGCAGCTTCCAGCGCCGGATAATAGCGCATCAAGGTTATCGCCCGCGCCACATAGCTGATTAACAATGCCAGCCAAATGCCATGATTGCCCATCAAGGGCATCAACAAAACCACCGCCAGAGCAAACACCAGCGCTGACTGGAACATGGCATTACGCATGTCGCGGGTTCGGGTCGCGCCGATAAAAATGCCATCCAGCACCCAGCTGGCAAAGCCGATGATTGGCGAAATCACCATCCAGGGCAGATAAAGCGCCGCCGCTTGTTGCACCTCGACCGAGGTCGCCATTAGTTTTATCAGCCACATCCCGAAAAACCCGAAAAATCCGGCCATCAGCAATGAACCAACTGCCGACCAAAGCCCCGTCATCAACGCCACGCGCCGAATATCCCTGCGGGACTTTGCCCCCATCGACACCCCGATCAGGGATTCCGCCGCAATGGCAAACCCGTCCAGCCCATAGGCAGTAATATTGACAAACTGGATCAAAATCTGGTTGGCCGCCAAGGTAACATCGCCGCGCGAGGCGCTGATAAACATGAACCCGATCAAAATCATCTGCAACAACAAGGATCGCAGCATAATATTGCCGTTCACCGTGGCCATGGCCCTGATTTTCACCCGATCGAATATCCGCACCCAATCGCGCCACTGATCGCCCTTGAACACCGCCCTGCACAGATATAATGCCAGAAAAAACCCGCTCCATTCAGCGATTAGCGTGGCAATGGCAACACCCTCCACGCCCCAGCCAAGGCCCAGCACAAACCACAGATCCAGACCAATGTTCAGCCCGTTCATCCAAAGCTGCAACAATAACATCGCGCCGGTGCGCTCATGGGCAATCAGCCAGCCCGAAAGCGCATAAAACATAATCGCGGCAGGGGCGCTCCAGATGCGAATGCCCATATAGCTGCGCGCCATGGTTTCGACCTCTGCACTGGCAGGGGTTGCGGCAAACACACCCCAGAAAATCGGCAATTGCAACAAAAGCAGGGCAAATCCGGCAATGGCAGCAACAATCAAAGCCCGCATTACCAAAGCGCCGGTTTCTGCCTGATCACCCGCGCCGCGCGCCTGTGCCACCAAGCCCGTGGTGCCCATGCGCAAAAAACCGAATATCCAGTACAGCGCGCCAATCACAATGGCGCCAATGCCCACCGCACCAATCGGTGCCGCCAGCCCAAGTTGCCCGACAACACCGGTATCCACCGCGCCCAGTATCGGCACCGTGGCATTTGAAATCACCACCGGAATTGCGATTTTCAGAACGCGTTTATGGGTAATATCCCTGCTAATCATCCTTTTGCGGCATCAGGAAATGCCCTGTTGCCTGTGCAAACAGTTTTTGGCGATTATCCTGCCATGCCTCCACATGCACAGAGGCAAACCGCCGGCCAGAGCGGTTAACCGTAGCGCGCGCATACGCATCACGCGGCAGGCCCGAACGCAGATAATCAATGGTGAAATCAATGGTTTTGGGCATGGCACGCGGGCCGGTTGCGCCGGCTTCCATTTGCGGCCAGTAAATCGCCCATGCCAGTTCGATCTGTGCGGCAATTTCCAGAAACGCGCCGACCGCACCGCCGTGCAGGGCCGGCAATATCGGATTGCCGATCAGTTTTTGTGAAAACGGCAACATCGCGGTCAGCTCGTCTCCGCGCCGATCGAACACAATGCCCATATGTTTGATATAGGGAATGCCACCGGCAAGCTGCGCCAGCGCGGTATCGCGCCGTTGTTTGATCACCTGCACCGGTTCGGGTTTAATCATTTTTACGCCCCTCTACGGTAAATGCCCCTGCGGCCATGGCCACCGGGTCTTCGCCCTCGTCAAACGCACTGGCCCGCACAAACGCGACCGAGCGTGTAACGCGATAACATTCCGCCTTGGCTGTTATGCGCTGCCCCGCCGTGGCCGGTCGCATATAGTCAATGCGTAAATCAATGGTGGCGGTGCCGCCGGTTGATTGCGGGTGCGAAACCACCGCCGCCCCTGCGGCGGTATCCATCAATGCGGTAACAACGCCGCCATGCAGCACGCCGGTTTCGGGGTCTCCGATAAAGCGTTTATCATAGGCGATTGACATGGTGGCCTTGCCCGGTGCCACCGCATCCACCTGCATGCCCAGATCAACCGCATGGGGCAAGGCGGAGATAAACTGCCGCGCCAGTTTTAATTTCTGATCTATAGAATCGGCCATACCAGCCCCTTGCTTGTTGCTTTTGTGGATTTGGCCACAAAGCCTTTGCAATTTCCAGCGCAATCGCTTAACTGCAATTGAGAACAATTCGCAATCGCAGGAAAAACAATGCATCCCGTCAATATTTCACCCCGGTCAAGCAGCCTGCCAGAGCGCATCGGGCCATTCAAAGGCAAGCGCCTTCCGGTGGTTTTAATTCTGTTGACCCTTGCCATTTTCCCCGGCGAAATCGGCGCATTGACCCGCGGCCTGATGACCGACGCCTATGTGCAGGTCAGCGCCTTTGTCGCAACAACACTGTTGATATTTTACGGAGTTGAACGCATTTTCAAGTTTGAGCTTGGCGCTGCGCTCAAAAATTCCAAACATTTCCAAATTCCGCTTTCTGCCCTGTTGGGCACCACGCCCGGCTGTGGTGGCGCGGTGGTTGTGGTTGCTGCCTATTCATCGGGTAATGTCAGCTTTGGCGCGGTGGTTGCCGCATTAACCGCCACCATGGGCGATGCGGCATTTCTGTTAATTGCAGTGCGCCCCGATGTGGCGATTGTTATTTTACCGCTTTCTTTTACGGTCGGTATCGCCACCGGTTTTATTGTTGATAAGTTCAACAAGACCGATTATCGCGGCACGGCTTCTGCAAAATGCGAATTTGCACCCCTGATCGGGCGATTGCGCGCAAAAGATATGCTTTTTGTGGCTTTGGTTATCCCCGGGCTGGCCATGGGCATCACTCAAATCATGCAATTTGATCTTGAGCTAACCTGGGGCATATGGCTGCCGGTTGTTGGCCTGACAGGCACGGCAATTGGTCTTTGGATGTGGTCGACATCCACCATTCAGGCCATGACAAACGTCAATGACACCCCCCTGACCCGCGCTGCCGAGGAAACCAGTTTTATCGCAATCTGGGTGATCGGGGCTTATCTGGCCTATGATTATATCGTGCTTTTTTCCGGCCTTGATCTTGCGGCACTGTTTTCATCCATTGCGCCGCTATTGCCCTTGATGGGCATCATCATTGGCCTGATTCCGGGCTGCGGCCCTCAGGTTCTGGTAACAACCATGTATGTTAACGGGCTGATCCCGTTTTCAGCCCTGCTTGGCAACGCGATATCAAATGACGGCGACGCGTTGTTTCCGGCGATTGCCCTGAACCCCAAAGCCGCTGTTATGGCCACGCTTTACTCCACGGTTCCGGCATTTTTTCTGGCCTACGGGTTTTATTTCTTTGCGCCCAACTTCATGTAACCCCTTGGGTTGCAAGGGATAACCTTATAAGCCTCACCTTACTTACGTTGACGTCAACTTCCCCTCTTGAAAAGGTTGCCTTTTTCGAGTATACACCCTTCATCCTGTAACAAGGCTGAGGAAATTGAAATGTCTGATGCAACTTTTACAATCGGCGAAATGTGTGATGCTTTTGACGTCACCCCCCGGACTTTGCGCTTTTACGAGGCCAAAGAGCTGCTTTTCCCGATCCGCGAGGGCCAGAAACGTCTATTCACCAAATCCGACCGCGCCCGGCTGAAACTGATTTTGCAAGGCAAACGGTTTGGTTTCAGCCTTGAGGAAATCCGCCAATTGCTGAATCTGTATCATATCGGTGACCAGCAAACCACACAGCTTACCCGCACTTATGAATTGGCGCTGGAGCATCTGGCAACCATGGAAGCCCAGCGCGACGAGCTGGATAACGCAATCGAAGACCTGAAAGAACAGCTCCGCTGGGGCGAAAAAGTATTACAAGACCGTGGCGTAAAAGCCGCTGCAGAATAGGAAAACATCATGGCAATTTACACCCCCCCGCTCAAAGACATGGAATTTATTCTGCACGATGTGCTGAAAATCCAGGATTCAGACATCCCCGGTTATAGCGACCTTGACCGTGATTTTTCCGGTGCCATTCTGGAAGAGGCCGGTAAAATCGCCCGCGATGTGCTGCTGCCGCTGAATGCAGTTGGTGATTCCGAGGGGTGCAAGCTGGAAAACGGTGTTGTCCGCACCCCATCGGGTTTTCAACAGGCATTTGACATGATGCGGGATGGCGAATGGACAGGCCTTGGCGCTGACCCCGAATATGGCGGCCAAGGCATGCCTTATCTGGTGCATACTGCGGTCAGCGAGGTCTTTGTCTCGGCCAATATGGCGTTTAACATGTATCAAGGCCTGACCCTTGGCGCTTATGAGGCCATCCATGCCCATGCATCTGATGACCTAAAGCAAAAATTCCTGCCCAAAATGGTAACCTGCGAATGGACAGGCACCATGAACCTGACCGAACCCCATTGCGGCACCGATCTGGGCCTGCTGCGCTCCAAAGCCGAACCGCAAGATGACGGATCATTCAGGATCACCGGCCAAAAGATATTTATCTCGGCCGGTGAACATGATTTGGCAGAAAACATCATCCATCTGGTATTGGCCAAAATCCCCGGTGGGCCTGAGGGCGTTAAGGGCATATCGCTGTTTATCGTGCCTAAGTTCATTGTTAATGACGATGGTTCGCTTGGCGCACGCAACGGGGTTTCCTGTGGCAATCTTGAAGAAAAAATGGGCATCCACGGCAATTCGACCTGTGTGATGAATTTTGACGAAGCAACCGGATATCTGGTTGGCCAGGAACACAAAGGCCTGCGCGCCATGTTCACCATGATGAACGCCGCACGGCTTGGCGTTGGTTTGCAAGGCTTGTCGCAAGCCTCGATCGCTTATCAAAACGCGGTTGAATATGCGCGGGACCGCTTGCAAGGCCGCGCGGTTACCGGCACGCAAAACCCTGACGGCCCTGCGGACCCGATCATTGTGCATCCGGATGTGCGCCGCGCCTTGATGGACCAGAAAGCCTTTGTCGAGGGTGGCCGTGCATTTTTGTTATGGGGCGCAATGCTGCTGGATGATGGCCACCTGAACGGTAACAAGGATTCCGAGGGGGTGCTTTCCTTGATGACGCCGGTGATCAAAGGGTTCTTGACCGACAAAGGTTTTGATTGCACCGTGCAGGCCCAGCAAATATTCGGCGGCCATGGCTATATCGAGGAACAAGGCATGTCGCAATATGTGCGCGATGCCCGCATTGCCATGATATACGAGGGCGCAAACGGCGTGCAGGCGCTGGACCTTGTCGGGCGCAAGCTGGCGACAGATGGCGGCAAACATGTGCTGGCATTTTTCGATATCGTAAAAACCTTTATCAAGGAAAACGAAGCGGATGCGGCGTTAAATGACGATTTCCTCCTGCCTTTGAAATCCGCCTCGAAAGACATGCAGGCGGCGGGGATGTATTTTATGCAAAACGGCATGAAAAACCCCGATGCGGCCTTGGCCGGTTCGGTAGATTTCATGCATCTTTTCGGGCATGTCTGTTTAGGCTTGATGTGGGCGCGCATGGCAAAAGCCTCGATTGAAGCCTTGGCAAACGGCACATCCGACCCTAATTTCCATGAGACCAAGCTGACCACCGGCCGCTATTACATGGCGCGCCTGTTGCCCGAAACCGCATTGCGACTGGCGCGCATCAACACGGGCGCAGATCCGGTTATGAATTTGGCGGCGGAAAATTTCTAAAAAGGTGCAGAAATGACATTTACCAACCTGCCATCATCATGGATGAGTGACGAACATAGAATGGTCGATGAAATGACCTTTCAGTTCATCACTGAAAAATGGCAGCCAAGGTTTGAAAAATGGCGCAAGCAGGGCATGATGGACCGCGACGCATGGTTTGAGGCCGGCGAAATGGGCCTGCTTTGTGCATCCATCCCCGAGGAATACGGCGGCGCTGGGGGCGATTTTGGCTTTGATGCCGCGATATATATGGCGGCTGGCCGCGCGAATTACGCCAGCTGGGGCAACGGCATCCATTCCGGCATTGTCGCCCATTATATTCTGGCCTATGGCACCGAAGACCAAAAACAACGCTGGCTGCCCAAAATGGCCACCGGAGAATTGGTGGCCGCCTTGGCAATGACCGAACCATCCTGCGGGTCGGACCTGCAAAACCTCAAAACCCGCGCCGTCAAAACCGGCAATAGCTATGTTATGAACGGGGCCAAGACCTTTATTACCAACGGCCAAGTGGCTGATCTGATACTGGTGGCCTGCAAAACCGACCCGTCAGAAAAATCCAAAGGGGTTTCGTTGATGATGGTCGAGGCGGCAGATGCCGAGGGCAAGGGTTTCACCCGTGGGCGTAATCTTGATAAAATCGGTCTGAAAATGGCGGATACATCCGAACTGTTTTTCGAAGACCTCGAAATCCGCCCTGATAACCTGTTGGGGGCTGAAGAGGGCCAAGGTTTTTACCAGATGATGCAGCAATTACCGCAAGAACGCCTGATCATCGGCTGCGGCGCCGTGGGTGCCATGGAGGCCGCCGTAACCCAAACCATTGAATATTGCAAAACCCGCGAAGCATTTGGCGGTCCGCTTACCCAGTTTCAAAACACCCGTTTCAAGCTGGCCGAATGCAAAACCAACACCGTGGTGGCGCGCTGTTTTCTGGATAGCTGCATCGACGCCCTTATCAAAGGCAATCTGGATGTCGAAACCGCTGCGATGAACAAATACTGGTTGTCGGACCTGCAAGGGCAAGTGCTGGATGAATGCCTGCAACTGTTTGGCGGCTATGGCTATATGATGGAATATCCGATTGCCGAAATGTGGACAGATGCCCGTGTGCAGCGTATTTATGGCGGCACAAACGAGATCATGAAAGACCTGATCGCGAGGGGGTTGTGATGGGTTCCGGATTAAAACTATTATGCCTCCGGCGGGAGTATTTAAGCAACAAAGAAAAAGATGCGCCCCTGTCGTTAAACAGGAGCGGCTTGGTCTTCTTCGTTGACGGCCATCGGCTCTCCAGCCTGTGCCGCGAGGCAAACATAGAAAAATTTTGGTTAACAAACCGTTACTTACCTTCTTTGTTTCTTAAATACTCAAATCCCGCCCGATCCGCCAATTGCCCAACGGGAACCCCCCCTACGATTTAATGCAGGGCCACCCTATCTAGGAGAATACCATGAACGAAGCCTATATATATGACGCAGTGCGCTCCCCGCGCGGCAAAGGCCGCAAAGACGGCGCGCTAAACGAGGTCACATCCGTGCGCCTTTCCGCTGATGTGCTGAACGCATTGGCCGAGCGTAATAATCTTGATACCGAAGCGGTGGAAGACGTGATTTGGGGCAATGTCACCCAAGTGATGGAACAAGGCGGCTGTCTGGCGCGCTCGGCCGTTTTGCTGTCAAATTACGCTGAAAGCGTGCCGGGCCTGTCGATCAACCGGTTTTGCGCGTCAGGTATGGAGGCCACCAATATAGGTGCCATGCAAATTCGCGGTGGTGCCGGGCAGGCTTATGTGACCGGCGGCGTTGAAATGATGGGCCGCGTGCCGATGGGTTCTGACGGTGCTGCCATTGCGGTGGACCCTGAACTGGCCATGAAAGTCTATTTTGTGCCCCAAGGTATTTCGGCGGATATCATCGCCACTGAATACGGGTTTTCGCGTGAGGATGTGGATGCCTATGCCATGGAAAGCCAGATCCGTTCGGCCACGGCCATCAAGGAAGGCCGGTTTGACAAATCCCTGATCACCATCAAGGATCGAAATGGATTAACCATTCTGGATCATGACGAATTCCCCCGCCCCGGCACCGATATGCAATCTTTGGGCGGGCTAAAAGCCGCGTTCAAAGACATTGGCGAAAACATGCCCGGATTTGACGCCGTGGCAATGTTGAAATACCCGCATCTGGAGCGCATAAACCACGTGCATCACGCAGGCAATTCATCAGGTATTGTTGACGGAGCCGCCGCCATTCTGGTTGGCTCAAAAGAATTTGGCGAAAAATACGGCCTGAAACCCCGCGCCCGCATTCGCGCGGCTGCCAAAATCGGGTCGGACCCGACCATCAACCTGACCGGTCCGGTTCCCGTTACCGAAAAAATCCTTGCCGAAGCTGGCATGAACATCAATGACATCGACCTGTTCGAGGTTAACGAGGCATTTGCCGCAGTTGTGTTGCGCTTCATGCAGGCCTTCAACGTCGATCATTCCAAGGTTAACGTCAACGGCGGCGCCATCAGCCTTGGCCACCCGCTGGGGGCCACGGGTGCGATGATCATCGGCACCGCACTGGACGAGCTGGAGCGCAGCGGCAAAGGCACCGCCTTGGCCACGTTATGCGTGGCATCCGGCATGGGCGCGGCAACCATTATCGAAAGAATATAACATGACCCAACAATTTTTCTATGATCTAGACAATGACGGCGTAGCCACCATTACCTGGAACCAGCCAGAAACCAGCTTGAATGTAATGACAGCCGAGGGCTTTCGGCAGCTTAACGGATTTGTTGACGATGCGCTGGCGGATGATGCCGTTAAGGGCGTGATTATTACCTCTGCTAAAAATGATTTTGCGGGCGGCATGGACCTGAAAGTCTTGGCTAAAATGCGTGAAGACGCGGGCGATGATCCCGCGCAGGGCGTGTTTGACGGGGTGATGGCCATCCATCAAATTCTGCGCAAAATTGAACGCGCCGGTATGGACCCGAAAACCAATAAAGGCGGTAAACCTTTTGCTTGGGCCAGCCCCGGCACCAGTGCCGGTATTGGCATGGAAATCGCGCTGGCTTGTCATCGTCGCATTGTTGCCGATAATCCAAAAGCCAAGCTGGGCCTGCCCGAAATTCTGGTGGGTATTTTCCCCGGATCAGGCGGCACCACGCGGCTGGTTCGCATGATGGGGCCAATGATGGCCGCGCCGCATTTGCTGGAGGGCAAAATGCTGCCCCCTGCCAAATCAAAGGCTGCTGGCGTGATTGACGAAGTGGTTCCGGCGGACCAATTGCAGGCCCGCGCCAAGGAATGGGTTTTGAATGCCACCGACAAAGACATCCTGAAACCATGGGATGCCAAGGGTTATAAAATGCCCGGCGGCGCGCCTTATCACCCTGCCGGTTTCATGACCTTTGTCGGCGCAGCTGCCATGGTGCATGGCCGCACCCAAGGCGTGTATCCCGCCGCCAAAGCCATGCTTTCCGCCATTTACGAGGGCGCTCTGGTGCCCTTTGATACCGCCATCCGGATCGAGGCGCGCTGGTTTACCTCGGTGATGCTTAACCCGTCATCAGCCGCAATGATCCGTTCTATATTTGTCAATAAAGGCGCGTTGGAAAAAGGTGCGGTGCGGCCTAAATCCGTGCCCGATCAAAGCGTTAAAAAACTCGGCATCATGGGTGCGGGCATGATGGGCGCCGGCATTGCCATTGTTTCGGCCATGGCGGGGATCGAGGTTGTTTTGATCGACCAGACCCAGGAAAGCGCTGACAAAGGCCGCGATTATGTCGAGGGGTATCTTGACAAAGGTATCAAGCGCAAAAAGACCACAGCCGAGAAAAAAGCGGCCGTGATGGCGCTGATCACCGCCACCACCGATTATAACGCGCTCAAAGGCGCGGACCTGATTGTCGAGGCGGTGTTCGAGGACGTAGCGGTTAAAGCCGAAGTCACCAAAAAGGTTCAAGCCGTCGTTGGGCCGGAGTGCATTTTTGCCACCAATACCTCTACCCTGCCAATTTCCGAGCTGGCCAAAGCCAGCAATAATGCGGAGCAATTCATCGGCATCCATTTTTTCAGCCCCGTTGAGCGCATGGCTTTGGTAGAGATCATCAAAGGCAAAAAAACCGGAGACCGCGCCGTGGCCAAGGCGCTGGATTTTGTGCGCCAAATTCGCAAAACCCCGATTGTGGTCAATGACGCGCGGTTCTTTTATGCCAATCGCTGCATCATCCCCTATATCAACGAGGGCCTGCGTATGGTGCGTGAAGGCGTTATCCCTGCCACGATTGAAAATGCTGCCAAACAGCTTGGTTTTCCGCTGGGGCCTTTGCAATTAAACGATGAAACCTCGATTGATCTGGGCGTTAAAATTGCCAAAGCCACCAAGCTGGCCATGGGGGACGCCTATGACAATAGCGCCGACGAAGTGCTGTTCAAACTGTTTGACGAGGGCCGTCTGGGGCGCAAATCAAACGCCGGTTTTTATGATTATGATGAAAAAGGCAAGCGCACCGGATTATGGGGTGGCTTGGCCAAAAACTGGCCGGTTGCTGCCAAACAACCGGAATTTATCGACGTGCAACACCGGCTTGCCATGGTGCAAACCCTTGAGGCCGTGCGCGCCTATGAGCAGGGCGTGCTGGAAGACATCCGCGAGGGTGACGTCGGCGCCATTCTTGGCTGGGGCTTTATGCCATGGTCGGGCGGGCCGTTTAGCTGGCTGGATATTCTGGGCGCTGACAAAGCGGTCGAGATTTGCGACAGCCTGACGGAACGTTTTGGCGAACGCTTTACTGCACCGGATATTTTGCGTGATCTGGCCAAAGACAATCAGGGGTTCTATGAACGGGTTGCCAAAAGCGTTGCTGCCTGAAACCTGCGGCCCCGTCTTGCGACGGGGCCAAAACAAAACCCTTTTAATGCACCTGAAAATCGTCAACACTTGACCAAAAATTCAGGGAACCATTAAATGCAAGCCACCATACAGGAATTTCCGCTTCGCGTTAGCGAAATCATTGATCATACGGCAGTGGTGCAGCGATATCTGAAAGAAAACCACGATGCGGTGGATCCGCAGGGATGGTTTGACACCGGCGATATTGTTTTTATGCATGAAATCCCCCATACGGCGACTGGCAAAATATCCAGACTTCTGTTACGCAAAAAAAGCTGGCAGATCAAGGATGTGCGCTGCCCTTGTAACCGGTGAAAGAATTTTGACATGACCGCGATCGACAAATATATCCGGCTAGAAGCCATCGGCCAATGGCGCCCTGCCCCTGATGAACCAACCCAAGAAGTCGTGGTTTCATTTGGCAATGCAACCCTGCAATTGACCAGCCTTGAGGATACTCCGCTAACCCATTGGGCCTTGCGGGCGGTAAAACGCATCGGGTCAACAGGCAATGCCATTATATATTCGACCGATAGCCAAGGCGATGAAACCCTGTTGATCGACGATGCTGAAATGATCCGCGCCATCACCGCGGTCACCCGTGAAGTCGGGCAGCAAGAACCCAAAAAGAAAAGCCGCAAAAAATTTGTGTGGCTGGGTTTTCTGATTGTTATTCTGGGTTTGCTTAGCCAGTCTCCGCCGCTTATTTATGCATGGGCGACAAAGCTGACATCACCGCTGCGGTTGCAGAATTTTTCTAAAGAAATGCAAACCCAACTGTTTCCTGATAATGATTTTGCCTGCACCGATAGCCGCGCCAGCCGCGCGCTTGCAGATTTTTTACAAGCCATGTTTGATGCCTATCCGCCACATGTTTTTGTAGTGAATCAAAGCAGCATACAATCATATGGTCTAGCCAATACATTGATCTACCTGCCGTTAGACACAGTTTTGGCCGCAAAAAACCCTGAAACACTGGCGGCTGAAATTGCCTTGAATTACGCCATGTCAGACCGGCGCGCCCTGCTGTATCAAACCCTTGAAACCGCAGGGCCATTGGCTGCCATCCAGCATATTTTTGGCAAAAACGTCACGCCGGAATTGCCAATCACCAATGCCAGCCCCAATGGCGAAGACTTTGTCGCGGCGCGCGACCGGCTGCAAAACTTGCGTATTGATACCACACCGCTTCAGGAATTGGCAGCGCAGCACGGCTTTGGCCTGCCGCTTAATACCGCCACACCCGAGGCTTTTGAACCCGACAGCTTTGCCACGCTGCAACAATATTGCCGGATTTAACAACAGGTTGACATATTCGTATTTTTAGATATCTTGATCAAAACCTGTAAACCTTATGTATTGGACCTGAAAAATGACCGCACAACGTTTAACCATGACCATCGCCGGCGCATTTGTGCTGGTCAGCCTGTTTATGGGCCATATCAACGGCCAGTTTGACCTGACCAAATTCGGCTGGTCTTGGATGTTGTTATTTGTTGGCGCCAACCTGTTTCAATCGGGCCTAACCAAATTTTGCCTGATGACCAATATTTTGCGTAAATTCGGCGCTAAATAACCCTAAACATCCTCTAGAATATGGTCAGCAGCCTTTTCGCCAACCATAATCGACGGTGCATTCAGATTGCCATTGGTTATGCGCGGAAAGATCGAGCTATCCGCAAGGCGCAGCCGCTCAACCCCGATCACTTTGCAGGCCGGATCAACCACCGCCATCGGGTCATCGCGCTGGCCCATGCGGGCTGTACCACACGGGTGAAACGCGCTTTCCGCATGTTGGCGGATAAACCCGTCCAGCTCTGAATCGCTTTGCAGATATTTCCCGGGCTGGATTTCCGTGCCTGCAAATTCCGCAAAGGCTTTTTGGCCAAAAATCTGACGCGTTAGCCGGATGCAATGGCGAAACTCGGCCCAGTCATCATCGTGGCTCATGTAATTGAACCGAATGTTTGGCGCGACATTCGGGTCGCTACTGGCCAGCGTCACCGCACCACGGGATTTGGAGCGCATCGGCCCGACATGGGCCTGAAACCCGTGGCCCTCAGCGGCGATTTTACCGTCATAACGCACCGCAATCGGGATGAAATGAAACTGGATATCGGGGTAATCCGCTGCACCAGATCGTAAAAATGCAGCACTTTCAAACTGGTTAGAGGTGCCAAGACCGGTTTTTTGAAACAGCCATTCAGCACCGATACGCGCCTTTGAAATCAGGTTCCAATAGCGATACAGCGTGATCGGTTTCAGGCTGGCCTGCTGGATATACAGCTCCAGATGGTCTTGCAGATTTTGCCCCACACCACCCCGATCAGCCAGCACCGGAATGCCGTGTTTGGCCAGATGTGCCGCTGGGCCAATGCCCGACAACATCAGGATTTTGGGCGAGTTTATCGAGGATGCGGAGATAACCACTTCGCGCCTAGCATGAATAATTTCAATGCGGCCTTTGCGTTCAACTTCCACCCCGATTGCGCTACCGTTTTCAATCAAAACCTTGCGAACAAAACAGCGTAACAGCTTGCAATTACGGCGTTTTAGCGCAGGCCGGATATAGGCATTGGCGGTGGACCAACGCCGGCCTTTCCAAACCGTCTGCTCCATCGGACCAAAGCCCTCTTGGTGTTCACCGTTATAATCCTGCGTAAGCGGAAAGCCCATTTCGGCCCCAGCTTTCACAAAAGCAGAATGCAACGGGTTGTCGCGCGGGCCTCGGGTGACATGCACAGGGCC
This sequence comes from Paracoccaceae bacterium, assembly GCA_021648225.1. GTDB lineage: Bacteria > Pseudomonadota > Alphaproteobacteria > Rhodobacterales > Rhodobacteraceae > UBA3077. The sequence goes on from JAKITE010000002.1 coordinate 64,177, forward strand.
GTCATTACCGCGCCAATCCGATTGGCCGCCATGCCATGTTTCCATACGCTTGAAATAGGGCAAAACCGACGCATAATCCCAGCCGGTCGCGCCCATTCTGGCCCAATGGTCATAATCGCCAGCATTGCCGCGCACATAAACCATGCCGTTAATACTGCTGGACCCGCCAACAACCTTGCCACGCGGGGTAACCAACCGCCTGCCCCCCAAGTGCGGTTCGGGTTGGGTTTTGAATCCCCAGTCATAGCGTTTCATGTTCATCGGATAAGAAAGCGCCGCTGGCATCTGGATAAACGGCCCCAGATCAGAGCCGCCATATTCCAGCACCAAAACCGAATATTTACCGCTTTCGCCAAGCCGATAGGCCAGCGCCGCACCAGCAGAACCGGACCCGATGATAACAAAATCGGCGCTTTTCGTATTGGTCATGCCACGATGCTCAACCGCCAATACCGGTTGATAATCCCGATCATTTCATCCCGTTGCAAAGCATGGCCCTGCAAGGCGTGACGAATATAAAACCCGTCGATCATGGCCCCGACCGCTTTGGCCGTTTCATCTGCCCTGCCCGGTCCGGTCAGCTTTTTCAGATCATACACCAGATTGGAATGTAGCCGCTTTGTATACACTCGCAACAACCGCGCCGCCCGAACTGAGCTTTGGGCCTGCACATAAAAACTAAGCCATGCGGAAACCGTCGCTTTTGAAAATTGCGAATCTGCAAAACTGGCATTGATAATGGCTGCCAAACGCTGTTCGGGGCTGTGCGCCTGTTTTAATTCAGCCGCAACCGAAAGCCCGAGCTGCATCAAAAGATGCCGCATTGCCGCCAATAGCAAATCGTCTTTGCCGCCAAAATAATGATGCGCCAAAGCCGAGCTAACCCCCGCCCGTTTGGCGATTTTACCCATGGTGACATCCAGCGACCCCAAGGCCCCGATTTCAGCAATGGTTGCCCCGATCAGGGCTTTGCGGCGAATAGGCTCCATTCCGGTTTTAGGCATTTTATCCCCACAGGTTTTTATTAACTGACCAGTCAATCAAAAACGATTTAGGCTAAAAAAATACCCGCGTCAAGCGGGAGCCACCCAAAGGCGCGACCGCGCCTCGGCCGGTCAGGCCGCCCCATCGGAGCGCCTTGCGCGTGAGATCAATAATAATTATAAAACTGGCGCGGTTGACGGGACTCGAACCCGCGGCCTCCGGCGTGACAGGCCGGCACTCTAACCAACTGAGCTACAACCGCGCAGTTAGCGGTTGGATATGCCAAGCCCGCAGCCGCGTCAATGTCAAAAACACCGCAATTACCGGCATAACCAAAGTTTCTGGTTTCTCACCAGCCAGCCAGAAATTCATTCCAGTCACGGCGTGCAAAACTTACACCGGAACCATATTTTTTGTTAAGATAAACCCCGAAACCCCGATGATTGTCATTATCAGAAAACTGCGAAACTTTCACCCCCAGGGCAAGCCGGTTTTCAAACCGGTATTCAGCACCAACAACGGTTAGCACACCGGCAGTATCGCCAGAAAAACTGACCAAAGCCGCATTCAGGGACAAGCCGTTTTCCATGGTGTATTCTACCGCCCCGCCCAGACCATCAAATGCATACCCAACGTCTTGAACCCCCTCTTCACGCACCCAGAACAGCTCTGCCGAAACAGGCACTGCATCAAAATCATAGCGGGCCTCTAGCCCGTAATTATTATAAATCGAGTTTTCGCCTGCATCGATCCAGTCTTCTGTAACCAAAAACGCCCCCACCCTGAGGTTATCCGAAATCCGGTAAATTCCATGCAGCCCGAATGTCGGTGCAAAACCGTCCGCATCATATTCAGATATCGAACCATCAATCTGCACCGAAAAATCACCAAACCCCAATTCCACAGAACCGGAAAAAGACCGGGCGACCCAATCTTGCAAATCATCGCTATTGGTAACATATTTATACTGAATATCCGCGCCTAGAAATTCCTGCGCCGATACTTTGGTTGCAATCTGGGTTGCAGCAAATGCCAAAACCATTGCTATTATTCGAGTTTTCATTTCACACCAACCAATTTGACTTATGACAATATGCCACCAGCCCCGCTTAGCACAAATTTGCGCAAGCGTCGAAAACTAATTCCGGTTTTTTGAAAATGTAGTGGCGCGGTTGACGGGACTCGAACCCGCGGCCTCCGGCGTGACAGGCCGGCACTCTAACCAACTGAGCTACAACCGCCAGCTACTCGGGCGTTTTAGGGCGCGGCGACGGGGCCGTCAAGCGGTTCTCGCCCTATGTTTTCAAAAGTTTTCAAAAAAACTTCTTGAAGCTCTAGTCCCTTGAGATTCCATAATCCCCCGAATCAAAAATAACCTGCGGGAGCGCAAAATGGCCGAACAATTAACCCTGAATATCGAAGGCATGGATTGCCCGAGCTGCACCAGTAAAATCGAAGGTGCGATCTGTGCCTTGCCGGGGGTTGGCAATGTGTCGCTTAACTATACCAACCAGAAACTGAAACTGGAAATTGGCGCAGGCGGCAGCGCCGCCAGCGTTCAAAAGGTGATCGAAAAGCTGGGCTATAAAGTCAGGGTAAATGCCGCACCCGAAGCCCCCAAAAGATGGTATCAAACAGGCAAAGGCCGGTTGGTGATTTTGGCAGGGTCTATTCTGGCACTGGCGACGGTGCTGTCATTTTTGCTGCCTGAATATGCGGGTTATGTATTTGCCACTGGCGCATTGATTGCCCTTGCCCCCTTGGCGCGCAAAGCTTATGCCGCCGCGCGCATGGGCCAGCCTTTTACCATTGAAACGCTGGTAACCATTGCGGTGATCGGCGCAATCGTCATCGACGAAGCCGCCGAGGCCTCGGTGGTGGTGTTTTTATTCCTGATCGGTGAATTGCTGGAAATGATGGCCGCCGCAAAAGCCCGCCGATCGGTGCAGGCATTGGCCGATCTGGTGCCGAAATCGGCTTATCTGGTGGTCGGCGATGCCGTGTCCGAGGTCGAGGCCGATACCCTGAAAATCGGGGATATTATCGAGGTCCGCCCCGGGGGCCGTGTGCCAGCCGACGGCACCCTGACCATGGGCGAAACCGCCATTGACGAGGCCGCCGTAACCGGCGAATCCATGCCGCGCCACAAAACCGTTGGTGACGGGGTTTTTGCCGGCTCCATCAACACTGATGGTTTGATCCGCATGGAGGTCACCCAGGCTGCTGAAAACAACATGATCGCGCGGATATTGCAAATGGTCGAAGATGCCGAAGCCTCCAAAGCGCCTACCGCAAGGTTCATCGACCGGTTTAGCAAATATTACACCCCCGGCGTCATTGTTGTCGCTGCCATGATCGCGTTTTTACCGCCACTTTTGGTCGGGGCCGATCTGGGATTATGGGTCTATAAAGGTTTGGCAATTTTGCTGATCGGCTGCCCCTGTGCGCTGGTGCTTTCGACCCCCGCGGCAATCACATCGGGTATTTCCACCGGTGCGCGCCAAGGGTTGCTAATGAAAGGCGGCGCAGTGCTGGAGGCCATCGGCAAGGTCAAAACCGTGGCTTTTGACAAAACCGGCACCCTGTCGGCAGGCACGCCCAAGGTTACCGATCTGGTGGTATTCAGCGGCGAGGAAAGCAAGATGCTGGCGCTGGCGGCGGCCGTCGAGGCCGGGTCTTCGCACCCGTTGGCCAAAGCGATTACCGAACGCGCGGAGGGGCTGGAAATTCCGCTCGCAACCGATTCCGAAGCCCTGCGCGGGCGCGGGGTGCGGGCCATGGTTGGCAAGGTTGACGTTATCGTGGCCTCGCCGCGTTATGCTGCGGAAATCACCCCGTTGAAACCTGCCGAGATTGACCAGATCACAGCATTGGAAACCGACGGTAAAACCGTGGCAGCGGTGCTGGCGAATGGCAAGATGCTGGGCATCATCGCCATGCGGGATGAATTGCGGCCAGACGCGGTGAAATCCATGCAGACCCTGAAAGAAATGGGGGTTACCGCGATTATGCTAACCGGCGACAATGCCCGCACAGGGGCCGCTTTGGGCGCGCAACTGGGCATGGAGGTCCGCGCGGAACTGATGCCCGAAGACAAGCTGAAGATCATCGAGGAACTGCGCGAAAAAGGCGGCGTAGCCATGGTTGGCGATGGCATTAATGACGCCCCAGCCCTTGCCCGCGCCGATGTGGGCATTGCTATGGGTGGCGGCACCGATGTGGCGCTGGAAACCGCCGATGCGGCGCTGTTGCACGAACAGGTTGGCGATGTGCCTGCCCTGATTGACCTGTCGCGAACCACCATGGACAATATTTACCAGAACATCACCATAGCGCTGGGTCTAAAGGCGGTATTTCTGCTGACCACCCTGTTTGGCATCACAACCCTGTGGATGGCCATTCTGGCCGATACCGGTGCTACGGTTCTGGTAACGCTTAATGCCTTGCGGCTGCTGGGGTATAAACCCAAACGATAAACAAACCGGGCAAGGGGCGCAGGCTCCTTGCAAAGCGTTTTGTCATTGCCTATCTAAATGCCTCAACCTAACCAATCGAGGTCCTTATGAAAATCAAAGCATCGCTTTTGCTTGTTCTGCTTGCCGCCGCTTCTGGCGTTCACGCTCAAACCCTTGGCACCTATTTGCGTGACGGAACCGAGCCTGTGCGTGTTTTTATAGAAAATAACCAGCTTTTTTGCACACGCATTTCCGATGGTTTTGAAATATGTAATGGCATGGAATCACAAGGAAACAATACCTGGCAAGGAGACAAGCTGAAAAACCCCGATGGTCCGCGCTGGATCAGCGCCAAAGGTACCATTATCATTTCGGATTCAGAAATGGCGCTTGAAGGCTGTATGGTGGGCGGAACCATATGCAAATCCATGACATGGCCAGCGCAAACCGAATAAGGGTAAATGGTGGGTGATGAGAGACTCGAACTCCCGACATCTTCGGTGTAAACGAAGCGCTCTACCAACTGAGCTAATCACCCGCCATGGCCGTGTAACTAATTGGCAAACGCCGCCACTGCAAGCCCTGTTTTCGGGAATTTTGCATATTTATGCGGTTTATTAAAAAACCGGCCATGCAATAAAAAACGGCGCCTTTGCATTAGCAAAAGCGCCGCTTGTTTTTTATAAAACCGGATTAATGCGCGGTGGCTGCGCCGCCCTCAACGGGTTTGATTGCCGCTGCGGCAGCGGCTGCCTCGGCGACCTCGTCCCATTCAATGGCTTCGGGCATTCGGGTCAACGCCAGCTCCAGAACCTCCATGACATGGGAAACTGGAATCAGCTCCAGCCCGTCTTTGACATTATCCGGTATATCCGCCAAATCTTTTTCATTATCCGCAGGAATAATCACGGTTTTGATACCGCCGCGCAGCGCCGCCAGCAGCTTTTCCTTTAGCCCGCCAATCGGCAACACATTGCCGCGCAGGGTCACCTCGCCGGTCATCGCGACCTCGCGCTTCACCGGAATTCGGGTCAGCACCGAAACGATCGAGGTCACCATACCAATGCCCGCACTTGGCCCGTCTTTGGGGGTGCCGCCATCGGGCACATGCACATGGATGTCGATCTTTTCAAATTCGGGCGGCTTGATGCCCAAAGTGGTGGATTTCGAGCGCACCCAGCTGCTGGCCGCATCAATGCTTTCTTTCATCACATCGCCCAGCTTGCCGGTGGTTTTCATGCGGCCCTTGCCCGGCAGGCGCAGGGCTTCGATTTGCAGCAAATCACCGCCAACCTGGGTCCATGCCAATCCGGTAACCGTGCCGATCTGGTCTTTTTCTTCGGCCAGACCATATTTGAAACGGCGCACACCCAGAAAATCCTCGATATTATCGGCATTGACCGTAACGGTTTTTGCTTCATCCATTACAATTTTGGTCACAGCTTTGCGGCACAGTTTGGCAATTTCGCGTTCCAGATTCCGCACGCCAGCCTCGCGGGTGTAATAGCGGATGATGTCGATCAAACCGCTATCTTCCAGCAGAAATTCACCTTTTTTCAGCCCGTGGCCTTTTTCTTGCTTGGCAATCAGATGCTGCTTGGCGATCTCGGCTTTTTCATCCTCGGTATAGCCCGCCAACGTGATTACTTCCATACGGTCCAGCAAAGGGCGCGGCATGTTATAGGTATTGGCGGTGGTCAAAAACATCACATTGGAAAGGTCGTATTCGACCTCCAGATAATGATCCACAAAGGTTGCATTTTGTTCTGGGTCCAGCACCTCCAGCATCGCAGATGCAGGATCACCGCGAAAATCCTGACCCATTTTGTCAATTTCATCTAGTAAAATCAACGGATTGGTAGTTTTTGCCTTTTTCATAGACTGAATGATTTTACCGGGCATAGAGCCAATATAGGTCCGCCGATGGCCGCGAATTTCTGACTCGTCCCGCACACCACCCAGCGAAATACGAATAAATTCGCGCCCTGTCGCCCGCGCCACAGACTTGCCAAGCGAGGTTTTGCCAACGCCCGGAGGCCCGACAAGACACAGAATAGGGCCGCGTAATTTGCTGGAACGTTTCTGCACCGCCAGATATTCAACAATACGTTCTTTAACCTTTTCAAGCCCGTAATGGTCATTATCCAAAACTTCTTGCGCTTTGGTCAGGTCTTTCTTGACGCGGGATTTTTTGCCCCACGGGATAGAAAGAATCCAGTCCAGATAATTGCGCACAACCGTAGCCTCGGCAGACATTGGCGACATGTTTTTCAGCTTTTTCAGCTCTGCCAAAACCTTTTCGTCGGCTTCCTTGGACAGTTTAGTATCCTTGATCCGCGCTTCCAATTCGGCCATTTCGCCACCGGATTCATCCCCAGAACCCAGCTCGCTTTGAATGGCTTTCATTTGCTCATTCAGATAATATTCGCGCTGGGTGCGCTCCATTTGCGATTTCACCCGGCTTTTGATCTTGCGTTCGACCTTTAGCACCGACATTTCGGAATGCATCAGCTCATAGATTTTTTCCAGCCGTTCGGCCAGATCATCTATTTCAAGCAGGGCTTGTTTTTCATCAAGATCAACGCCCAGATGCCCCGCAACCGTATCGGCCAGCTTGGCTGAACCCTTGGTTTCCGCCACCACCGAAAGCGCCTCGTCGGGGACGTTTTTGTTCAGCTTGGCATAGCGTTCAAATTCGCCGGCAACCGTGCGCGTCAAGGCCTCGATCTCGTCGGATTGGCTGTCATCTTCCTCGATCAGTTCGGCGGATGCTTCGAAATAGTCTTCATTATCAAGGTATTCGCCGATGCGAACCCGTTGTTTACCCTCAACCAGAACCTTAACGGTGCCATCGGGAAGTTTCAGCAATTGCAGCACATTGGCAACCACGCCGATGTCAAAAATGGTGTCGGCGGTTGGTTCATCTTGCGATGGGTCAATCTGGCTGCTTAGCAATATCTGTTTGTCATCCGCCATCACTGCTTCCAGCGCGCGGACAGATTTATCACGCCCCACAAACAGCGGCACAATCATATGTGGAAACACCACAATATCGCGCAGCGGCAGGACAGGCAGGGTGAAAATGCTCGGCTCACTCATGTTTTTTCCTTTTTCAGCAAGACGCGACACCCCAGTAATTGGCAGAATCCACGCCTTCCGTTTGTGCATCAAACTTGGCGGTTGGCGCGCAGGATTTCAACCCCTCTTGCAAATTTCAAGCAATGAAACGCAAATAATTTGACTGTTTTTATGTGGCTTCAAAAGCCCTGCCAATCAAGGCTTGGTTAACGGCACCAGCCAATTTTCGACAGCCACAAGCACTTCGTCGGCCATGGGGCGTTTTAATTGCTCGGGATAAGACGCAAATCCGCGCGCTTCAGCCTCTATTCGCAAAATATGTGACAGGCCTTCAATGTTAATCTGGGTTGCATTTTCGCCGATGATAGCAGTGATTTTATCGCCATCCTTTGGTGGGCATTGCACATCATTTCCAGCCACCAGAACCAGTGTCGGGCAGCTGGCGCCTATAAAAACCTGTGATGCGTCTTGCGCCAGCATCTCTCGCATCCAGCGCGCTTCTACTTTGCGAAAAAACTGCCTGACCACCGGTTTTTCAGTGCTTTCAACCCGTTTGATCAAACGCGCATTTATCGCCTGAATCCCGCCAGACAGACGGACAAACAGCCGCACAAACCAGCCCGAAACCCCTTTGCCCGCATCAACAGATTTTTGCATTGCCGCACCTTGCTGCGCCAATATTTCAATCATCGGCGTCACAAAAGGCGCCAATAATATCATGCCGCCCACCGGAATTGCCTGCGCTACTTGCGGGGCAATAATTGTGCCCTCTGAATGGCCAAGCAGAAACACCTGTAAAATATCGGGGTCCTTGCTGAAATGACGGGTGATCGCGGCGGCATCCTCAACCAGATCCGAATGGCCAGCCGAAGGGTAATCCCCGCCGCTTTTGCCAACCCCGCGCTTGTCATACCGAAAGCAGGCCACATTTTTTTGCCAAGAAACGCCGATACAGCATTGAAAATATTTAGTTTTGTGTGTTTTGTATTCTCGTCACGGTCCAGCGGACCACTGCCGTGAAAACAGATCACCAACGGGTGCGGGGCTTTGGTTTCGGGCCTTGTCAAAGTGCCGGAGAGCATTACCGAACCTTTGATTTCTAATTCCTGCTCAATCATATTCGGGCCTTTTCCTGCGTTTCCTGGAGTATAGACCTTAATATCTATAAAATCTTCTTTTACCAATGGCTGGCTTTTTATTGGCATTTTCAGGATCGAAGCGCCTATACTACCCCGATGAATTATGATTTTGACCGCTTTATACGTGCACAGGATATGGTTTACCCGACTGTGCTGCATGAATTAAAACAGGGCCGCAAAGAAAGCCACTGGATGTGGTATATCTTTCCGCAAATCAAGGGCCTTGGCCATAGCCAGACCTCGATGTTTTTTGCCATTTCCGGCAAAGACGAGGCGATGGCCTATTTGGCACATCCGATACTTGGCCCGCGCCTGATAACCTGCACAAAGCTGGCATTGGCCCATGCGGATAAAGGCGCGCTTGCGCTCTTTGGTCAGCCCGACGATGTTAAATTCCAGTCATCGCTATCGCTATTTTCCCGCACCAAACCTTGCGATCCGGTGTTTGAAACCGCGCTGGATGCATTTTTTGGCGGCGTCGGCTGCACCCGCACACTTGAAACACTGCGCATCGCATTTATTGAATCGCTTGGCTAACCTACCCCACCGCGCGCTGCTATAGGGCCGCGTTAACGCCCGCCGCGTATATTGCCCCTGCCTGATACTTTCGGAGACTTTGCGTCGGGCTTGCTAGATTTCAACACTGGTAGCGGTCGATCAAAAAAAACGGCTTGCCGCCAGCG
>JAKITE010000048.1 GCA_021648225.1 Paracoccaceae bacterium
CGTGAAATGAAGCTTAAGCAACATTTTGAAAAGCCCTCCGTCAAGAAAGCCCGTGAAAAGGCCGAAGCCGTGCGGCGTTCGCGCAAATTAGCGCGTAAAAAACTGCAACGCGAAGGGATGCTCTGAATTCGATTCAGGGCATTTTTTCAACATGTTGGACTATTAAGTAGTTAAAAAACCCCCGGTGGCAACTTCGGGGGTTTATTTTTAGATAAGGCTGAAAATGAGTAAAACCGACAATCACCGCATCTATGCCATTGGCGATATCCATGGATGTCTGGATCAACTGGTCGAGATGCAAGAACGTATCGCGACTGACCTGCAAACCAACCCCCACGAAAAACCACTGGTGATTTATCTGGGCGATTACATGGATCGCGGCCCACAAAACCGCGCGGTGCTGGAAAACCTGATAGCTGCCAAAACCGCTGACCTGCCGACGCGGTTTTTACTTGGCAATCATGACAAATTTGTATCGTTGTTTCTGGACGATCCCGGCAGCATGCACGGGCGCAGTTTGCATTGGTTGCATCCCGGCACAGGCGGCGACAAAACCCTTGAATCTTACGGTGTGCTAAACGCGGTTGAGCAAAACGCCGAAACCGCGCGCGATTTGTTTGCGGCGGCCATTCCTGATGAACACCGGTTGTTCCTGAATGAGTGCGAGCATTCCATCCATATCGGCGGTTATTTCTTTGCCCATGCAGGGGTGCGGCCTGATGTGGCGCTGGAGGATCAGGCGTTTTATGATCTGATCTGGATACGCGAGCCGTTTTTATCCTCGGACCAGGATTTTGGCGCCATTGTGGTGCATGGGCACAGCCCCGTTAAAAAGGTCCAGAACCTTGGCAACCGTATCGCGGTTGATACCGCAGCCGTGTTTGGCGGCGAGCTGTCTTGTGTTATTCTGGAAGATGACAAACAATGGATTCTGGAACCGGATGGCCGTGTGGATTGTCCGGTTGTTTAATTGTAATTCTGGCCAATATCGTCTTCGCGGATAATGGTTTCTTCAACACCTGGCAGCGCTCCGAACCTCCGCATTTGACGCCCGGGCAAAAAGGTTTTGCCAATGCTGGCAAACATGTCAAAATCGCTTAGGATATTTGTGGTTGCAACGGAACAGGTCAATTTTGGCACAGCACCTTCGGCCTGTGCGCGCACAATCAGCGCGTCGGCCAGCTCAAGGCTGATTTCCAGCCTCTGGACTTTGACATAATAACCAAACCGCGCGTGGTATGAATTGTAATAATCCACCAGACCGGGGGTCATGCCATACATCATATCGCCGGAACGCAACACGCGGCTATGGCGGAATGAACCGGCAGGGTCGTATAATACTTGTTGGGAACCATTGATCAGCAAAGCCGAATGTTCACCACCGCCGCTTTTGTCATTGACCATGGTGATCAGCGAAATAAAGGGCGCATCTTCGGTAACAACCTGCATTGCTGCGATTTCTTCGGGGGGGAAAGTGCTGTTATTCACACAGGCACCCAAAAACAGGCTGGCACCAAGGCTGAATATTATAAATAATCTTTTAAACATCGGTTGCTCCGAAAAAATTCAAGTCTAACAAATTTTGATCTATCAACAACAAAAAGGCGGGGTCATAAAGACACCCGCCGATCACGTTTTTGTTGATTTACCGGTTCAGGAATTAAAAACCGCCAGAAATATCAGCACTGCAATGGAAAACCCTGTCAGCCATTTAGCGCCGGTTAAAAACCCCGCATAGGTTTTTTCCTGGTCGTCTGTGTTCATTTCGCCGTGCTTGTAATCGCTCATTTTAGTCTCCCGAATTATGTTTCCGATGCTTTTGCCAGAAAAGTGCCAATAAGAAAAGAATATAGTCACCCTGCGCGAAAAACACGCATCTATGATTTTTGAACAAACCATAGATGCGTTGGGTTTTTAATCAGACCACGCTCAACTTGCCAACACCGGCACGGCGCGACATTAACCGCACAATGACACTGATAGTGATGATAAACATCACCAGCATCAGGGTTACAGCGGCGGAATGCTGGGCCATATCCTGCTCCTGATAACCGAATATCAAACCGGTCAACACATTATTACCCGGCGAGATCAGCAGGATAATCAAGGATAATTCCCGCATGGCCGTGATAAAGGTCAGCAACATGCCCGCCACAAGGCCGCTCATGGAAAGCGGAATGATGATGCGGAACATGCGCCGGAACCAGCCAATGCCTTGCACCCGTGCGGTTTCCTCCAGTGATTGGTGGATCTGCAACATGGCAGCAATACCGGTGCGCGAGGTGAAGGGCAGGTTTTTGATCACCGTAATCAGGATCAATATGGTAAACGTGCCATAAAGCGCCGGAATTGGCCCGATATTGGTGGAGAACATGCCGATATAGATCGCGCCCAAGGCAATGGACGGGAAAATATAGGGGGCAAAGGCAATGGCCTCCAACCATCTGGACAGGCGCGCACCGCGCCCGCGCACCACCGCATAACCAACCAGCAATCCCAAGGCACCATTAAACAGCGCGGCAGCAAAACCCAGCTTGATAGAATTGCCAAGCGCGCCAAGGATACCCTTGTTGTGGATAACCCCCGGTTCGCCATAGGCCAGTTGCATATTGCCCTGTCCCGCCCAGAAATAGGTAGTCAGGTTAGACAGGCTGTAATTACCCGGAATCAAGGTCAGCGATTCCCATAACAGCAGAATCAGCGGCAAAGCCACGGTTATACACAGGAACAGGATCACAATGATGGTTACGGGCCAGCGCCATTTGCCAAGGTCGCTTTCATGTTTGCGAAAGCCCTTGCCGGTCATGGTCACATAGCTTTTCCGCACGCCGATGATGCGGCTGTTGATCCAGATAAACGAGACCGCCAGGACAATCAGCACCAGCGCCAGAATATAGGCATCACCTTGGTTACGCGCGTTGATCGACGCATAAATCTGGGTGGAAAACGTAAAGAACCGCACCGGCATCCCCAGCAAGGCAGGGGTGCCGAATGTGCCCAGAATACGGATAAATGTCAGCACAATTGCCGAGCCTATTGCGGGCATCAACAAAGGCATGGTGATAACGCGAATACGTTTCCATTTGCCCATACCGCTGGTGGCGCCTGCTTCTTCCAGCTCACTATCTACTGTCGCCAGCGCGCCGGAAATCAGCAAATAGGCATAGGCGTAATAATGCATCGCCAAGGTAAATACGATGGGCAAATAGCCATAGGCCACCCAGTCGGGCACCTGCACGCCGGTCATATAGGTCAGCAGCCCCTCGGAACCGCCGATACGGTCATTTTTGAACAGGCTAAGCCATGCCAGCGCCATAACCCATGATGGCATCATATAGGGAAATACCAGCATCGCGCCAAAGGTGCCTTTGAAATGCACATTGGTTCGCACCATCAACCACGCAAGGGCAAAACCTACGGTCAGGGCAATCGCGGTAACCGCAAAGCCCATTTTCAGGCTGTTCACCAGCGGTTTATAAAACAGGGCTTTGGATACGGGCTGGTTAAATACCCGATCCAGGTGGAACAGGGTAAACGAGCCGACCTTGCCGTCGGGCCGATAGGCCAGATCATAGCTTTGAAAGGTAAAGGCCTCTTTGATGATCTGCAACAGGGGCACCATCACCACAAAGCTTAAAAATCCGAGCGCAAGCACCCCGATAACCAATTCGGGCCGGTTTTTCAGCCGGTAAGACTGATAGGAAAAGTTGCGCCATGACCAAAAGGCCGGCCGGTTGCGGGTTCGGGAAACGGAATCCATGATTCTAGACCGCCGCTTCGCGCAGGTTATCCTGCGTTTCAGGATCAAAATAACTGATTGTATCAGGGACAAAACTGATCCAGAGCGGGCTGCCCTCGGGCAGGGTGATAAACCCCGGTTGCAGCAGGGTCAGGGTTACATCTCCGGTTTTTACCTGCAAAATTGTATCCGCACCGGTGGGCTGCAAAATTTCGGTGTTAACCTTTTGCCAGCCGGGTTTTTCGGCTTCGGAGACCAGAACTTTTTCCGGCCGGATGGCCGCAATCAGCTTGCCGCCACGATCGACCAGATTTTCGGGCAAAGGAATGGAGATATCCCCGCAATCCAGTGCGCCATTGGCAATGGTGCCATGAAACAGGTTGATGCCCGGATCACCGATAAATTCGGCCACAAAGATATTGGCCGGATGGTGGTAAATTTCAAATGGGGTGCCTTCTTGCATAATTTCACCCTTATTCATGATAATCACACGATCCGACAGGGTTAATGCCTCGATCTGGTCATGGGTCACATAAACGGTGGTGGCCTCCAGATCACGGTGCAGACGTTTCAGGCTGGCACGCATTTCGGTGCGCAATTTGGCATCAAGGTTGGAAAGCGGTTCATCCATCAGCAAAATAGTTGGCCGGAGCGCAATCAACCGTGCCACCGCGACGCGCTGTTGTTGCCCACCCGATAGTTCCGACGGGTAACGCTCGGCATATCCGGTCAATTGGACCAGATCGAGCGCATTTTCCAGCCGCGCTGCAATTTCGGTTTTTGACAGCTTTTTCTCTTTTAGTGCCAAGGTGATATTTTTGGCCACGGTCATATGCGGCCACAGGGCATAGCTTTGGAAAATCAAGCCCAATCCGCGGGCTTCGGGGGGGATAACCACCCCGTCGCTGCGCGAAAATACCATACGATCGCCAAGCTGGATACTGCCCTCGTCGGGTTCTTCCAGCCCCGCGATCATACGTAATGTTGTGGTCTTTCCGCAGCCCGAAGGGCCGAGGATTGTCAGGAATTCACCTGACTGGACGGTGAGGTCGAGGTTTTTCACCACGACCTCTTTACCATAGGACTTTACGATCCCATCAAGACGTATTTGTCCCATAGTATTTCCTTTTATTGGCTAGAGTGAATCATCCAGAAGTCACGCAGTTGCGGGCCTTGTTCCCACATGAATTCAGCTGAAATATCCCAACCGACCATATCATCCCAGACCTCGCCACCTTGGGGCAGCGGCACATCGCTACGCGGGCTAACGGAACCGGCATCGTGATAAGGCGCAAGCCCTTGCAGCATATCAAAGCTGTCACCCTCGATATACGGCTTTACCAGCTCGGTTTCGAGGTTCATTTCAGGGTTACCCAGCAGATAGGCGATAAGCACCTTGGCCGCATTCGGGTTTGGCGCATTGGCAGCAATGGCCATATAGGTCGGGTAAACCATGCGGGCAACCGGATCCAGATCAACCATCATGGCATTGACATTGCCTTTGTCATCGTTGCGCGAAATATAGGTCATATTGGTCATGGCGATCATCGCATCATCCTGCCCCGCAGCACCGGCAGCATCGGCCAGTTTGGAACCTGATTTGAAGATCACGATATCGTTTTCCAGCATACGGCGGACAAATTCATAGCCCGCATCCGGCACACCATCGCCAAGCACAATTTCTTCGCCGGTCAGGCGCTGATAGGCAGCAGCCATTTCATCAGGGTTTTGCACAAGTGCGGCAAGCCCCATCAGTGACGAACCCGAACCCATCGGGTCTTTGATGCCCACACGACCACGGAAACGCTCCTCGGTCAGCTCCCAAACATTGCTGATCGGCGCACCGTCGGGATTTGCATCCGTATTGTAAAAGAACACGATGGCTTCGTTCACGCGAATAAGCAGCGGATCACGGTTTTCTTCGGGAATGCGGTCAACAAAATGGGCCGGCACATAGTTGAATATCCGGTTATTGCCCAGCAATTCATAGATCACCTGACCGGAATTACCGGTGGTGATAACGTCCACATTAAAAATACCGGCTTCTTGCTCGCGGATGGCTTTTTCAATGGTTTTGACCGAACCCAGATCAAATAATGTCAGGGTGATTCCGGGGTAAAGCGCTTGAAAATGGTCAACCAGTTTGGCAATTCGGCCCGAGGATGAATAGATTACGACTTCACCTTCTTCGGTTGCGGCGGCCACGATGTCATCCCAGTTTTCTTCCTCGACCACATTGGGGCCAAGCGAATTTTCCAGTAGCCATGCTTCGAGTTCGGCAGATATGTCCTGCGCAGATGAAAACGTCGCTACGGACGAAAACATCGCCGCAGCGGCGGTGCCCGTAACAAGCTGCAAGAATCTTGAACGTGTTAGTTTCATTGGTATTCTCCCTAAAGGTTAGCGTGTTTTTTTATTTTATTACGGTATATTACAGTTTTGTGACAGCGGGATGTCAAGGGCCTTATTGACCCTAACCGCGCTAAAACACATAAATTTCTGTGAAAGGGCTGTTTGAGGGCGACCGGCCTCTAAAAATTTCCTGCATTTTGAAATAGATTCAGGTGGCTTGGGTCAAGGCCCCAATACTAACTGCTCGGCTTGACAAATTCTCGCAGTAATTTGGCCCGGATTACCCGTGGATAATCGCTATACCCGCGCGAGGTCATCACAAAGCCGCCGCGTGTGACCACAAAGCGTTCAAAAAACGTGGTAATGGCCGCGCCGACCCGGTCAATGGCCAGCCCGTTGATTTCAATTCCGGCATTCTGGGCAATCAGCCGCTGGCCAGAGGTATCAAGCCCGGAATTTGACGCGCCATCGCCCGAAATATCAATGACGCGACGTTTACAATCGCGCACCGCGTCAAATTGTGCGGCTGAAAAAGTGATGGCGTTGCCAATGGCAGTTTGGCCTTCGTCCCATTTCCGGTCCATATTTTGCACTCGCTGGGCAAAATCCCTGATTTCAGCCGGTGATAACATGCGCCGCCAAGAGATCGACAATTCCTGTTCGTTATACCCCGACCATTGCACCACCGCCAAGGCGATCTGGTCGGTTAGCAACACGTTTTGCACCTCGGGTTGCATCAATGCTTCGGCCAAACCATCGACCTGAAACCGGTATTCGCCGCCGCTTATGCTGCTGGAAACATCAATCGCCAATACCAGCGCCAATTCACAGGCCACCACCGGAGCCGAGAAAAAGGTAAAACAGGCACTCAGCGTTTTCAGCATTATTCCAGCTCCAACCGGCTAACGGCAATCACGGTCAATTCCCGCAGTAATTTACGTTTCATGGCGCGGGCATAATCATCATAACCATTGGCGATTTCAACAAAGGACCCGAACCCATAGATGACCTCTTGCTGAAAATAGCCGACAAGCGCGTCGGCGTCTACCCCGCTGATCACCAAGCCATTCACAACTATGTTGGTGAAATCATGATTCAGAATGGCCTGTTTGGGTCGATAACCGTCATTATTCACCCCGTCACCGGAAATATCCAGTGTTTGGCGGTCACAATCCGGGTTTGCCGCCAGTTGAACTGCGCCAAACCCCATCGCATAGCCCAGCGCAGTTGGCTGGCCGCCAAAGCTGCGATTATGGCCGCGCAAAGTGGCGATCACCTGATCAACGCGGGTATTATCGGTGATTTCCAGCCAAGGCTGGATAATGGATTGCTGGTTTTTGCCGCCCCACTCATAAACCAAAAGCGCAACATGGCCTTTGGTGGTGCCGGTCAGGGCGCGGCGCACCTGTAGGTCATCCAATGCTTGTGCCAACCCGTCGATCTGGGCCGCATATTCACCTGCATCCACCGAGGAAGAAACATCCAGCCCCAACGCCAGCGCCTGTCGGCACATACCATAGGAAGGACCGGAAATAACCATAGCCAGCGCTAAAGCTGCAAGCGGGATTTTCACCATATTCCGGTGTTTCCCATGCTGGCCCATGGTTCGGCCACTGGCAGGTTATCACCATTTTGCAACAGCTCAACCGAGATATTATCGGGCGAGCGCACAAAGGCCATGCGCCCTTCGCGCGGCGGGCGGTTTATGATCACCCCTGCATCCATCAGCATCTGGCAAAATTCATAGATATTATCGACCCCAAAAGCCAAATGGCCAAAATGGCGGCTATCGGATGGCAAGCCATCATCCCCATCCCAATTATATGTCAGCTCGATCGGGGTGTCGGGTTGGCCGGGGCAAGCCAGATAAACCAGCGTAAACCGCCCGCTTTCGCTGTCATAGCGTTTGGTTTCTTCCAGCCCCAGCAGGTCGCGGTAAAAATGCATCGAGGCATCAAGGTCTTTGACCCGCACCATGGTATGGAGATATTTTATGGCCACCGGAAAATCCTTTGTGATTTTGATCTTGAACTGATATTAGATCATAGTTGAAACAGGACATCAAAATCAATTTTTTCGACAAAAAAAGAGAGTCAATATGGACGGACGCCTGGCAGTGCTTTTTCTGGTGATGAGCTTGTTTGGCGACGGCTTTGAGCGCGATGGCTATAACATCCAGCGTTCCGATTTTGGCGACCGGATTATTATTTCGGGTGGCCTGTTACAGTTTAATGGCGAAATCATCGGGCAAGAATTACGGCTAGGCTATGCTTTGCCGCAAAAATGGGGCCGGGTTAACCCGATGCTGGACTTTTCGATCACCGATCAGGGCGGGGTCTGGGCGGGATTTGGGCTTTATCAACAGTTTGATATTGAAATTGGCAATGCGGATACATTTGCCGGATTTTATTTTGCGCCGGGGCTTTATATGCGGGGCAACGAGGTTGATCTGGGGTTTCCGCTAGAATTCCGGTCGGGGGTTGAATTCGGCGTCCGGTTAAAAAATAACTGGCAGATTTCGGTG
Organism: Paracoccaceae bacterium; assembly: GCA_021648225.1. Taxonomy (GTDB): domain Bacteria; phylum Pseudomonadota; class Alphaproteobacteria; order Rhodobacterales; family Rhodobacteraceae; genus UBA3077. The sequence goes on from JAKITE010000048.1 coordinate 8,616, forward strand.
TCTTATGACCACCGTTCCAATGGTGATATTGCGGCATATAACCCCGGTCTCGAAACCCTGCAATTGCGGGTTTCCAAACCTTTTGGTGGATAGTGCGGTGGGTTTGAAATCTCTAGAAAAATCTATCTTTTGAGGGTTTTAACCTTTATCAACGGTTAACAACAACGCTATTCAGGGGCGCATTTAATTGGAAAACGTTTACAAAACAAACCGCAAAGCCATGCGCGAGCGCAAGGTTTTTTTTGGCAAACGCGCCAAATATATGTATGAATTTCTGGGCTGGGCCTTCAAAAATGCTGATGACTGGCGGTTTATGAATTATGGTTTTGCTTATGAAAATCAGGCGGATAACCCGGAATTACTGCCCGAAGACGAGGTGGAGCGTTACTGCGCGCAGCTTTATCATGCGGTGGCCTCTCAGATAGATTTGACCGGAAAAAAACTGCTGGATGTAGGCACAGGGCGCGGGGGTGGGTCGTCATATATGCACCGCTATCTGAACCCCCGCGAAACCGTGGGTATGGATTTTGCCAGCACTGCCGTGGCGATTTGCCAGAAAAACAGTGCTGGTATTGACGGGCTAAGCTATCAACAGGGCAACGCCATGGAAATGCCGTTTAAGGAAGGCGAATTTGATGCGGTAACCAATGTCGAAAGTTCCCATTGTTATCCTGATCGCGCGCAGTTTTTCCGAGAAGTCGTGCGGGTGCTAAAACCCGGCGGCAGTTTTTTATATACAGATTTCACCCCGTCGGGTTCTGACGCGTCCGAGGAAATGACGCTCTGGATGGAAGAATTGCAGGCGGCAGGGTTTGAAAACATCACCTCGACCAATATCACCCGGAATGTGGTCAAAGGGTTGGATGCTGACGATGCGCGGCGGGTGGAGCAAATCAACACCCGTTTTCCATTCTTTTTATGCAGGTTTGCACGGCTTTGGGCTGGCACCAAGGAATCGTGGATATATGATGATTTCGCTAACGGGCGGCGGGAATACGTGATTTTCCACGGGGTAAAACCGGGTTAGGTTTTTCAGTGTCAGTCAAGGTGGTGCAAAGCGGGATGCAGGTTATATATTTACCAGCACCCCGCGAACAGGTTTTTAGGTATTAGAGCTTAGAATTTGAAACCAGCGCGAATTTGCAGGGCCTGTGTATTGGCCTCAAGTCGCATTGCCGGGACATCTGTGCCATCTGCGTCAAGGTTACGAAGCAACAGCTCTGCGCCGATAAACAGCCGGTCTGTAACCATCACGTCAACGCCCGCACCAAACAAGAAACCCTGCGCGTCAAAATTACCATTGCCGCCGGAAACATATTCATTAAATGAATACCCCGCAACACCATAGACCAGTGCCCTGCCAGCACTATAGCCGACGCGCAATTTTGCATCCAGAGAACCTGAAAAGGAACTTCCCGGGAAGTCCGCAGAAACTTGATTCGAGCTTGTGAAAGCCAATTCCCCGCCATAAATCATCGAGCCGTTTTGGACGTTATATCCGAAAAAACCGCCAAAGCCTGTGGCCGGATCAAGAAGAAGATCGTTATTCTGCGGAACGCCGTTTAACAAAGAGGAATAGGTGCCGCTGTCAAAGCTGGCCAAGGCACCCACATAAAAACCGGACCAGTCTGCACTGCTCTTGGTTGCCGCTGGCAGGGGTGTGGCATCCGGCATTGTATGTTCGTCTGCAATTCCCAAGGATGGAATGGCAAAGCTTGCTAAAATTGCTAAAAATTTGATTTTAAAAATCAATACTCCATGAATGGTTGCTTTTAGAATCAAACATAAACAAATAACAAGAAGTTAACAAGAAGTTAACAAGAAGTTAACAAGAAGTTAACAAGAAGTTAACAAGAAGTTAACAAGAAGTTAACGATCTCTTCATGCCATGTCCGGTTTTGTAGGGATTTAAGCTGTGATCAACCAGTGACAGGAAAATTGGACTAGAGGTTTCCCTGATGCGGGCTTAAACTAATAAAAAACCTCAAAGGCATTCCCATGGCGCGTATTCTGATCACCTCTGCACTTCCGTATATCAACGGCATCAAACATCTGGGCAATCTTGTGGGGTCGCAACTGCCCTCGGATGCTTATGCGCGATACATGCGGCTGCGGGGTCATGAGGTGATGTTTATTTGTGCCACCGATGAACATGGCACTCCGGCAGAACTGGCTGCCGCCAAGGCCAATAAGCCGGTGGCGGAGTTTTGCGAAGACATGTGGCAGGTGCAAAAAGACATTGCAGACGGGTTTCGCTTGTCATTCGATTATTTCGGGCGCAGCAGTTCCAAACAAAACCATGCCCTGACCCAGCATCTGGCTGGCAAACTGGCCGAGAATGGCTTGATCGAGGAAATCAGCGAAAAACAGGTCTATTCGGTTGCCGATGGCCGCTATCTGCCGGACCGTTATATCGAGGGCACCTGCCCGAATTGCGGTTCTGAAAACGCGCGCGGCGATCAATGCGAAAATTGCACCAAACAGCTGGACCCGACCGATTTAATCAATCCGCGCTCGGCAATTTCCGGCAGCACCGATCTGGAGGTCCGCGAGACCAAACATCTGTATCTGCGCCAATCCGCCATGCGCGAAAAACTGGACGCGTGGATCGACAGCCAAAATGGCTGGCCAATCCTGACCACCTCGATTGCCAAAAAATGGCTGCATGACGGCGATGGCTTGCGCGACCGTGGCATTACTCGCGATCTTGATTGGGGGGTGCCGGTGCAATACGCGGGCGCGCCGTGGTCAGGCATGGAGGGCAAGGTTTTTTACGTGTGGTTTGACGCGCCCATTGAATATATCAGCGCCACTGCTGAATGGGCCGATGCCAACGGTCTGGATGATACGGCTTGGGAAAGCTGGTGGCGCAATGATAAAGGCGCGGCGGACGTGCATTACGTGCAATTCATGGGCAAAGACAACGTGCCGTTTCACACGCTGTCTTTCCCCGCGACATTGATGGGTTCCGGTGAGGATTGGAAGCTGGTCGATTTCATCAAATCCTATAACTGGCTGACCTATGAGGGCGGCAAATTTTCCACTAGCGCCGGGCGCGGTATATTTATGAATCAGGCGCTGGAAATCATGCCATCGGATTATTGGCGCTGGTGGTTGCTCAGCAATGCACCCGAAAGCAGCGATAGCGATTTCACATGGGAGAGTTTTCAAGGCGGTGTGAACAAAGACTTGGCGGATGTGTTGGGGAATTTTGTGTCTCGCGTGACTAAATTCTGCCGCAGCAAATTTGGTGAGGTCGTGCCCGAAGGCGGCGCATATGGCGAGGCAGAAACAGCTGTAACTGCCGAGATTGCCAAACGCCTAACCGCCTATCAAAACCACATGGAAGCCATCGAGCTTCGCAAGGCTGCCGCAGATCTGCGCGCCATCTGGGTTGCGGGCAACGAATATCTGCAAGCCGCCGCACCATGGAGCGTTTACAAACAAAATCCGGAGGCCGCAGCGGCAACCATCCGGTTTGCCTTGAATCTGATCCGGCTTTACGGGGTTTTATCGGCACCGTTTATTCCCGATGCTTCGGCCAAAATTCTGGCAGCGATGGGCGCAAGCGATGCGGCCTGGCCCGATGATCTGGAGGCGGCATTGAAAGCCATGCCCAACGGGCAAGCATTCGAGGTGCCCGAGGTTCTGTTTGCCAAAATCAGCGATGAACGGCGGCTGGAGCTGGAAGAACGGTTTTCCGGAACGGCTGGCTGATATTATTGTGCTATTCGTTCGGCTTTTTTACTTAAAAGGTCTTGTTGATCTAGCATGTATGGCGCTTGAGTTTAACCGGGAAATCACGCAAACTGTTTTGGTTGCTCGTGACCAAACCAACCGGGCATGACAAACATTATTCAATAGGAGGATATAAAAATGAAATTTCCATCACGCCGATCTATGGCAATGGTGCTAAGCGCGACCGCACTTGGCACTGTGCTTATGTCTCCGGCTTTTGCACAGACCGTGAATATCACCATTCTGGGCATTGGTGACATTTATAATTTTGCCGAAGAAGATGGTCGCGGCGGCATGGCCCGGCTTAATGCAGTTGCCCGGGCAGAGCGGGCCAACAATCCCAATATGATCTATGTTTTTGATGGTGATATGCTTTCGCCCTCCATCCTTTCGGGCTTTGACAAGGGCCAAAACATGATCGACCTTGCCAACATCGTGCCTTTTGACATTGCCGTTCCCGGCAATCACGAGTTTGACTTTGGGACCGATAATTTCCTTGAAAAAGTAGCCGCTTCAAACTTTCCATGGGCTGCAGTAAATATCACCAATGCGGACGGGTCGCCGGTTGACGGGCTTGGCGGCACCATGATGAAGGAATTTGAGGGCATTTCGGTGGCACTTGTGCCCCTGGCTCAAGACACAACTCCCGAGGTGACCTCTTCTGGTGATCTGATCTTCCTTGGCACAGTTGAAACCGGTATTGCCGCAGCAAATGCGGCCCGTGAAGCTGGTGCGGATATTGTTATCGGGGTTGTGCAAACCGATCAGTCAAATGACCGGCTGTTAATCAGCAGCGGCGCATTTGACGTTATCATGTCGGGCGACGACCATTCCTATGCAACATCTTATGACGGTCGCACAGCCTATGTCGAAACCTCTATCGACGGGCGGTTTTTGTCACCGGTCGATTTGATTGTAACCATTGGCGAAAAACGTGGCGAACGGGATGTGACATGGGTGCCGAATTTCCGCTTTATCGATACGGCAAATGTTGAACCTGATCCCGAATCACAAGTCTTGGTAGATGCGTTCCAAACCCAGCTTGATGAAAGCCTTAATATCGAAATCGGGGCCACGACTGGCGCGCTTGATTCGCGCCGGAACGTGGTGCGTGGCGAAGAATCGGCCATGGGTAATTTGATTGCGGATGCTTTGCGTTGGGCAACAGGTGCTGACGTGGCGCTGGCCAATGGCGGCGGAATTCGTGCGGATCGCACCTATGACGCGGGTATGGTTCTGACCCGTCGCGATATTCTGACTGAACTGCCTTTTGGCAATGCTACTGTGTTGACCGAACTGCCCGGCAGCCAAATTCTGGCAGCGCTTGAAAACGGGGTTAGCCGAGTCGAAGACGGTTCGGGGCGGTTCCCGCAGGTTTCGGGTATGAGCTATGTTTATGATCCCAGCGCACCTGCCGGTTCGCGCATTGTCATGGTTATGATTGGCGATGCAGAACTTGACCTGAACAAAGTCTATTCGCTGGCTACCAATGATTTTGTGTTGGGTGGTGGTGATGGCTATTCGGCACTTGGCGGTGGCAATGTATTGATCAATACCGGCAATGGTAATTTGATGGCCAATGACGTGATTGACTATGTGATAGAGCTTGGCGGCATTCATAGCGTTGTTGAAGGCCGTATCAAAACCGTTGGCAATAATTGACGGTGATATCGAAAATCAGGCCCCGCATATCCTGCGGGGCCTTTTTTGTTCTTGAATCAAGGTTTATGCTGGATCCCCGATCTGGGATAGAGACCAGAAATATCCGGCTATTAACCCCATAACCACCCAGCTAATCACGCCAAGCCCCAGGGTCACGCTAGCAAAATGCGCGGCCATTTCCGGCGGGGTTACCCCTGTATAATCATCAAAACCCGGCGCGCCGATGATATGGGGCAGCGCAATCGCAACAATGCCAGCCCCCCAGACCAACCCGTTTTTACCAAAGCTGATGGCGGCAATGCCGGCACCGGTCGCAAGCATTGTCGAAATCTGCCAAATCTGGCGGATTTGCAAATCCGCCGCAGCCGCGCCCGGCAATTCGGGGGGCAAGCCGATGGAGGGCGCAAGATAAAACGCGGCATATCCCGCCGCACCCCATATCATTCCGTTTCTGGCGGTGATCCTGTGACCGGCATTTTCAGCCAGCCCGAAACCGGCAACCAACATAAAGGCAAAGCCGACATAGGTGCCAAGCGTCCATAGGATCGACTGGAAATCACGGCTGAACGAGGTTTCATCGCCTTCGGCCCAGGCCTCGGCAATTTCGGCTGCGTTACCAACGGGTTCGCCATAATGCACAACCGCACCGGATTCATATTTCTCGGCCTCGACAATAATCGGAGCCATCAACGTAATATGGAGCAGGGCGGCAATCAGCCCTGCACCAAACCCAGCGAACACGGCGCTGGCAAACATTTTTTGAAACATGGTTAGTGGCAGGCAAAGCCCATGGCGTGACGCATATCATGGGCCGAATCGTGGATCATGCCGGAACTGGCAAATCCCACCAGAAACAGGATGGATAATCCGACCATGGCGGAAAATACGATGGGCAGCATGCTGCTTTCGGCTTTTACAGCGGTGTTGGTTGCAATATTCATTTTCAGTTCTCCTAAGCTGTCTCACCCGACAGCGGTTGACGTTATGCAAGGCCGGTCTCCTGGCTTATGGTTATTGGCTGCATCGCCTTCCCGGGTGTTACCCAGTGGCATATGATGCGCGCCAACCACATACAGTCGCGGGGGCGGCTGCGGCTTTGGGCCCTTGTTCAGGTCATCCCTCATCGCATTCCCGTTTCATCCCCGAACGCTTCGCGTCCAATGGGGAACCTTACGGAATTAGCTTTGGATGTTTCCAATAGATGTGTCAAGCTGGAAACCGACCGGTTTTTAACAACAGGAGACAGGCTTGCCCCGAATTCCCTATATTTCCTTTGATGAAATGGACCCGCTGCTGGATTGGAACCAGCTGACTGATGCGTTGCTGGCGGGCCATCAAACCAACAAAGCCCGGATTTCCGATCAATTTATAACCCGGGGGCAAGATACGCTTTTGTCGCGTGCCGCATGGATTGACGGCATGGGGGTTGCAGTAAAATCGGTAACGGTTTTTCCTGAAAATGCCCATAAAAACCTGCCCAGTGTGCATGGCGCGATGCTGTTATTTGAGGATAAAACCGGCAGGGTCGAGGCCATTATCGACAGCGCACTGGTCACCAAATGGAAAACCGCCGCCGACAGCCTGTTAGCGGCAAAATTGCTGGCCAGACCCGATTCAAAACAGGTGTTGATTGTCGGAACCGGCAAGGTTGCCCAATCGCTGGTTGATGCCTATCGGGCATGGCTGCCATTGGCCGGAATATCGGTATGGGGGCGCGATTTTGACAAAGCGCAAGGCTTTGCCGGCCAACAGGGTATTGCAGCGGTTAAAGCCTTGGAACCGGCGGTAAAAACCGCCGATATTATTTCCTGCGCCACCATGTCCAGCAGGCCGGTCATTATGGGCGAATGGTTGCAGGCGGGCCAGCATCTGGACCTGATCGGCGCATTCAAGGCAGATATGCGCGAGGCTGATGATGCGGCGCTGCGCCGTGCCAGAATATTTGTAGACAGCCGTGAAACCACGCTGGACCATATCGGAGAGCTGAAAATACCGCTGCAACAAGGGGTGATAAAGCGCCGCGATATTCTGGGGGACTTTTATGATCTGTCAAATGGCTCTGCTGCGCGGCAATCAGCGGCGGACATAACTCTGTTCAAAAACGGCGGCGGCGCCCATCTGGACCTGATGACAAGCCGGTATATGCTGGACAAATGGCAGGCAAATCTATGATGTACCTCCTGATCCTTCTGCTGGTTGCGCTGGCAATCCCTCTGATCGTCGAAGCGCGCCGCAAACCCATGAACGCCAACGCCCGGCGTGACGCTCCGGGAGAATTTGCGGCGCTGTCTCAGGGAGTTACCCATTTTCAATGGATCGGCCCCATGCGCGGGCCGGTTGCGGTCTGCGTGCATGGGCTGACCACGCCTTCCTTGGTCTGGCAAGGGGTGGCGCAGGGGCTGGCAAAGCGTGGATTTCGGGTGCTGGTCTATGACATATACGGGCGCGGGTATTCGGACCGGGTGAAGGGCCTTCAGGATCAGGCATTCCTGAATAAGCAACTGAGCGATCTGTTGGAAGATCAAGAGGTTGAGGGCGATATCACGCTGTTGGGCTATTCAATGGGCGGGGCAGTCGCCACCGGTTTTGCCGCCGCGCATGGCGACAAGCTGCGTCAGCTTGTATTGTTGGCCCCGGCGGGAATGGGACGGCAGGCCAAAGGTCTTGAGCGGTTTATCATACGAACACCCGTAGTCGGCGACTGGCTGATGCTGGCGCTATTTCCCCGGTCGCACCGCAAGGGTGTGGAGGTCGAGCGCGACCTGGTAAGTTCAGTGGACAATATTGTCGATCTGCAACTGAAAGAGTTGAACTTTCGCGGGTTTGTGTCGGCCGTTCTGTCCGGCTTGCGTGGGATTTTGTCCCACCCCCTTAAGGAACAGCACAAGACGGTTCACCAGGCGGGCATTCCGGTACTGGCGATTTGGGGCAAAGAAGATTCAGTTATTTCCCAAAGTGGCCTAGGCGTGCTGGCACAGTGGAACCGCCACGCCCGACAGGATGTGATTGAAGGGGCGGGGCACGGGTTGCCCTATACCCATACCAACCAGGTGCTGGCCTCGATCGCCGACGCATTGCAGGACGAGTCGAGCTAGCCCTGTATCTTCGAACAGCACCCGCCAAACAGGTTTTGTCGCGCTCCAACGGTCAATCTACGCGGCCCGGATCCCATCTAGGAAAGCGCCAACTTCGTTGCTCAGGCCATCCGCCTGATTGGATAGCGTTTTGGCGGCATCAAGAGTTGGCACTGTTGCATTAAGTTCTTGATTTGTCGATATTTGCGGTTTCCTAATGCCGAGGTTGCCAATGTCACACGGTTTTCCCTTTAAGCACCATCGTTTCCCGCCTGAAATCATCCTGCTGGCGGTGCGTTGGTATTGCCGATACGCCCTTTCCTATCGGGATGTACGCGATATGCTGTCTGAACGCGGCATCGAGGTTGATGCATCCACAGTTTATCGTTGGGTTTTGAAATTTGGCCCTGAGATTGCCAAACGGAACTTCAGCCACTGCGATTGGCGAGGTCTGACTTGACACGTTGATGAAACCTATATCCGTGTCGGCGGCAAATGGCGGTACCTTTGGCGGGCGGCAGATCAACATGGAAAATTGATCGACTTTCGCCTAACCGCACGGCGGGATGCCAATGCTGCAAGGGCATTCCTGCGCCAAGCAATGAACAATGCGCGCCTGTACCAACCTCTCGCCATGATCACCGACAAGGCCCACAATTATCGAAAGGTCCTGGCCGAAATCAACCGGTACCGCGACCCAAGCGATCAGATCCGCCACATCGACCGGAAGTACTTGAACAACCGGATCGAAGGGGATCATTCAGTACTCAAGCAGCGCCTCAATTCGATGCGGGGCTTCAAATCGTTACGATCGGCCAAGGCCGCCCTTAAGGGAATTGAAGCCATCCGCACCATCAAGAACAACCACATTCACTACCGCAATTCAGGGCCCAGAGGCGAGTTAGAACATCTGCACAAGTTGTTTAGACTGGCCGCCTGATATTGCTATCTGCAGGCCCGATTGGACCGTCACCTAGTTAATGCAGCAGTGCCCTTTACGCCCAGAGTCGGAAAGCACTTTGGTTGAGGACAACCCTCCACCAATCACAGCTACATCAAAAATACTGGGCGCGCACTCTCTCGATTAAAATTCTAATTGTGCCCACCCTATGCGCCCAATTCCAAGAATATAAGCCTCGATCAGAGATGTCCCGCCAGTTCGTCTAGGATACAGTGAATACAAGCAGATGATGGATCACGCAGACTGTCCGCGCCGTGGCAACCGCTACGGCCGCGGAAACCTGTGTGAAGCCGCCGGAGCGGACGGTACGCAACATGCTCAAACAACTCACCGCAGGGTTTTCTGACGCCTGCCTAACCTAAGATCCCGGTGCGCCTCGCGTTCCCATTGGCCTATCGGGAACGCCTGTTCCCAATATGTTTGCGGGTGCCGATCTGCCGACGGGCGTTTCAAGGGTTGGGACAGT
>JAKITE010000049.1 GCA_021648225.1 Paracoccaceae bacterium
ACTTTGGGAAGTTGAAGGAAAACAGGGGGATAGCTATGCGGTCCTGTAAAACCGATCAAAGCTTCACCGCCTTTATCTCACTGGCAGCAACATTAATCGAACTTAGGTGAACGTCAACAGCCCCTAGACAATATGCCCGATAATTGGTTAGAGCAAGCTGATGCAATTCTTGAACAACTACCTGAAGATATGGATGAATTGTGGACGGTAGCCCTTGCGGCGATGGAAAAGGGTTCCAAATTGGCTTGTCCGCCAGGCGTTGCATCATTCAGCCTAACGAGAATGAAATTGTGGTGCCCGTTTCTTGCAAGTGAACGAATGTGGCCGGAAATGATGGCGGGGAATGAGCTGCAATGTTTTATCGCACTGGTCCATGAACTTGAATTTTCAAAAGCAAAAAGCATTCAATACGCGCTCATGCTATTGGAAAAAGATTCTGATGAACAGCAAACGCGACATGCATTAAGTTTGCTTTCTGCTGCTGTTTTACTTTTCGTCGCGGCCTGCGCTGATGTTGATTTGGATTTCGCGAATGGAGATAGTGTTATTGAATGGTGTTTGCCGTGTGTTGAAGAAAATCAAATTGTGCCGCCCCTGCGTCGCTGGATGTCGTATGCATAGAAAATGTTGGGTGTGGATACGCAACAACAGACATATGACATACTATTAGGTCACCAGAGCAAAGGCGCGTCTCGCGACAGAGAGGGGAAAAGACTTTGGGAATTTGGCGGGGTATATGAACCGGAAAAATCGACAAGCAAGAAGCTAAGGCTGCCTTCCCCCAATCTATTCACTAAGATGACGGGCGCTGTGGCCAAGCATGGTGCATCGGATAAACCGGAGTTGGTTGAATATGCAAGAGACTTGAAAATATGCAGCGTATTTGTGACTTTCCTGACTAATCTGTACTCGCAATTAGAGGGCTTTAAGTCGAACAAAGAGCGCATGATGCTTTTTGAGGATTATCCGTATTTTTTCCAAATTACACGGGATACAAAAGGTCCGCCGCTAAGAAAACCCAGCGGCGGAGAAGTTTAGTTTTCGGCTTGATCCTCCCAATCATCGGGCCGACCGTCCTCGCCGCGGTCGTCCCAATATGTGTCATTGTTAGGGTTCAATTGATCTGAATGATTGTCATTTTCGTCTTGAGTGTGATCGTCGCCGTTGTATTTTCCCATGATGTTTCCTTTTTGCGCTAAGACAAAAACCATTTTCTGCCAACCCCATATTTAATGATCATTTTTTGAAAAACAGGTGGGGAGTGTGGGGAAACTATTCGGCGCCCTAAAACCCATCCTTCGCTGCCCTGATCTCGCCAAACCGTTCCGCTGTTCCGGCCCGCAAAAACGGGTTGGTGGCCAGTTCCAGTGCCAGCAAGGACGGCACGGTGGCGATGCCTTGGCCGCGTTTATCGGCAATATCGGCAATCCGCGCTTGCAGGTCAGTATTTTCCTGCTCAACCGTGATGGCAAACTGTCCGTTGGCTTGTGTGTATTCATGGCCGGAATACACCATCGTATCCGCTGGTTGGCTAGCCAGTTTCGACAGGCTCTCCCACATCATTTCCATCGTGCCCTCAAACACCCGCCCACAGCCCAGCGCCATCAGGCTGTCACCTGTGAACATCGCACCCTGAAAGCAAAACGCCACATGGTTAATCGTATGGCCCGACACATCGTAAACCACACCTTTCAGCGCGCCAACGCTAACAGTGTCGCCCTCAACCACCTCGATATCCAGCGGCGGCAGGCGGTCTTTGTCCAGCTTGGCTCCGATGATTTTCGGGGAGTGTTCCGCCTGCAACTCTGCCAGCCCTTCAACATGGTCCGGGTGGTGATGGGTCAGGAAAACCAGATCCAGTTTCCAGCCCTTTTCTGCCAGCGCAGCCAATACCGGCGCGGCCTCGGGGGCGTCAAACAAGGCGACGGTTCCGGTTTCCGAACAGCGCATCAAAAATGCATAGTTGTCGGAACGGCACGGAATGGTTAGGATTTCTGCGGTCATGATGTCTCTCCCTATCGGGGCAAACTCTGGCGCATAAAATCAGGAGATGCAATGCATCTGGATGTCGTAGATTTACGGGCGTTTTATTATCGCACCAAATTGGGCCGCTCGGTTCAGCGATCCTTGCAGGGAGCGTTGCGCGAAATGTGGCCGGATACGTCGGGTATGATGCTGGGTGGGTTTGGCTTTGCCGCGCCGATGCTGCGACCATTTCTGGACGAATCGGCCAAAGTACTAAGCCTGATGCCCGGCCAGCAAGGCGTGATGCACTGGCCAGCGGGGGCGGCGAATCTTTCATCCTTGGTGGAAGAAACATTTTGGCCCATTCCGGCAGGTTTTTTTGACCGTTTGATCGTGGCGCACGGGTTGGAAGCCTGCGAGATGCCCGATGCCTTGCTGGCCGAGGTTTATCGCACCTTGGCCCCCGGGGGCAGGGTGATTTTTATTGTGCCCAATCGGGGTGGCATATGGGCAAGGCGCGATATTACGCCTTTTGGTTATGGGCGGCCCTATTCGGTGGGGCAGCTGGAAACATACCTGCGCCGCAACCGGTTTCAATATGAAAGCCACCGCATGGCCCTGTATGCGCCACCCAGCAACAAGAAATTCTGGCTGAAATCCGCACCGTTCTGGGAAAGGCGCGGGCGGGCGATGGGGCCAAAATTTATGGCAGGGGCGATTTTGCTGGAGGTTTCCAAACAGGTTTACGCCGTGCCACCGGGGGGCTTGCGCGAAGCGGTGCGCGGGCAGGTGGAAATATTGCAAGGGCTGGGGCGGCCAAAGCCCAAACCGGTGAATAATCGTGAAATGTAGGGTGCGTGGTTTCCACGCACCGTTTGCGGTGATGGATCGGTGCGTGGGGACCACGCACCCTACGGGATTCGCTGTTATACCTAAATCGCTGTGAAATTATCCCGTTGGGCGGGCTTCAGCCCGCCATTATTGCCCCCATTTGCCAAATTCACCCACCTCACCCCCCTAAAAACACAAAAAATGCAGGTCCAAAGCGTCGCACTAGGTCAAATTTAACTCGTAACAAATTGTTATTAAACAAAAAACAACAAAACCCTTGATTTCCACCCCCGACTTGCAACAAGCAAATTCCTCTGTTATCACCGCGCGATTTCAACGGAAATGTTGTCGATAACTTTCCGACGGGTTTTGCCGCGCCAATGCGCGGCGCAAATACAAAGGGGTGTTCGTGTCTGCATCAGCTACATTAACCGCAGGGGCCGCTGGCCGCTATGCGACCGCATTATTCGAAATTGCCAAAGATGCCGGCAACATTGCCGCAATCGAGGCTGATCTTGATTCGCTGCAAAGCGCCATAGACAGCAGCAGCGATTTGCAGGCTGTTATGGATTCGCCAATTTATTCGCGTGATGAACAGGGTGCCGTTCTGGCTGCCATCACCAAAAAAATGGGTCTGGGTTCCGAGGTGTCAAACACCGTGGCCCTGATGGCTGCCAATCGCCGGTTGTTTGTGCTTTCCGACATGATTTCCCAAGTCAAAGCGCTGGCCGCTGATGATCGCGGCGAAATTACTGCCGAGGTTCAATCGGCCAAAAAGCTGACGGAAACCCAAAGCAAGGCGCTGGCAAGCGCGCTGAAAAAATCTATTGGCAAAACTGTCAAAGTGAATGTGACCGTGGATGAAAGCCTCATCGGCGGTCTTATTGTGAAGGTGGGGTCGGTCATGGTCGATTCAACTCTTCGCTCCAAACTCAACAATCTTCAAAACGCAATGAAAGAGGTCGGATAATGAGCATCCAAGCCGCGGAAATTTCTGCGATCCTCAAGGACCAGATCAAGAATTTTGGTGCTGAGGCCGAGGTCGCCGAAGTTGGGCGAGTGCTGTCAGTTGGTGACGGTATCGCCCGTGTATATGGACTGGACAATGTTCAGGCCGGTGAAATGGTTGAATTCCCCGGTGGTATCCGTGGCATGGCCTTGAACTTAGAGACCGACAATGTCGGTATCGTTATTTTTGGTTCGGACCGCGACATCAAAGAGGGTGACGTTGTAAAGCGCACCAACTCGATTGTGGATGTGCCGGTTGGCGACGAATTGCTTGGCCGTGTTGTTGATGGTTTAGGCAATCCGATTGATGGCAAGGGTCCGATCAAAACCAAAAAACGCGCAGTTGCGGATGCAAAAGCCCCGGGTATTATCCCGCGTAAATCGGTGCATGAGCCAATGGCGACCGGCCTTAAATCGGTAGATGCGCTTATTCCTGTTGGCCGTGGCCAGCGCGAATTGATCATTGGTGACCGCCAAACCGGCAAATCCGCTGTAGCGCTTGACACGGTGTTGAACCAAAAGGCGTATAACGACGCGGCTGGCGATGACGAATACAAAAAGCTGTATTGCGTATATGTGGCGATTGGCCAGAAACGCTCCACCGTGGCACAGCTGGTTCGCAAGCTGGAAGAAAACGGCGCCATGGAATATTCCATTGTTGTTGCCGCAACCGCATCGGACCCCGCACCGTTGCAGTTCCTGGCGCCTTATGCCGCGACCACTATGGCGGAACATTTCCGCGATAATGGCCGCCACGCACTGATCATTTATGATGACCTGTCCAAACAGGCTGTGGCTTATCGCCAGATGTCCCTATTGCTGCGTCGCCCTCCCGGACGCGAAGCCTATCCTGGCGATGTTTTCTATCTCCACTCACGTCTGCTGGAGCGTTCGTCGAAATTGAATGCGGATTACGGCTCCGGTTCTTTGACGGCTTTGCCGATCATCGAAACCCAGGGTGGCGACGTTTCGGCGTTTATCCCGACCAACGTAATTTCGATCACCGACGGCCAGATTTTCCTTGAGACCGAATTGTTCAACTCCGGCATTCGCCCTGCGGTTAACACGGGTCTTTCGGTGTCGCGGGTGGGTTCATCCGCGCAAACCAAGGCAATGTCCTCGGTTTCCGGCTCGATGAAGCTGGAACTGGCGCAATACCGCGAAATGGCGGCTTTTGCCCAGTTTGGTTCTGATCTGGATGCGTCTACGCAGGCTTTGCTTGCCCGTGGGGAGCGCCTGACCGAGTTGCTGAAGCAGGCACAATATTCGCCGCTGACCAATGCTGAACAGGTAATGGTAATCTATGCGGGCACCAAAGGTTTTCTCGACAAGATTGCGGTTTCCGATGTTGGTCGTTTTGAGCAAGGCTTGCTGATCCATCTGCGCGCTAACAATGCGGATCTTCTGAAAGACATCACCGATAATGACCGCAAGGTCAAAGGTGAGCTGGAAGACAGCGTTAAAGCCGCAATCGAAGCGTTTTCGAAAGACTTCGCGTAATTTTGGCCTAAAGGGAAAGGAGTTCAGCCAATGGCGAACCTCAAAGACCTGAAAACACGGATCCAGAGTGTTAAAAACACTCGGAAGATCACCAAGGCCATGCAGATGGTTGCCGCGGCGAAATTGCGCCGCGCGCAAGAATCCGCAGAGGCCGCACGGCCCTATGCTGAGCGTTTGAACGCGGTTTTGGCCAATTTGGCACAGGGTGCTGACGACAACGCACCGCGCCTGTTGCGCGGCTCGGGGGCTAATCAGGTGCATTTGCTAATTGTTGCCACGTCGGAACGCGGGCTTTGCGGGGGGTTCAACTCCTCCATCGCCAAACTGGCGCGGGTGCATATTGCTGAATTGCAGGCCCATGGCAAAACTGTAAAAATGGTAACGGTTGGAAAAAAAGGCCGTGACCAGCTAAAGCGCGAATTTAGCGATCTGATGATCGAACATGTGGATATGTCCGAGGTTAAAAAACTCGGCTATACCCATGCTGCCGACATTGCCAAAGACGTGTTGGCGCGGTTTGATGCCAGCGAATTTGACATCGCCACGATTTTCTATTCCCGCTTCAAAAATGTTGCCGAGCAAATCCCGACGGCACAACAGCTTATCCCGGCAAAATTCGAAGCCACCGAAGCGGCTGCGGTTACGTATGATTACGAACCGGATGAAGACGAAATTCTGGCTGATCTGCTGCCCCGTTCGGTCGCAACCCAGATTTTCACGGCTTTGCTGGAAAACGGCGCGTCCGAACAAGGCGCGCGGATGTCGGCCATGGATAACGCCACGCGTAATGCGGGCGACATGATCGACAAGCTGACCATCCAATATAACCGTTCGCGCCAAGCCGCGATTACAAATGAATTGATCGAGATTATCTCGGGCGCTGAAGCGCTGTAGTAGGAGAGAATTAATGGCTAAACAAGCTGTAGGAAAAATTACCCAAGTGATTGGCGCGGTTGTCGACGTTCAGTTCGAAGACGCATTGCCAGCCATCCTTGACGCGCTGGAAACAGACAATAACGGCAACCGTGTTGTGCTAGAAGTCGCGCAGCACCTTGGCGAAAACACCGTGCGCACCGTAGCAATGGATGCCACCGAGGGTATGGTTCGCGGTGCCAAAGTCACCGATACCGGCTCAACCATCACCGTGCCGGTCGGCTCTGCCACACTTGGTCGCATCATGAACGTGATCGGTGAACCAGTGGATGAGCAAGGCCCTGTTAAAACCAAGGAGCGCCGCTCCATCCACGGCGAAGCACCGGCATTTTCCGAGCAATCCACCGAATCCGAAATTCTGGTAACCGGCATCAAAGTGGTTGACCTGTTGGCCCCCTACACCAAAGGCGGCAAAATCGGCTTGTTCGGCGGCGCGGGTGTTGGCAAAACAGTTTTGATCATGGAATTGATCAACAACATCGCCAAAGTGCATTCGGGCGTTTCGGTATTTGCCGGCGTTGGTGAACGCACCCGCGAAGGCAATGACCTGTATCACGAGATGATCGAATCCGGCGTTATTGTCCCTGACAATCTGGAAGAATCAAAAATCGCGCTGGTTTACGGCCAAATGAACGAACCTCCGGGTGCGCGTATGCGTGTTGCGCTGTCAGGCCTGACATTGGCCGAGCAATTCCGCGACGAAACCGGCGCTGACGTGTTGTTCTTTGTTGATAACATCTTCCGCTTTACCCAAGCCGGTTCCGAAGTATCCGCGCTGCTGGGCCGTATTCCTTCGGCGGTGGGCTATCAGCCAACGCTGGCGACCGATATGGGCGCGATGCAGGAACGCATTACCTCAACCAAATCGGGGTCGATCACTTCGGTTCAGGCGATTTATGTGCCTGCGGATGACCTTACCGACCCCGCACCGGCAACCTCGTTTGCCCACCTTGATGCGACCACCGTGCTTGACCGTGCAATTTCCGAGCTGGGTATTTATCCGGCAGTGGATCCGCTGGCGTCTACCTCGCGTATTCTTGACCCATTAGTGGTTGGCGAAGAACATTACGGCGTAGCCCGTGATGTTCAGGGTATTTTGCAACGCTATAAATCCTTGCAAGATATCATCGCCATTCTGGGCATGGACGAGCTGTCGGAAGAAGACAAACTGACCGTGACCCGCGCGCGTAAAATCCAGCGTTTCTTGTCGCAGCCTTTCGATGTTGCCAAAGTGTTTACCGGTTCCGACGGCATTCAGGTGCCGCTTGATGAAACGATTGATAGCTTCAAGCGCGTTGTGGCCGGTGAATTTGACCACCTGCCAGAAGCCGCGTTTTACATGGTTGGCGGCATCAATGACGTGATTGCCAAGGCTGAAAAACTGGCCGCGGCGGCTGCATAAGGGGGCTATAATGGCTGAAACAATGCAATTTGATCTGGTATCGCCCGAGGCCAAACTGGCCTCGGAGCTTGTCGATTCAGTCTCCATTCCTGGGGCCGAGGGCGACATCGTGGCAATGCCGAACCACACGCCGTTTCTGACAACCCTGCGCCCCGGTTTTATCACCGTAACCGCAGGGTCGAATGTAACCGAATATCTGGTAACCGGCGGCTTTGCCGAAGTTTCAGCCGAGGGCGCAAGCGTATTGGCAGAACAAGCGGTGTTGAAGGCGGATGTAACATTGGAATTGCTGGCAGCATCTTTGGCACAAGCCGAAGAAGCGCTGGAAGCAGCCCATGACGAAGCTGTTGTGGCAGCGGCGAAACAGGTGAATGATTTGAAAACCTTGACCGAGCAGCTCGGGCTGTAAGGTTTGAGCCTACGAAATTTAAAAAAAGGCCTCGTTGAAAGACGGGGCCTTTTTTGTGGCGGGCTGAAGACCGCCCTACATTTGCCCGTAGGGTGCGTGGTCCCCCACGCACGGCCCATGCTTGCCACTTTCCACCTCAACTTGCGATGCCGGTTCAAAAGATGTTACCAAATCGAAAAACCAATCTGGACACGCCCATGCCCCAATCCATCTCGCTCATTGCTCTTGTCGTTGCCGAATACGACCAAGCCATCGATTTTTACGTTAACAAACTGGGCTTTGATTTGATTGATGACACCTACCAACCCGAACAAGACAAACGTTGGGTTGTGGTGCGGCCCAAAGGCGAGGGCCAAACATCGCTATTGCTCGCCCGCGCCAATGACGCGCATCAACAAAAATATGTTGGCAATCAAGCTGGCGGGCGGGTTTTTCTGTTCCTCAAAACCGACGACTTTTGGCGTGACTTTGAGGATTACAAATCTAAAGGGATAGAATTTGTCCGACCACCCGTTGAGGCCCCATATGGAACCGTTGCTGTCTTCGAAGACCTATACGGCAACCAATGGGATTTGATCCAATATTCGTAAGGCCAGGCCTCGATCTATTAACCATTCCTCGGCATATGGAAAACTTATACAAAACTTATACAAAAATTACTTTGGATCTTCCGGTTTTGGCCAAATCGTTAACGGTGCGTGGAGACCACGCACCCTACGCAATGGTGGACATTCTGCCGCACCCTTGATACCGATCAAAAACCTTTCAAGGATCCCGTAAATTGCCCAAACAAGCCGGCGTAAATTTTGCCCTCATCACCATCCTGCTGGATGCGGTTGGCATTGGTTTGATTTTTCCGATCATGCCCGACTTGCTGCTTGATCTTGGCATCACCACTATTTCCGAGGCCACGCTTTATGGCGGCGCATTGATCACGGTTTATGCGCTGATGCAGTTTGTTTTCTCGCCTATCATTGGCAACCTGTCAGACAGGTTTGGCCGCCGACCGGTGCTGCTGACAGCCATTGCTGCCATGGTGGTTGATTACCTGATCATGGGCTTTGCCACAGTGTTTATTGTGCTGTTTATCGGTCGGGTTCTGGCGGGCATTGCCGGGGCGACAGTGGCCACTGCTTCGGCCTATATTATTGATGTCAGCAACCGCGAGGACCGCGCCAAAAACCTTGGCCTTATTGGTGCGGTTTACGGGGTTGGTTTTGTGCTGGGGCCTGCAATGGGCGGGTTTCTAGGGGCCTATGATTTGCGCCTGCCGTTTTTTGTGGCAGCGGGCCTGTCGCTGGTGAATTTTCTGTTCGGGTGGTTCTTTGTGCCTGAATCTCTAGCCGTTGAAAAACGCCGCCCCTTTGTGTGGGCGCGCGCCAATCCCTTTGGCAGCCTTAAACGCGCCTTGACCCATAATCGCCTGCGCGGGCCGATCTGGGCTACTTTTTTTATGATGGTCGCTGGCTATGTTTACCCTGTGGTCTGGAGCTTTTATGGCAAAGAGCAATTCGGCTGGGATCTAAAAACCATCGGGCTGTCACTGGCCGCTTATGGCGCCTGTATGATCGTTGTGCAGGGTGGTTTGGTCGGCCCGTTTGTTAAACGCATGGGGGATGTGCGGGTTATTCATATGGGTAATTTCATTGCCATGTTCGGCTTGGTTACCCTTGGTTTTGCCAGTCAGAACTGGCTGGTTTTTGCATTGCTGCCCATCGTGGCATTTGCCGATATTTCCAGCCCTGCGCTGGCGGGATATGCGGCCAATATCGTTGACGATTCCGAACAGGGTGAATTGCAGGGTATTTTTGGCAGCATCGAAGCTATGGCGGCAATACTTTCACCACCGATTTTTGCAGGGCTGTTTTATGCCTTTACGGCTAATGAAAACCTGCCCTATTTGCCGGGCGCGCCGTTTCTTTTATCGGCAATCTTTGTGCTGGTGGCTGTGGTTATTTTGCTGCGCAGCCTGCGCTAAAGCGCATTGCGTTTATATTGAATCAGAATTCACCCCAAATGTGGGCGAATTCTGATGACTTAATTTTTAAGTAAAACGCAAAACGCGTCAGACATCAGGGTAATGGCGCTCATATAACGCGCTCAAGGTTTCGTATTTGAACAGGGAGCTAACAGAGGCACCCGCCGCGATATTCTGGATCGCCTGTGCATAAACCGGCGCGGTTGGCACCATGCGGATTTTCTTGCATTTGCCAACCTCGTGTGTGGCCTCGATACTGTCGGTAATCACCAGTGATTTCATTGAGGATTTCATGATGCGTTCCACCGCAGGGCCGGATAAAACCCCGTGGGTGATATAGGAATGGACTTCTTTGGCGCCTTTTTCGGTTAGTAAATCAGCGGCTTTGCACAGGGTTCCGGCGGTATCACAGATGTCATCCACAATGATGCAGATCCGGTCTTTGACCTCGCCTATCACGGTCATACCGGCGATTTCGCCGGGTGCGTTGCGGCGTTTGTCAACAATCGCCAATTCAGTTGCGGTGTTTTGTGCCAATTGGCGCGCGCGGGCCACGCCGCCCACATCGGGGGAAACAATGGTGACATTGCTCAGGTCTTTGAAATTGTGCTTCACATCCAGCGCAAAAATCGGCGAGGCATAAAGATTATCCACCGGAATATCGAAAAATCCCTGAATTTGCGCCGCGTGCAGATCCATTGTTAAAATCCGGTCAATGCCGGACATAGTTAACAAGTTAGCCACCAGTTTGGCCGTGATCGGCGTGCGGGCTTTGGTGCGGCGATCCTGACGGGCATAGCCAAAATAGGGGATCACAGCGGTAATGCGTTTGGCCGAAGACCGTTTCAGCGCATCGGTGATGATCATCAGCTCCATCAGATGGGTATTGGCGGGGTTGGATGTTGGCTGGATGATAAACATGTCTTCGTTGCGCACGTTTTCATGCACTTCGACAAATATTTCCTGATCATTAAATTCTTCGACCCGCGCGTCCATTACGTGAACGGGTTCGCCGTCAACCATGCCCATATGGCGCGCAATTTTCTTGGCAAGCGTGCGATTGGCGTTTCCGGAAATGATTTTGGGCTGTGAAATGCTGTGCATGATAAATGTCCCTTTATGATCACAGAATGCGCCGAGTCGGGTCAACGCGATTTCATGAGGTCACCTAACACTTGGCGCGGGGTTTGCATAGGCTGTAAAGCTGCGATTTCCGAGGTAATGTGGCAAACCTATTGTGCAGGGCAGGGTGGCGCGATATTTATGGTCAAAAGGAATGGTATGGATATTGAGAAAATAGCCGGACGCAATGTTGGCATGCGCTATGGGGGCATGGGGGATTCGGCCTTGTTGATCCATTGCGCATTGGCCCATTCGGGGGCCTTTTCACCGCTGATGGCCTGCCTGTCGGCGCAATTATCCATGACTGCATTTGATCTGCCGGGCCATGGCCAGACGCAGTTTGACCCCGCATCGGATATACAGGATCAGGCGCTGGAAATCGCGGTTGCACTACTGGAAAGGCAGACCCGCGCCAGCCATCTGGTTGGCCATAGCTTTGGTGCCACAGTGGCCCTGCGACTGGCGGTGGAGCACCCTGATCTTGTCGCCAGTGTCTGCCTGTATGAACCTGTATATTTTTCAATGCTGCACGGGGTGAACCGTGCTGCGTATGATCAGGAAACGCAGGATTCGCAGGGGTTTACCCGTGCCGCAATGCGCAAGGATTGGCCCGAAGCGGCAAGGGAGTTTTTGCAACGCTGGAGCGTGGAAGGGTTTGACCAGCTACCAGCCGCCCAGCAAGGGTATATTCTGAAAACCATCCCGTTGATTATTGCCAGCAATCAATCGGTTGTTCTGCCGGAAAAAGGCGGGCAATTGTTTGAGCGGCTGGCAAAAATCAAGGTGCCTGTAGGGTTGATGGCCGGTGAAAGCTCTCCGGTTGTTGTGCATGATATTCTGGATGCGATCGGGTCACAAATTCCGCAGGCAAAGCGGTTTGTGGTTGCGGGCGCGGGGCATATGGGGGTGATAACCCATCCGTTGGATGTAGCAGAAATAATTCGAGAGATCACTAAAACCAACCCATAAAACCTGCCGCCGGCCCGCGTTTTTTGATGCCCAAAAAAGCGCGTGCCGAGCGGCGATGGCCTCGCTTTGCTCGGCTTTGGCTTAGGATATGGTGCTGATGAATTGGTCAATTTCAGCGTCGGTTGTGGCCCAGTTGCAGACCAGCCTTGCAGAGATCATGTCATCCGGTGGACCATCCAGCGATTGCCCGTCGGGCCAGATATAATATTGGGCACCGGCATCATGGGCCGCCACATGGCCCTTACGCGGCCAACTGGCAAAAACGATATTGGCATCAACCGGATGGGTGAGTTTGGCACCTTTGATTTTCAAAATACCTTCAGCTAGCCGCGCTGCTGCATTATTGGCTTTGGCCGCCAGATTCAGCCATAGATTATCACTCAGATACGCATCCATTTGCGCTGATAAAAACCGGTGTTTGGAAAACAGATGTCCGGCACGTTTGCGACGCAGCTCGAACTCCCAAGCACGCTTCGGGTCAAACAGCACCACCGCCTCGACCCCCATTAGCCCGTTTTTGGTGCCACCAAAGCTAAGGGTCTCAACCCCTGCTTTCCATGTCATCTCCGCAGGCGAGCAGCCCAGCGCCACCAGCGCATTGCTAAAGCGCGCGCCATCCATATGCACCGGGATATTGTTGCTGGCGGCAATATCACACAGCGCCTTGATTTCTTGCAGAGAATAAACCCCGGCCCGTTCATTAACCGTGGTGATGCTGAGCGCGCCGCGCTGCACATGATGCACGTCATTCCCCGCATTAAATGCCAATGCATCCTTCAGGCTTTGCGGCGATATCTTGGCGTTTTCCCCATCCAGCAAGGTCAGCTTTGCGCCGCCGCTGAAAAACTCCGGCGCGCCGCATTCGTCTTCCTCGATATGGGCGTGGCGATGGCAAAAAACCGTTTGCCACGGTTGCACCATGCTGGCCAGCGCCAGAGAATTGGCGGCGGTACCGGTGGCCACCAGATAGACCGCCGCGTCGGGGGATTCAAATATATCGCGTATTTTCCGGCGCACGGAATCCATGATAGGATCATTGCCATAAGGCATGGCGTTGCCCGCGTTGGCGCGCAGCACCGCATCCAGAATTTCCGGCGCGGCAGGGCCGCCATTGTCAGAAGCAAAAAACATTAAACTATTCCTTCGATCAGATAGGTTTCGATCTCGTGATCCTCGACCTCGGTTTCCGAAACGGTCCAGCCTTTGACCGATTCGGCTGCTTTGTGCACACTGTCGGGATCGCCGGTAACCAGCGGGTGCCAATCAGGCAAGGGTTTGCCTTGATGCAGTAATTTATAGGCGCAGGTGGCTGGCATCCACTCGGCAATTTGGTTGATATTGTCCGGGGTCAGGATCACACAATCCGGCACCAGTTTTTTGCGGTTTGCATAATCGCCGCATTGGCATTTTTCGGCGTCAAACAGCTGACAAACAATGCGGCTGAACACGTATTCGTTCAGCGCTTCGTCCTCCAGTTTCAGCAAACAACATTTGCCGCAACCATCACAAAGGGATTCCCATTCTTTATGGTTCAGCTCTGCCAGCGGAAAATTTACCCAGAATTCCTTACGCATTTTGCACAGCTTCCAAAATACTGCGGCTTGTAACGCAATCGTCTTTCATTTGTTCAATCAGCGATTCCAGCCCGTCAAATTTAAGTTCTGGCCGCTGGAATTCCACCAGCGCCACGGATACATTGGCCCCGTAAAGATCACCTTTGAAATCAAGCACATGCACCTCCAGGTTTGGGATATTGCGCCCGAATGTCGGGCGTTCACCCAAGGATGATGCGCCCAGATAGCTGCCCTTGTGCGGCCCGTCCAGCACATCAAAAAACACCGCATAAACCCCGAAACGCGGCAGGTGCAGGTTATCAACCGATATGTTTGCGGTGGGAAAGCCAAGTTCCCGCCCGCGCTGGTCGCCTTGTTCAACCACGCCATCAATACGGTGCCAATGGCCCAGCATCTTTGCAGCCGCGCCCGGTTGTCCGGCCGCAAGGCTGGCGCGAATGGCCGAGGATGAATAAGGCCCGTTTTCCCCCGAAACCAGCGGCGCAATGGTAACCTCTATGCCATGGGGTTTGCACAGGCTGGCCAGCATTTTGACATTGCCCTCGCGGCCCTTGCCAAACTGAAAATCCGCCCCGACAACCACATGGCTGACGCCAAGCCCCTCAGACAGAACCACCCGCACAAATTCTTCAGCCGAAAGGCTGGAAAGCACTGCATCAAAGGGCAGGTCAAACAAAAACTCTACACCTAGTTTCTCCAGCCGATGGGCCTTGGCGGCGGCATTCATCAATCGAAACGGCGGGCTGTCAGGGCTGAAATAGCTGCGCGGATGGGGTTCAAAACTGATGATACCCAGTGGCGCATTTGATCGCCGCGCCAGATCAATCACCGATTGATGCCCCAGATGCACCCCGTCAAAATTGCCCATGGCAACGGATGCACCGCGCGCGTTGGCCGGAATATCAAAGCTGTTAAAAACCTGCATATGATCCAGCAGGCAAGGCCCGCTTCCCTAGTCGAATTTCCGGCTTGGCGCCAAAACCAGCGCGTCACCTTTCAAAACAACCGTATCGCCCACAAGACAGCGGCAATCAAGGGTCACGCGGCGTTTTGCGTAATCAATTGCCAGAACTTTTACGATGGCCTCAACCCGGTCACCGGGGCGCACCGGGGCCATGAAGGTAAGGTTTTGTTTCAAATACACTGTACCATGGCCGGGCAGTTGCTCTCCGATGACCGCAGAAATCAGGCTGGCGGAAAGCAAACCATGGGCAATGCGCCCGCCAAAAATGGTGTCTTGGGCATAGGCATCATCCAGATGCACAGGGTTATGGTCGGTGGACAATTCGGCAAACATCTTGATTTCCGCATCACCAATGGTTTTGGAAACCGAGCGCTGCATGCCGATTTCAAGGTCTTCAATACAAATGGTGCCAACCGGCAGGTTATGTTGTTGCTGATCCAGCATGGGGCGCATCCTGATATTTCCTTAGGGGCAGGCAGTTGCTGCATTGCAGCATCAATAGCAAAATCCGGGACGGGGCGCAAGGCTTCGCGCAATAATTATTCAAAAGCAAAAAGGAAATTGAAACATAGTTGCGTGAGCAATTATTACTTTCTTTGTTGTAAAAATACTCGCGCCGCAGGCTGGGTTTTTGCCGAGCGTAGCGAGGCCACGCCCAAACGAAGTGCGGGAGCACACCACCAGCGCAAGAAAACTGCCGCCGGTTCGATCATGATTTGTGCCAAATCAAGACCTAGCCGAGCGGCCATGGCCTCGCTGCGCTCGGTTTTGGGTCCGGTTATACCTTCAGGTTCGGGATGATCTGCTTTTTGCGCGACATGATGCCGGGTAGCAGCACGGTGTTGCTGTCAACATTAACCCCGAAGGATTTGATGGCGGTTGAACGCACGGTTTCATTGGGGATCAAAAGCGTTGCGGCCTCGTTCAGAATGTCGACAACAAACAGCAATACCTGATCAACATCGTCTTCTACCGCAACTGCGGGCATGCTGGCCAGAATGCTGTCCACCCGTTCCAGAACCGTGGCAGGGCTGGTGGTTTCCAGAACCGATACGCGGAATTTCATCCCGCCAACCTCGAATTTTTTGGAATCCAGCCGCAGTAATTCTGCGTCGGAAAAATGCGAGATGTCGGATTTGGCTGCGAACATTTCCGCCGCGTAATCCGCAATATTTACCTGCAAATCCCCCGCCAGACGTTCCGCAATTTCACGGTCGCGCGGCGTTGTGGTCGGGCTGCGGAATTCCAGTGTATCGGAAAGGATGCAGGACAGGATAAGGCCTTTGATCCCATCGGGCATTTGTTCCAGCGCGGGGCTTCGCATGATGCTATACATCACCGTTGCGGTCGCAGCGACCGGCCGGATAGTAACATTGATCGGCGTTTTGGTTTTAATGCCGCCAACCAGCAGATGATGGTCGATGATTTGTTTAATGTCGGCCTCATTAATGTTTTCGGGCAGCTCTGCGGGGTTGTTTGTATCAACGATCACGGCTTTGTCGCCATCGGCCAGTTCCAGCTGCGCGGGCGCGTCAAAGCCCCAGCGTTGCAGCACAAATGCGGCCTCGGTATTCGGTGCGCCTTGCACAAATGCCTTGGCGGGCTTTTGCTGTATATCATTCAGATACCATTCCCAGATCAGGCTGGAACAGGTGGCGTCGGTGTCGGGGGCGGTGTGGCCGAATATCTTGATCATAGGGGTTCTCTTTGCTGCGCTGCAATATTTCGCCGCCCTTATAGAGCGGCGAAAATGTTTTGTCACCCTATTCCATAGTGCTGGTAAACAACACCGTTTTCATAGGCTTGGGTGCTGAGCAAACGGGCATTGGCCTCGGCTTTTCCAGCAAAAAGCGGGATGCCTTGGCCCAGCACAATCGGCACTCGCTTTAGGTGCAACTCGGTAATGCGCTGATTGGCAAGCAAAAAGCCCGCCAGCATGCCGCCGCCACACAGATAAACCGTTTTGTGCCGCTCCAAAAGCCCATCCAGCGCATTTAACCAGCCAGAGCATGCAACCGTTACCGCGCTATTTTTCGGCAGTTTCATGCTGCTGGAACATATGAGGTGTTCCATATGCGGATAGGCCCGTTCACCGGATGGTAGGCCATAGGCATAGCCAAATTCATAGGTATTTTTACCCATGATCACGGCAGGATATCCCGCCAGTCGTGCGGCATAAGCATCAACATGGGGGCCTGCCATTGGAAAGCGGGAAATGTCGCCCTTGGGGCCAGCAATATAGCCGTCTATTGAGACAGCAACGTCATAAACAAGGGAAGGCATAAGCGCCTCCTTTCGGTTTTCAAGTGTCCTGATCCCGTCGAAGCGGGGCTATCGGGGGTATGCGGCAAGCCGTTTCACTTGGTCACTGTCGGGGCGCTCCTTTAATTGCTCCCCAATGGTAGCAGAATTTTTCTACTTTGCAAGATCATTGGGCAGAGGTAATCTAGCGGCATGAAACCTGCCGAGACCGACCTTTACCAACCCGTGAAATCCTATTTGGAGGCGCAGGGCTATGAGGTTAAAGCCGAGATTGGTGCGGTGGATGTGGTGGGTATGCGCGAAGGTGACGAACCGGTTTTGATAGAGCTGAAACTGGCATTTTCGCTGACACTGCTACAACAGGGCGTGGCGCGGCTGGCGATTTCTGATGTGGTTTATCTGGCGGTGCTGAAACCCAAAGGCAAAGCCATCAAGGCGAACCTTGCCCTATGCCGCCGTCTTGGGCTGGGGCTGATGACGGTGCGGTTGCGGGACGGGTTTGTGGAGGTGTTGGCCGACCCTGTGCCGTATCATCCCCGCAAATCTGTGAAACGGAAATCTCGGCTGTTGCGGGAGTTTGCACGGCGCGAGGGTGATCCGAATGCGGGTGGGGCAACGCGCGTTGGGCTGGTGACGTCTTATCGCCAAGATGCGCTGAAATGCGCGGCGTATTTGGTGGTGCATGGCGAAAGCAAGGGTTCGGTGGTTGCCAAGGGGGCTGGGGTGCCGCGGGCGACGAATATTATGGCGGCGGATTATTATGGCTGGTTTGAACGGGTTTCGCGTGGGGTTTATGGGGTGACGGAGAAAGGGTGTGTGGGGTTAGTAAACTTTGAATCCACTTGACATTCAGTCCCATAAGAGCGGTAAGCAGCTATGCTGTCATAGGGAAAGGAGCGGGGATATGATTCAACCCAAAGCAAGCACGCTTGGCGAAAAATTGGCGCGCCAAGGTAAGCAAAAACCAAAAGGGATATTTTTTGCGGTTCTTGTGGTGTTGATCGTTTTTGTATCATCCTGGATTGCCTTTAAGCTCACAATAATTGACGAAAATCTGTTTTCAATTGGCGTTTTACTCGCGCTGTTTTCTGGACCAATCGCATATAAATCGCGCTCTTTTTTACTCGAATTCTCTCCAAATATCCTTTTCCGGTACGACCACCAGCATTTTATGAAGAATCTAAATCTACCGGAAAAAACTGCGATCATAGATGGCAGCAACATCTACCATTTTGGGCTGGAAGCGGGATTCGGGGTGAGTGTACTTTCAAATATTGTCCTCGCGTTACGAGGGGAGGGGTATAGGATTGTCTGCTTTTTTGATGAATATCTACTTTACCCTTCGGGACAACGGTGCCTTTGAGCAAGGAAAAGGCCGGTTTTCAATTGCTTTGCTTGAACAGATATTTGGATTGACTGACAACGAGATATATGTGGTCCCGAAAGGCAGGCAAGCAGACGATTTTATCGTTGAGAGTCTGTCACACTTGCCGGTTTCTTTTGCTGTAACAAATGACAGATTTAGAGATTTTGAGGCGCGGTATGATTTTTTGA
>JAKITE010000050.1 GCA_021648225.1 Paracoccaceae bacterium
TAAAAGACCCGGAATCAACCCCGCAACACACGCCTTGGTGGCTGTTGATGCTGCGGTTATTGGCGCTGGCGGCGGCGATATTTGCCTTTGCCGAACCGGTGTTGAACCCGCGAAATGATGAAGGCGGTTCAGGGCGGTTGCTGGTTTTGCTGGATGCAAGCTGGGCCAGTGCGGATGATTGGAGCGAACGCCAAGACCGGCTGGATACCATTCTGGCCGGTGCCACCCGCGACGGGCGCGCAGTCGCGTTGCGGCTGTTAACAGCACCTCTGCCCCCCGAGGCTGATCTGGGTTTTGCCGCCCCGCAAAACTGGGTGCCGCTGGTAGCAGGGCTGGAACCAAATGCATGGGATGCAGACCGCGCCGGATTTGCGGCTTGGCTGGCAGAAAACCCGCAAGAAGATTTTGAAACCATTTGGCTAAGCGATGGCTTGGGGCCGGATGCGGGGCTTGCTGCTGCATTGCAGGAATTTGGCAAGGTTACGATTGTTACCGCCATGCCGGATCAGCTGGCGCTGTTGCCTGCGTTTTTAACACCGGAAGGTTTGGCAGTGCCGGTTTTGCGCAGCAGCGATGGCGCTGCGCGCAAGGTGCAGTTACAGGCGATCGGGCCAACCCCTGCTGGGGTTACACAGGTATTATGGCAGACCGAAATAGAATTCGAGGCCGGCCAAACCCGCGTTGAGGCACTATTTGATATGCCGCTGGAATTGCGTAACCGTGTACGGCGCATTGCATTGGTCGGGGTGCAATCCGCCGGTGCGGTGGTGCTGGCCGATGGCGGATTGCAGCGCCGCAAGGTCGGGCTTTATGCGCCCCGACAAATGCAGGAAGGCCCGCAATTGGTCGCGCCATTATTTTACCTGCGCAAGGCACTGGCACCTTCGGCAGAATTGATCGAGGCGGGGCTGGAAGATCTGTTGCAAGCCGCGCCGGATGTGCTGGTTTTTGCCGATATTGGTGAATTAAGCCAGCGGGAAACCGAACGGGTGCTGGAATGGGTTGAGAATGGCGGCACCTTGCTGCGCTTTGCCGGCCCTCGGCTGGCGGCCAATACAAGGGGCATTGCGGATCAAGACCCGTTATTGCCGGTGCGGCTTCGCGCCGGTGGCCGCAGCCTTGGCGGCGCCATGACATGGGATTCCCCCAAGCGCCTGCGCCCCTTTCCCGATGACGGGGTTTTTGCAGGGCTGACCGCCCCCGACGAGGTTGAAATTCGCGCACAGGTTCTAGCCCAGCCAGACCCTGATTTGCCCGGTCGGGTGTTGGCCGCACTGGAAGACGGCACGCCGCTGGTCACCGGCATAAATCAGGGGCAGGGGCGGATTATCCTGTTTCATGTCACCGCCAATGCCGAATGGTCAAACCTGCCGCTTTCGGGCTTGTTTGTGGATATGTTAACCCGCCTTTCGGTCAGCTCCGGTGGTGGCGCGGTTGAGGCCAAAGACCTTGAAGGTCAGGTCTGGACACCGGTTTTGGTGTTAAACGGGTTTGGCACCCTGACCGAATCCGATAATCTGGCGGCGGTTGCGGGCGTTGATCTGGGGGTTTTCCCGCGCAGCGCCGCCACCCCGCCGGGCATGTATCAAAATAACGAGCGCGATGTTGCGATCAATCTGCTACCGGCTGACTTTACCTTGGAAACCCTGTCTGGCCTGCCCACCGGCATTACCCAAAGCGGGTTTTCGCAAGGCTCTGAAACTTTGCTGAAGCCGCTATTGCTGGGGCTGGCGATGATTTTGCTAATCATTGATATTATGGCGACATTATTTGTGTCTGGCCGCTTGATCGGCCCGCGCGCTGCCAGTGTTTTGCTGGCATTTATGGCGTTTAATGTTGCGGATGCCCAAGCACAGGATAACGCCCTGATTGCCGCCAATAACACGGTTCTGGCCTATGTTATCACAGGCGATCAACGCATTGATGCCATCAGCCAGGCGGGGCTTTCCGGCCTGTCAAAAACCTTGTTTGATCGCACTTCGATTGAGCCGGTTGAGCCGATGGGCATTGATATAGAAAACGATGATATTTCGATTATCCCGTTTTTATATTGGCCGATAACCCAGCTTCAGGCCTCGCTTTCGGATGCGGCGGTAACACGGGTGAATGCGTTTTTACGCAATGGCGGCATGATCATGTTTGACACCCGCGACGCCCATCTGGGGCAGGGGTTTGGCGGTGGCTCTGCCAACGGGCTGGTGTTGCAACGGCTGGCGCAGCAGCTTGAAATCCCGCCGCTGGCGCCGATAGAATCCGACCATGTGCTGACCCGCAGTTTTTACCTGCTGGAGGTGTTCCCGGGCCGTTGGCGCGATGGCACGGTCTGGGTCGAGGCTCCGACGCAACTGACCACCATCGAGGGCGCACCGTTTCGTAACCTGAATGACGGGGTAACGCCGGTGATTATTGGCGGCAATGACTGGGCCTCGGCCTGGGCAATATCCCCCAATGGGCGGCCGATGTATCCGGTCGGGATGGGGCGATCGGGTGATCGGCAACGCGAATTGGCGCTGCGGTTCGGGGTGAATTTAATTATGTATGTGATGACCGGAAATTATAAATCCGATCAGGTGCATGTGCCGGCATTGCTGGAAAGGCTGGGCCAATGATTTCCGCACTGGTGTTTGACCCGCTTTTGCCATGGGTTTTTGTCGGTTTGCTTGGCTTGGCAGCATTGCTTTCGCTTGGCTTTGGCATTTGGCGCGGCTTGCCGGGCTGGTTTTTACGCGGCATTGCGCTGATGGCACTTGGCTTGGCCTTGCTAAACCCGCTTTGGAAACAGGAAGACCGGCTGTATCAGCAGGATATCGCGATTATAGTGGTTGATGAAAGCAGCTCTCGAACCTTGGGGGAACGCAGCGAACAGACCAGACAGGCATTGGCCGAGGTGCAGGATGCGCTGGCGGCTTTTGACGGGTCTTTGCAGGTTGAAATCATAACCGTTGGCGATGCGGGCCGCGATGGCACCTTGCTGCTTTCGGCATTGTCCGAGGCAGCGGGCGCGCATTCAGCCAACCGCATTGCCGCCGCCATTCTGATCACGGATGGTCAGATAAACGATGTTGACGCGCTATCGGATTTCCCCGCGCCGGTGCATCAGTTAACCACTGGCGCGCCGTTTGAATGGGATCGGCGCATTATTGTAAAAACCGCGCCTGCTTATGGCATTGTCGGCGAACCGGTGCAGGTTGTGGTGCGGATCGAAGATTTGGGCAACGCCCCCGCAAGCACCGGCGTTGCCAGCGTGATTGCCTCGGTTGACGGCGGTGCAGAACAGCAATTTACCTTGCCGTTAAACGAAGATATTCCCCTGTCGCTGGCCGTGGATCATGCCGGTATCAACCTGCTGGAAATCCGCACCCCGCCGGTTGCGGGCGAGCTGACCGACCAGAACAACCGCGCCATTCTTTCCCTGAACGGGGTGCGAGACCGGTTGCGGGTGTTGCTGATTTCGGGTGAACCCTATGCAGGGGAACGCACATGGCGCAACCTGCTAAAGGCGGATTCCTCGGTTGATCTGGTGCATTTCACCATCCTGCGCCCGCCCAATAAACAAGACGGGGTGCCTTATGAAGAACTGTCCCTGATTGCCTTTCCAACCCAGGAATTATTCATGGATAAAATCGACGATTTCGATTTGATTATTTTTGACAGGTTTCGCCGTCAAGGCGTGCTGCCAGAGGCATATCTGGAAAATGTGGTGCGATATGTGCGTGATGGCGGTGCAATTCTGGTGGCCTCCGGTCCTTCTTTTGCTGCTGTGGAAAGCCTGTATCGCACGCCGTTGCGGGCTATTTTACCCGCCGCGCCAACCGGCCGTGTGATCGAACAGGGCTTTACGCCATTGATTTCCGAACTGGGGCAGCGCCATCCGGTGACCGAAGGGTTACAAACCGGATTACCTGATGAAATGCCTGATTGGGGCCGTTGGTTTCGCATAATCGAGGTGGTGCCGACCTCCGGTTATACCTTGATGGAAGGGCCAAATAACCTGCCGCTATTGCAGCTTGATCGTGTCGGTCGTGGCCGGTTGGCGCTGCTGGCATCGGATCAGGCATGGCTGTGGAGCCGTGGTTTTGAAGGCGGCGGCCCGCAACGCGAATTACTGCGCCGCTTGGCCCATTGGCTGATGCAGGAGCCGGAATTGGAAGAAAACGTGCTGCAAGCCACGGCGCTGGGCATGTCCGTAGTGGTTGATCGGCAAATGCTGGATGGCGAGGTTGGCATGCTGGAGGTGATTTCGCCCTCGGGGCAGGTCCAGATGCTGGAATTTGAACAGCTAGGCCCGGGGCGTTGGCGCAGCGCATTTGAAGCCGATGAAAGCGGGGTTTATCGTCTGTCCGAAGATACGGTTACCACGGTGGTGGCCACCGGCCCGGCCACGCCGATCGAATTTGAAAACCCGATTTCGACCACAGAATTGCTGGCCCCGCTGGTCGGGGTTACCGATGGCGGCAGCTTTTTGATTTCAGACGGGGTGCCCAATTTTCGGCAGGTGAATGCGGGGCGCACCTCGGCGGGGCGCAACTGGGCAGGTCTGGTGCGCCGCGATGCGTTTCAGGTGCAGGATTTGCGCCTGACACCATTGGCCAAAGGCTGGATATACCTGTTGATTGCGGCATTTTTCAGCCTGATGGCATGGCGGTATGAGGGGCGATGATTGCCATTGCCACCCTGCAAACCCCGTTTGGCAATTGGGGATTGGCGGCGGATAAAAATGCAATCACCGGATTGATCTGGAATGCCGAACCTTTGGGCGAAATATCCCCGCTTTTGGCTGAGGGAATAAAGCAGTTGCAGGCCTATATTGATGGTCGATTACAGGTGTTTGATCTGCCGCTGGCCCCCAAAGGCTCAGCCTTTCAGCAAAAGGTTTTTGCGGCAATGCTGGATATTCCCTTTGGCCAGACCGTTACTTACGGCGATATTGCAAAATCGCTGGATTG
The DNA here is from genome assembly GCA_021648225.1 of Paracoccaceae bacterium. GTDB lineage: Bacteria > Pseudomonadota > Alphaproteobacteria > Rhodobacterales > Rhodobacteraceae > UBA3077. Next base: position 4,947 of record JAKITE010000050.1, read on the forward strand.
CCCCGCCCAGCCGGTCGGGCAGGCCTGCGGGGCCAATCCCATTCCGATCATTATTCCCTGCCACAGGGTTTTGGCAAAATCCGGCATTGGCGGTTTTTCCGGCCATGGCGGGGTTGAGGGCAAAATCGCTTTGTTAAAATTTGAGGACGGCTTTCCGTTTCTGATCTAGCAAGACTGCCGTTGGCCATGGCCTCGCTTCGCTCGGCCTACCCACCGCGCGCTGCTGTCAGGCCGTATTAACGCCTGCGGCGTATATTTGCGCTTGCCTGATACTTTCGGAGACCTTGCGTCGGGCTTGCAGATTTCAACACTGGTAGCGGTCGATCAAAAAAAACGGCTTGCCGCCAGCGCACTGACAAAACCGCCCTCAACCGGCGTAGGCACCAACCGACGCAAAGTCGCCAACCACTACCGCTGTATCCTTCGAAATGCAGCACCCGATAAAGGCAACAATTTGAACCGCATTTGAATAAAATGCGGCGCTTTCGCGTGCGATAAAACGTCTAAGATATTTGGTTTTATGTTATGAGATTGATCCGATGGCAGCTTTGATCCCATTTTGCCAATCTTCTGGAACGCGGCCCCTAGGTCTGACATGTGAACAATGCTCTGTTGTCGCCTGTGTAACCTGCGCTACCCCTCTCGTCCGGGTTCAATCGGATCGTTGGAGAACAGTGCGATCTTGTTGCCTTGAGGGTCGCGAAGGTAGCCAACATAAAAACGAGGTCCATACAAAGTGCGAAAGCCCGGCTGGCCCTCGTCAAAGCCGCCTGCGGCAAGCGCGGCGGCGTGGAGGTCACGAACCTGCTTTTGACTGCGCGCCTCGAATGCGATCATAGCACCGTTCCCGGCCGAGGCCGGATGTCCATCGAAGGTTGGCTTAACGTAGAAGTCTGGCAGAGCAGCAGACTGACCCGGTTGTTCGGGCAGCGCATAACTTAAACCCTCAAAACCCTCCTTCAGTCCGTAATCAAGGGCTGGCAGGAACGCAGAGTAAAACCGTTTCGCGCGAGCGATATTATCAGCACCGACGGTGACGTAGGCAATCATGCTGCATGTTCCTTTTCTGAAGTTTGGTTATTGCAACGGATTTGCTGTATTATGGTAGACCAACACACAATTTTGCTCAATACCCGCTACACGAAACGACGCATGATTGACCATTTCGGTATATTGCGGCTAGAGGCTTGAAGTAGTCATTCGCACGTTGGCAAAATCACACCGAAACGGGCAGTTTGTTGAGCGGTTCCCTCAAAGCCGACATTGATGCAATTATAGCGAAAGTTCACTTTGCCCACATAATGGACATTGATGGATAATTATCTTACAGGATCAAAATTGGTCAGCCCCTCACCCACCCATATTCTATTTCGTAAAAATATCCGCAGGGTGAATTGAGCAAAGCTCAAGAGGGGCAGCAGCCCTTACTTTCCTCGCGCTTTTGGGTGGCTTTTATTATAAACCTCCATCAACCGCGCCTGATCAACCCCTGTATATATCTGCGTGGTCGACAATGATGCATGGCCCAGCAATTCCTGAATGGTGCGTAAATCGCCACCGGCCTCCAACAGATGCGTGGCAAAAGAATGCCGCAATGCGTGCGGCGTAGTGGTTGCCGGCAGGCCCAACTGGTTACGCATGTTTTGCATCAGCAATTGCACCGCCCGCGCCCCTAACCGCCTGCCGCGAATGCCGATAAACAGCGGCCCGTCCGGTGCCAGATCATACGGGCAGGCTTTCAAATATGCCTCAACAGCTGCTCGCGCCACGGGCAAAACCGGCAACAGGCGTTCTTTGCCACCCTTGCCGGTAATGCGTAAAACCTCGGGTAAGGGCGCATCAAAACGGTTCAGCCCCAAAGCCTCGGAAATCCGCATTCCGCAGCCATATAGCAGGGTGATCACCGCAGTATCACGGGCCGAAACCCATGCTTCCTTGTGCTGCACATCCACCAGATCAATCAGATCAACCGCCGCAGCTGCACTAACCGGCCGGGGCAGTCGCAGTTTTGCACGCGGCCCGCGCATGGTCGAAACCGCAGCGGCATCTATGCCTTCCACCTCTGCCAGCCAGCGATAAAAGCTTTTCACGGCGGAAAGCTGCCGCGCCAGACTGCGCGCCGCAATGCCACGTTGGCGCTCGGCTGCCATCCATGCCCGCATATCGGTGACAGAAATCGCGCCAAGGCTACGTTTGCCAATATCGCCAGCTTTATACTGCGTTAAAAACCCCAGAAACCCCGAGACATCGCGCCGGTAGGCCTCAATGGTTTTGTCGCTGGCGCCTTGCAAACCACCAAGGCGCAGCAGCCATGTTTCCATCAGATCAACCGCTTGTGGCGACCCGATAATTACGCCACCCAGCGGCGCAAGATACGCTCAAACGCGCTGGCAAAGAAATTCAGCAGATCAACGCCTTGGTCATGGCCAAACCGGTCCACGTCCTCGGACCCGAGCGCCAGCATGGCCGGTAAATGTTTCTGACCCAGATTAAGGCGCAACAATGCCTCGGAACTTACGCGGTTGGCGGATGCAGTAAACACGGTTGATTTATCGGTCCGGCAGGGCCGCAAGGTGATTTTTCGCATGGCAATGTCCTGTTCCCCAACCAGATAGGAACGCACCGCACCCGGCTCCAGCGGTGTGATCACCCCGTGGGGCAGGGAGCTGTCATCCGAAACGCTCTCGATACAAAGCCGCACCACATCAACCGACAGAATATGGGCAATATCGTTTTGCACAGCATCCAGAAAATCCGGAAATGTGTTTGGCTCCAACACCGCCAGCACTGCGCGCTGTATCTGGTTGGTGCCCGACATATTGTCATAAGCAGCAGCGATAACATTGCGATGGGTGTCTTCCAGCTTATCAAGGCGTTTTTCCAGCCGCTCGACAAAAACCCCGCGCAGGTCCACAACTTTTTCACCGTTATTGCCATCATGGGCGTGCAGCAGGGCGCGCATTACATCCGGGTCTTCCAGCACGGCGGCGGGGTCATTCAATATGGCGGTTTTCAGGTCATCGTCGCTCATGGTTTTGGCCTATATGATTTTCTGGCCGGTTTTGGCCCAGTCGGCCATAAACGCGGCAAGACCGTTTTCGGTCAGCGGATGATCGGCCAGTTTTTTCAAAACATTGGGCGGCGCGGTGATCACATCAGCGCCAATCAGGGCTGATTGTGTGACATGGTTAACTGTGCGAATGGACGCCACCAGAATTTCGGTTTGAAAATTAAAATTGTCATAAATTGTGCGAATTTCGCTGATTAAATCCATGCCATCGACATTGATATCATCCAGCCGCCCTACAAAAGGCGAAATAAACGTGGCACCGGCTTTGGCAGCCAGCAAGGCTTGGTTGGCTGAAAAACACAGGGTGACATTGACCATTTTACCCTCGTCGGTCAGGGTTTTGCAGGTTTTCAAACCGGCCCATGTCAACGGCACTTTGACCGCGATATTTTCAGCAATTTCAGCCAGCTTGCGGCCCTCTGCGATCATTTCATCCGCCTCGGTGGCAACCACTTCGGCGCTAACGGGGCCTTTGACCATGGCGCAGATTTCGCGGGTAACTTCCAGAATATCGCGACCTGATTTCAGGATCAATGACGGGTTGGTTGTCACCCCGTCCACCATTCCGGTCTCAATCAGTTCGGCAATCGCATCTATATCGGCTGTATCAACAAAGAATTTCATCTGGGGTCCCGTTTTTGATATTTACCCTTGCTGGGCGCGGCTATGGTATCGCATACAAAACCAAGAGGAAACACAAACTTGACCACGAACAGCTTCTTTTCAGCGGGCACCGCCGTGGCGGTTCTGACAACCGAACCCATGGGCCGGTTGCTGGATTATCGCGCGCCTGAATCCGGCGTTGATCTGGGCGCGTTTGTCAAGGTGCCGCTGGGGCCAAGACAAGTGCTGGCGGTGGTCTGGGGCAAAGGGCAGGGCGGGTTTGATCCTGCCAAAATGCGCGCCATCACTGCGGTGCTGGATGTGCCCCCCATGCGTGAAGAAATGGTCGAATTCATCACCCGCGCCGCCGATTATACGGTTACGCCGCTGGCCATGATGCTGCGCCTTGCCACCCGCGCGCCGCGCCTGCTGGACCCGCCAAGCGCGCGAAAGGTGCTGCGTTTAAGCGATATTCGCCCCGAACGCCTGACCGATGCGCGCAAAAAGGTGATCGGATTTCTGGAGGATCACGGCGATATGCGCTTTGGCCCGCATGAATTGGCAACATTTGCAGGGGTGTCGGTTGGCGTGGTTAACGGCCTTGAAAAACAAGGGGTGCTGCTGCGTCAAGACGCGCCGCGCGATCTGCCTTATCCAAAGCTTGACCCGGAATTTCCCGGTAAAACCCTGTCGGAAACCCAGAAAATCGCCGCAAAACAATTGCGCCAGTCGGTGGCGGCAAAGAAATATTCCACAAGCCTTTTGAAAGGCGTCACCGGTTCGGGCAAAACCGAGGTATATCTGGAGGCCGTGGCCGAGGTTCTGGCCCAAAATCGCCAAGGTTTGGTGTTATTGCCTGAAATAGCCCTGACGGTTGATTTCCTTGACCGGCTGGAGGTCCGTTTTGGCCAACGCCCGGCTGAGTGGCATTCCGGCGCCAGTCAGGTGGAGCGCCGCCGCTGCTGGAAAGCCGTGGCCACCGGTAATGCCCAACTGGTGGTCGGCGCGCGCTCGGCCCTGTTTTTACCGTTCCGCGATTTGGGGCTGATTGTCGTCGATGAAGAACATGACGGATCCTATAAACAATCCGAGGGGGTGCATTATCATGCCCGCGATATGGCAGTGCTGCGCGCATCTATCAGCGATGCGGCGGTGGTGCTGGCATCCGCCACGCCCAGCCTTGAAAGCTGGGCCAATGCCGATGCCGGAAAATACACCCGCATTGATCTGCCCGAACGCTTTGGCACTGCCGAACTGCCCGATATGGCGGCGATCGATATGCGGGCTGAATCCCTGCAAACCAATCGATGGATATCGCCCAGCTTGCTGGCTGAAATGCAGCAAACCCTTGAAAAAGGCGAACAATCTTTGCTGTTTATCAACCGCCGTGGCTATGCACCGCTAACCCTGTGTCGGGCTTGCGGTGAACAGATCGGCTGTGATCATTGTGATGCGCGCATGGTTGAACACCGGTTTCAAAACCGCCTGATGTGCCATCAATGCGGGGCCACAAAACCCATGCCCGAAGCCTGCCCAAGCTGTGAGGTGGTTGGCAAACTGGCCGTCATCGGCCCCGGTGTGGAACGTCTGGCCGAAGAAGTCATCGCATTGTTCCCCGATGCACGGGTTGCAATTCTGTCCTCCGATCTGGCGGATTCAGCGCGCGGATTAAAGGAAATGATCGACAATATTGCCGCTGGGGGGGCTGATATTGTGATTGGCACGCAACTAGTCGCCAAGGGCCATAACTTTCCGCACCTGACGCTTGTGGGGGTGATCGACGCAGATCTGGGCCTGCAAGGCGGCGATTTACGCGCCGCTGAAAAAAGCTTTCAGTTGATCCGGCAGGTGGCAGGGCGTGCGGGGCGGGCTGATAAACCCGGTCGGGCATTGTTGCAAACCCACCAGCCCGACCATCCGGTTATTCAGGCGATTCTGTCGGGGGACGAAGAGGAATTCTGGCAGACCGAGGCCGAAGCCCGCCGCCGCGCAGGGGCACCGCCTTATGGGCGTATGGCGGGTGTCATATTGTCTGGACCCGACGAGGGCGCAGTGTTTGCAGTAGCACGCGAACTGGCGCGAAACTGGCAAGCGCTGGATGCAATAAACGCCCGGCTTTTTGGCCCCGCAGCCGCGCCTGTGGCCCGTATTCGCGGGCGATATCGCGTGCGATTATTGGTCAAAGCCCCCAAAGCTGCGAGGCTGCAAGATGCATTGCGGGCATGGGTCGCGCCAATGAAGCTGCCTTATAATATCCGTATCCAGCTGGATATTGACCCGCAAAGTTTCTTTTAACCGGTTGCCGCTAAGACAAGCCCCTAGGTTTACCAGCCATCATGACGCAGCCAGATATTGCCATCGGTTAGATGATACTCCCCATAGCCACCAGCGGCGGTCAGGCAGGCATGGTTTGGCAATACACAGACCACGCTGCCAATCGGGAGCTGATCAAACATCGACGGGTCATCAACTTTGATGCTGCCATGTTCCTGATGCACAACATCCACCGCCAACCCTGTTGGTTTCAGCGTTTCGGCATCACAGACCCAGCCAAACCCTGCATGTGGTAGAAATTTATTGGCGCCAATATCCTTGGACAAAGCCAGCGCGCCTGCATCTATGGTCATGACCCCTGCGGCGCGGTTATGGCCGATTACCGCGGCCAGCACGCTTAGGGCGATGTCGTCTAACTGGCAAATATTGCGCCCGAACTGGGCCAGATCATTCAACAGATATATCCCTGCCCGAACTTCGGTAATGCCGCTGAAATCCTCGCTATGTAGCACTGTCGGCGTAGAGCCAGCCGACACCACCTCAACAGCAATGCCTTGCCCGCGCAGCCGGTCAGCCGCGCTAACCGCTGCACCAAATTCTGATTGTGCTATTTCCTTAACGCCGGATATTTGATCGGTAGTATAGGAGTGGCCGGCATGGCTCATAATTCCGCGAAATTGCTTTCCTAAAATTCGGGCGATTTCCGGCAATGCAGGATCATCGGCTGATAAGCCACCCCTGCTTTCGCCACAGTCGATTTCAATCAAAACCGGATTGTCCAGATCGCTGCTGGCTATAGCGTTTGCCATTTCAATTGAATCGAGCGTTAACACCAGTGTTTTTCCGGTTTTCCGGGTTAGGGCGGCAACGCGGCCAAATTTGTTTGGCGTAATTCCGACTGCATAAAGAATATCGTCAAATCCGGCATTGGCAAAAACTTCGGCCTCAGCCAGCGTTGAAACAGTAAGGCCGTTCATCCGCCCTGCCGTTGCGATCTTGGCGATTTCAACGCATTTTGGCGTTTTCATGTGGGGGCGCAGTAAAACACCCTTGTTCTGGCAGTGCTGCAACATCCGGTTGGCATTTGCTTTTACGCGGCCCACATCCAGAACAAGCGCTGGCGTATTCATTTTAGAAAAATCCATATCAAGCCGTTTCCTTATAAAACCCAACCTAAAACAACGGGTTTTAGCGCAACTCTGCTGCAAAGAAAACGTCAAACTTTTTTGGAAAATGCGTTGATAAACTGGGCGCCTTGAATAACCGGCTCCGACCCTAGGTCAGCAATTGCAACAGGTATTCACCATAGCTGTTCTTGGCATATTTTGCGGCAATTTTTGCAACGTCATCTGCCGAAATCCAGCCTTGTTCAAAGGCGATTTCCTCGGGGCAGCCGACCTGAAGCCCCTGACGGTTTTGCAAGGTTCGCACAAAATTTCCGGCATCCAGCAGATTGCCATGGGTGCCGGTATCAAGCCATGCATAGCCTCGGCCAAGCCGTTGCACGGTTAACGAATCTTCTGCCAGATACTGTTCCAAAAGGCAGGTGATCTCCAGTTCGCCGCGCGGCGATGGCTGGATGGTTTTTGCTTTCCCAGATGCCGTTTCATCAAGAAAATACAATCCGGTCACCGCGTAATTCGATGCAGGTTTGGCCGGTTTTTCGATGATCGAATTGGCCTTGCCATCCGCATCAAATCCCACCACGCCATAGCTTTGCGGGTCGGAAACCTGATAGCCAAACACCGTGCCACCGCAGGTTTGGGCATTGGCCTGTTGCAAAGCCTCGGTTAAGCCGTGGCCAAAAAATATGTTATCGCCCAGCACCATGGCCGACGGGGCGCCATCCAGAAAATCCTCAGCCAGTAAATAGGCTTGCGCCAGCCCAGCCGGATTTGGCTGGATGATATATTCCAGCGACAATCCCCAATCGGAGCCATCCCCCAGCAATCGCTGGAACTGGGCCTGATCATGCGGCGTGGTGATGATGGCAATATCGCGAATGCCCGCCAGCATCAGCACCGAAAGCGGATAATAAATCATCGGTTTATCATAGATCGGTAGCAATTGTTTGGAGATACCCATGGTCACCGGATACAGTCGCGACCCCGTGCCGCCTGCCAGAATAATGCCTTTGCGTTTCATGATATTGCCTCTGTTTTTGCCAAAACCTGTTCTAATGCCAGCCGCCAATCGGGCTGTTTGATGCCAAATGCCTGTTCCAGACTGGCGCAGCATAGCCGCGAATTTAGCGGGCGTTTTGCGGGCGTTGGATATTGTGCGGTGGGGATGCCTTGGGTTTCTATCGGCAATCCTGCTTGGTTAAAAATGCTTTGGGCAAATTCCAGCCAGCTAAGTGATGGTGCGCCGCTAAAATGGTAAACGCCGCTTTTATCGGGGTTGGTTAAAAGGGCTTTGGCCATAGTAACCAGTGCAGCGGCAATATCTGAGGCAGCGGTCGGGCCGCCAAATTGGTCATTGACGATTTTTAGCTCTGAATGCTGTTGCGCCAATCGCAGCATGGTTTTGACAAAATTATTGCCGGTGGCGGAAAACACCCATGAGGTGCGCAAGATTGCATAGGTGCCACCGGCGTTTGTCACGCCGACCTCTCCGGCATATTTACTGCGGCCATAGGCGTTTTGCGGCGCGGCAGCATCATCAGGCTGCCAAGGTTTTTCGCCCGACCCGTCAAACACATAATCGGATGAAATATGCAAAAACGGCAAGCCCCGAACAGCGCAGGCCTGTGCCATGGCAGCGGGCGCGGCGGCGTTGATTTGCATGGCCAGCGGCTCTTGCGTCTCGGCCAGATCAACAGCGGTAAACGCGGCGGCGTTGATCACCGCATCAGCGTTGGTTTGCGAAATAATCGCAGCGCAAGCATCAGGGTTGGTCAGGTCTGCGGCATCACGGCCCAGCAGCGTCACGTCAGGATATTGCCCCAGCGCAGTTGCGACCTGACCGGTTTTGCCAAATACCAGTAGCTTCATTTGCTGGCCCCCAAACGCTGGCCAACGCCGTTTCGGCCCAGCAAAGCCTGCCACCAATCGGGGTTGTCCAGATACCAGTTGACGGTTTTTTCCAGCCCTTGTTGCAAGGTAACCGAAGGCCGCCAGCCGAGTTCTTGCGCGATGCGGCTTGGGTCAATCGCATAGCGTTGATCATGGCCGGGGCGGTCTGTAACAAATGTGATCAGCCGTTCATGCGGTGCGTTTTCAGGGCGTTTTTGATCCATAATAGCGCAAATGGTTTTGACCAGATCAAGGTTGCTCATCTCGTTTTCACCACCGATATTATAGGTCCGGCCAGTTTTTCCTTTGGCCAGAACATGCAGCAAGGCATCGGCGTGATCCTCCACATACAGCCAGTCGCGGATGTTGGAACCATCCCCGTAAACCGGAATCTCCTGCCCTGCTAAGGCCCGCAAAATCACCACCGGAATCAGTTTTTCGGGGAAATGATACGGCCCGTAATTGTTGGAGCAATTGGTGATTATTACCGGCAAGCCATAGGTTTCGTGCCAAGCGCGCACCAGATGATCGGACGCGGCTTTGGATGCAGCATAAGGTGAATTGGGCGCATAGGGGCTGGTTTCGGTAAACAGGCCTGTTGGGCCGAGGCTGCCATATACTTCGTCGGTGGAAATATGGTGAAAGCGGAAATTGTCAGGATTTTCAAGGCTTTGCCAATGATCTCGCGCGGCCTCCAGCAGGGTAAACGTGCCGGTAATATTGGTGTCGATAAACGCTGCCGGCCCGTCGATGGAGCGGTCAACATGGGATTCTGCCGCCAGATGCATCACCGCATCGGGCTGGTGTTTCTGGAATATTTCCGCCAGTTGTTTCGGGTTGCGAATATCGGCCTGTTCAAAAACATAGCCTTCATTTCCAGCAACCATAGCCACATTTTGCACACAAGCCGCATAGGTGAGCGCATCAAGATTAACAACCTGATGCCCCGTCGCAATGGCCTGGCGCACCACGGCAGAGCCGATAAACCCCATACCGCCGGTGATCAGAATTTTCATGGGGCCTCCGCATAGACAAAAGGTGATTTTACGTCGCGCAGAAATGGCGCGGCTGCGTCTTTGTCCGACAAGACCGCATCATTGGTTAATTGCCAGTCTATGGCAATATCGGGGTCATCAAACCGGATGGCACCGTCACATTCCGGCGCATAATAGGCCGAGCATTTATACAAAACCTCGGTATCGGGTTCGCGGGTGACAAAGCCGTGCAAAAACCCTTTGGGGATAAAAAGCTGTTTGCCGTTTTTGGCCGACAATTCTTCACCCATCCACATACCGAAGGTCGGCGAGCCAAGCCGGAAATCAACCGCGACATCCAGAATAGAACCCCGCACCACCCGCACCAGTTTGTCTTGCGCAAAAGGCGGGGCTTGATAATGCAAACCGCGAATGGTGCCGACCTCAACCGAAAGCGAATGGTTGTCTTGCACAAAATCAACCGCGCCGATCTGATCTTCAAATCGCTGGCGGTTCCAAGTTTCGCTAAAAAAACCGCGCGCATCGCTGAAACGGGCAGGGCACAGGATTTTTACGTCGCCAAGCGGTGCAAATGCCATGGGAATTCCTTTTTTGATACTTATACCAGCAAAGGCATAATAGTTTTTACTAAAATTTGCGTTGAAATATCGTAGCGGTCAATTGGTTATTATTTTGATAACAAAAGCAACCCGAAACCTGCTAATAATAGGGTGGCGGTCGAGGTAAAGCTTTGTTACGCTTTAATCTGGCATCGAGAGGCAGAAAATGAAACAAATTGTTGTTGATCTGGATAATACAATCACCGTCCATTCCGACCGCGCTTATCCCGATATGCTGCCCAATCTGGAAGTGATCGCAATGTTGCGGGAATACCAAGCCAAAGGGTTTGGTATTGTCATCAGCACCGCGCGAAATATGCGGACTTATGAACAGAATATCGGTAAAATTACCGCCAATACCGTGCCGGTGATTATTGACTGGCTGGACAAACACGATGTGCCTTATGACGAGATTAGAATAGGCAAACCATGGTGCGGCAAGGGCGGGTTTTATGTGGATGACAAATCCATCCGGCCTGATGAATTCGTAAAGCTAAGTTATGATGAAATACTGGAATTGATTGATGGATAAGGCCGTTATCCCCACCGATCTGGTTATTTTTTCCGGCGCTTATATCGGCGATGAAATGGCGGCTGAATTCGGGTTGATTCCGCCATCGTTTTTACCCTTGGGTGGCAAACGGTTGTTTGAACATCAGGTGCAATTATCCAGCGGGAAAACCTATCTTTCCCTGCCTGAAGACTTTGAAATTCCCAAGGTTGATAAAATGCGGCTTGCGGCGTTGGATGTTGAAATTGCCCGTGTTGCCAAAGGGTTAAGCCTGCGCGCATCGGCGCTTGCGGTGTTGTCTGAACTTGATTTACCCATGGGTGCCGAGGTTATTTTTGGGGATACGCTGGTGAACGGACCTTGCCCTGAATCGCCTGATCTTGTGTCTTTTCAAAACGATCCCGCGCATCATTTCTGGTCGTATTATTCGGGCGAAAACCCCGATGCGCCGTTTGTAGCGGGGTTTGGCGATGGCATTACCGACCGGCGCATTTTATGCGGGCATTTCCGGTTTAGCGATGTTGATTTGCTAAAGCAAAGCCTTGGTGATGCCAAAGATTTTGTGCAGGCACTGAACCTTTATGAACAGCAAAAGCCGTTCAAGAAATGCATGGTCGAAACCTGGTTTGATTTTGGCCATCTGTCGCTTTACCACCAGTCAAAACGCAATTTTGCGGTGGCGCGATCCTTTAATTCGATTGAATCCGATGGTAAATCGGTGCGGAAATCATCGGCCCAGACCAATAAAATAAGGGCCGAGGCCTATTGGTATGAAAACCTGCCCGCAGAGCTGAAATTACATGCCCCGCAATATCTGGGCCGTGATGATCAGGATTTTCTGTCGGGTTATCGCATGGAATATGTTTATCTGCCCTTGCTGAGCGACCTGTTTGTGTTTGGTAATCTGCCCGGGCATGTGTGGTTTCAAATTCTGGGCCGGTGTTTTGAATTTCTGGAAATTGCCAACGGGGAAAAACCGGCCAAAGGCACGCCGGAAAGTGCGCCAGAATTTGCCAGTGAATTTTTTGATTTTATGTTTGTCAGCAAAACCCGGAACCGGCTGGATGAATTTACCGCGACGCGCAAAATCGCGCCTGACACGGTTTTTACCCTTAATTCCGTAACCCTGCCGCCGCTTTCAAATCTTGTTGAAGCCCTGTTTCAAAATATCCGCCCGTCCGAGCCGCGCGATATTTCCTTTTTGCATGGTGATTTTTTCTTTGGCAATGCATTTTTCGATTTCCGATCCACGCGGGTTACGGTGATTGACCCGCGCGCTATGCTTGGTGATGGTGCGCCGGTGGTTTTTGGCGATATTCGCTATGATGTTGCCAAACTTTCGCACTCGGTTCTGGGGGCATATGACCATATTATCAATGGCCGCAGCCAGCTTGAAAAACACTCGGAATTTGATTGGGGTTTTATCGCCACCGATATTGATATGCCTGCTGGCATGGCCGAAATGGTGCTGAACACTGCCCAAAAATCCTTTGGCATTGATCGGGCTGAATTGCTGAGCATGACGGCGCTGTTATTCTTTTCCATGTTGCCTTTGCACAGCGATTCACCTCAACGCCAAGACCATCTTTTTGCCAATGGATTGCGGTTGGCGGCTGATGCACTGGGCCTGTCATGAATTTCATTTTCCCGATGGGGGGGCTAAGCAGCCGGTTTAGCAAAGCCGGTTTTACGGTGCCGAAATTTCGGCTTGATGTGCATGGCCATAGCGTTTTTGAACATTCGGTGATCGGGTTTCACCGTTATTTTGCGGGTCATAATTTTATATTTGCATTTCGAGGCGGCAATGAAACGGCTGATTTTGTTATGGAAAAATGCCTAGGGCTGGGTATTCCAGCTGAAAATATCAAACTGGTCAGCCTTGAAAAGCTAACCAGCGGGCAGGCGGAAACCGGTCGTATTGCCATTGATGTTGCCAAAATTCCCGACACAGACCCGATTGTAATTTTTAACATTGATACCTTTCAGTCGGATTTTACCCTGCCGGAATTTCTGCGGGAGGATACGGTTGACGGCTATCTCGAGGTGTTCAAAGCCAGCGGTGATCATTGGTCTTTTATCGAGCCGGGGGATGGGGGAAGGGTGCTGCGGGTGACCGAAAAAATCCGTATTTCCGAATACTGTTCCAGCGGCTTATATCATTTTCGCAAAGCACAGGATTTTAACGCGGCTTTTGATAAAACCCTGCAAAAATCCGTAAAAGATTTACAAGGTGGCGAACGTTATGTGGCACCGCTTTATAATGATCTAATCGCCGGTTCCGGTGATATCCGCTATCAGCTTGTGTCGCTTGATCAACTGACTTTTTGCGGCACGCCAGCGGAATATGCACAGGTTATTAATGCCCCCGCGCCGCCGACCACAGGGCTGTTACAGGCATTGCCTAAGGTTTTGTCAT
>JAKITE010000051.1 GCA_021648225.1 Paracoccaceae bacterium
CTCCACCATTTCAACCCTGTGGAAATGGGTGGAGGAGGGCGAGGGTGACGTGATTGTCACCGATGTAAATATGCCTGACGGTGATGCTTTGGATATTCTGCCGGCCATCTTGAAAAAACGGCCAGACCTGCCGGTGATTGTGATGTCGGCGCAAAATACCGTGATGACTGCAATTCGCGCAGCCGAGGTGGGTGCCTTTGAGTATATGCCCAAACCCTTTGATCTTGCAGCGCTTTTGGCGCTGGTGAACAAAGCGGTAAAGCAATCAACCAGCCAACAACGCCAAGGTTCATCGGCAATCCCCCAGCCCGAGGAGAAATTACCGCTTGTCGGGCATTCTGCGGCCATGCAGGAAATATACCGTAAAATGGCACGGCTGATGAATACTGATCTGGGGGTGATGATTTTTGGCGCATCCGGCACCGGCAAAGAAATTGTCGCCCGGGCTTTGCATAATTTTGGCCATCGAAAAAACGCGCCCTTTGTGGCCATCAACATGGCAGCATTGCCGGCCCAAGACGTAGAATCAGAGCTGTTCGGCCAGCCCGATAAAGCCAGCGGAAAATTTGCGGCGGCCGATGGCGGCACGCTGTTTCTGGATGAAATCGGCGATATGCCACTGGATGCCCAAACCCGATTATTGCGGATTTTGCAAGAAAGCGAGTTTGCCCGTGCCGATCAAACCGGCAATGACGTGCGGATCATCGCCGCCACCCATCAGGATTTACGCGCGCTGGTCAATGAGGGCAAATTCAGGGAAGACCTGTTTTATCGCCTAAACGTGGTGCCGATCAACCTGCCGAGCCTGTCGGAACGGCTGGAAGACATCCCCGAACTGGCGCGGCATTTTTTGCGGATTTCAGCCGAGCAAGGCCTACCGCAAAAGTCGATTTCGACCGAAGCACTGGAGGTTTTGCGCCATCAAAGCTGGGCTGGCAATGTGCGGGAGCTGAAAAACCTGATGGGGCGGCTGGCCATTTTAAGCCCCGAGGAAAATATCAGCGCCGCCATTGTCAAACAGGAGCTGAACACAACACCGAATATCGTGACCGAAAACCGGTCACGCCCGCAAAAATTATCGCAATCTATTGAAACCCATCTGAAACATTATTTTGCCCTGCATGGCGATAATCTGCCAGCGCCGGGGTTATATAACCGGATTATTCAGGAGGTCGAATTGCCGCTAATTGCGCTGGCATTGCAGGCAACCCGCGGCAATCAGGTAAAAACCGCTGATTTGCTGGGTATTAACCGCAATACCTTGCGTAAAAAAATCAAAGAACTGGATATTCAGGTGTCGCGCGGCAAAAAAATGATGTAAACTTGCAACAGATTGAGCATAAACAACCCAGAAACTGTTACCCGATTGCAACAAAGCATTCTAATTTCAGCCAGTAAAAAGTTTGAAACATGGCGCAAGAAACAGGTGGTTCGTAACTATCTGGTGGTTATTCTTGTGATTTTGGGGCCGGTTCTGGCCCTGACCACGGTGCTTTTGTTTGGGGTTTTCGAAGGCCCGTCAAGGCCGCAATTGCTGCGTTTTGTTGTGTTGTCGGACATCGTATATATTTTGCTGATCGCAACCCTGATTGCGCGGCGGATATTGCGAATGATTGCCGCACGGCGCAACCGGTCTGCCGGGTCTCAGCTGCATTTACGCCTGACGGGGGTTTTCAGTTTTATTGCGCTGGTGCCAACGGTTCTGGTGGCGATATTTGCGACGATTACCTTGCAATTCGGGCTAGAGGGCTGGTTTTCAACCCGTGTGCAGCAGGTGGTTTCAAACTCGCTTTTGGCGGCCGAAGCCTATGAAAGCGAACATCGTATTACCCTGACAAACGATGCCCGGACCTTGGCCGATTTCATTGAACGGCAGCGCGGCAGATACCGGATTGTTGGCGCTGGTGAAATGCGTGATGCGCTGTCGCGCGGGCAGGGCATTATGCAGCGTTCCTTGAGTGAGGCCTATGTTATCAATGGCAGTTCTGAAATTGTTGCGCGCGGCGAACGCAGTTATCTGTTTGATTTTGAACCCCCCAGCATGGATCAGATCAACCGCGCATTGGCAGGCGAAATTGTGGTGATCGAGGATTGGCCCAATAGCGAATTTCGCGCGTTGATCGCGCTGGAAAACTATCTGGACCGGCTGCTTTATGTGACCCGCGATGTGGACGGAAATATCCTTAACCTGCTGGATGAAACACAAGAAACCGTAAAGCTTTACCAACAACTGGAATCCGATCGGGGCAAATTATTGTTTGAATTTGCGCTGATTTATCTGGGGTTTGCTTTTGTGGTTATTCTGGCGGCAATCTGGCTGGGCCTTTGGTTTGCCGACAAGCTGTCGCGCCCGATGGGGCGGTTGGCCAGTGCAGCCCAACGGGTTAGCGACGGCGATCTGGATGTAAAGGTGCGCGAAGAAGCGGGCGATGATGAAATTGCCCTGTTGGGGCGGGTTTTCAACCGCATGATCACGCAAGTGAAAGGCCAGCGCGATACGTTGATTGCCAATAATGCCGAAACCGAATTGCGGCGCAGGCTGTTTGATTCGGTGCTGTCGGGGGTAACGGCCGGGGTGATCGGGCTTGATAAATCTGGTAAAATCGACATAGCCAATGCCGCCGCGATGGAGCTGTTAACCCAGGTTGCGCCCGGCATGATCGGGGCCAAGCTTCAAGATGCCATTCCTGAATTTGCCCCGCTTTTTGATCGGCTAAAGCGGCGTTCCGACAAGGTCGCGCGCGCCGAAATCCAGCTTTCGCGCGCCGGAAAAGAAGAAAAACTGCTGGTGCGAATTGCCACACGTCAAAGCGATGGTGGCGAGATCGAGGGTTATGTGGTGACCTTTGACGATGTAACCGATCTTGTATCCGCACAACGCATGGCCGCCTGGAGCGATGTTGCGCGGCGCATTGCCCATGAGATCAAAAACCCGCTAACCCCGATCCAGCTTTCTGCAGAACGGCTAAAACGCAAATTTGGACCAATGGTTCCCGAGAATGACCGCGAGACGCTGGAGCAGCTATCGAATGTTATTATCCGTCAAACCAATGACTTGCGGCGCATTGTTGATGAGTTTTCAAAATTTGCCCGTATGCCTGCAGCGCAGCGAAAAAATATTGACATCATAGATTTAATCAAAGGCGCAGTGCTTTTGCAAAAATCCGGACGGCCGGATATTTCTTTCGAGATGGACCTGCCCGACACCAAAATCATGGCTTTTATTGACGGAACCATGATGAATCAGGCCCTGACCAATCTGGTGAAAAATGCAACCGAAGCAATTGATGCAAGGGCCGCAGAAACCGGCGAGGCCGAAAACGGGGTTGTCAAAATCATTGTCGAACCGACAAAAGGCGAAATTATCATTCGCATACAGGATAACGGCATTGGCCTGCCCGCCGACAGGCTGCGCCTGTTTGAACCATACGTAACCTTGCGGGATTCCGGCACCGGGCTTGGCTTGTCGATTGTCAAAAAAATCATCGAGGAACATGATGCCAGCTTAGAGCTGCTGGATGCGCCCCGGTTCAAGGGCTGTGATCATACCGGCGCCGAAGCAAGAATAATTCTGGCTATTGCAGATGCAAATTTCGAAAGACAGGGAAATGCAAAATGAGTGACATTCTGGTAATTGACGACGAAAAGGATATTCGTGATTTAATCGGCGATATTTTACAAGACGAAGGTCACCAGACCCGCCTTGCGTGGAATTCCGACAGCGCATTTTCCGAAATCAATGCCGCAGCACCCGACCTGATTATTCTGGATATCTGGCTTAAGGATAGCGCGCTGGACGGCATTGATATTTTGAAAAAAACCAAACGCGACAATCCCGATATTCCGGTTGTGATCATTTCTGGCCATGGCAATATCGAAATTGCAGTGGCGGCAGTAAAGCAGGGCGCCTATGATTTTATTGAAAAACCGTTTAATATCGACCAGTTGATGGTGGTGGTAAAACGCGCGCTGGAGGCTTCAAAACTGCGCCGAGAAAATACTTCCTTAAGGCTGAATGAATTCACCACCGCTCAGATGGTTGGCGAAACTTTTGCCTTCAAGACCTTGAAATCACAGCTTGAAAAGGTCGCGCAGACCAATGGTCGGGTAATGCTGACCGGCCCGTCCGGTTCGGGCAAAGAAGTCGCGGCGCGGTTTATTCACGCGCAATCCGAACGCAGCCGGAAACCGTTTATTTCGGTTAATTCCGCATCCATCCAGCCCGACCGTATGGAACAGGTTTTGTTCGGGGTTGAAAATTCTCAAAACGGGTTGCAACCCGGCTTGTTTGAACAGGCCCATGGCGGGATTTTGTTTTTTGACGAGGTCGCGGATATGCCCCTTGATACCCAATCGCGTATTTTGAGGGTGTTGGTGGACCAGCATTTTCAGCGGGTAGGGGGCAATGACACGGTTCGGGTTGATGTGCGGGTTATTTCTGCCACCAATCGCGACCTGCAATCGGAAATCAACAGTGGCAATTTCCGCGAAGAGCTGTTTCACCGCCTGAATGTGGTACCAATTATTGTGCCGTCATTGGCAGAACGTCGCGATGATATTCCGCAGCTTTGCAGTTATTTCACCACCGAGCTGAACCAGAACCAAGGCCTGCCATTGCGCAAAATATCAGCCGAAGCATTAGCAAAGTTGCAAACCATGCATTGGCCCGGAAATGTGCGGCAATTGCGTAATACCATAGAACGCGCGCTTATTTTGGGGCCGGATTCAGGCGAAATTTCCGCCACTGAAATCCTGGATGAACATAAATCGGACAAAGGTCTAAACACCGGTCAGATCATCACTGATGCCATTGCAACCATGGCCCTGCGCGATGCGCGCGAAATATTTGAACGCGAATATCTGGTCACCCAGATCAACCGGTTTGCCGGCAACATATCGCGGACCTCCAGTTTTGTGGGTATGGAAAGGTCGGCCTTGCACCGGAAAATGAAATCCTTGGGCATTGTTTCCAGCGGCGACCATGCCTCTGTGGTTAAAAAGTTCACCAAAGGAACCGATTGACCCACCCGTTTGAAAAAACGCATAATGGCCACATGTAACAAGGGCGGATTGCCAATATGAAAGTTATCATTTGTGGGGCCGGTCAGGTTGGCTGGCAGATCGCGCGGCATTTGTCCCATGAGGGCAATGATGTAACCGTTGTTGACAAAGACGCCGCCTTGATCCGCCGCATTACCGACACGCTGGATGTGGGCGGTGTGGTTGGCTTTGCCTCTTATCCCGATGTGTTGGAACGGGCAGGGGCCAAGGATGCCGATATGATCATCGCCGCCACCTTTGCAGACGAAGTCAACATGGTGACTTGTCAGGTTGCCCATTCCATTTTCGGCATTACCCGAAAAATTGCCCGGCTTCGGGCGCAATCCTATCTGGATGCAATTTATTCCGACCTTTACCGTGCCGATCACCTGCCGATCGATGTGGTGATTTCCCCCGAAAAAGAAGTCGCCGAGGCCGCTTTGCGCCGTCTTGCCGCGCCCGCCGCGTTTGATACCGAAAGCTTTCTGGATGGCATGGTGCATCTGATCGGCATTTCGCTGGCCGAGGATTGCGCGGTGATCGACACGCCCCTGCGGCAATTGTCAGAGCTGTTTTCCACCCTAAGCGCCGTGGTGGTCGGGGTGCGCCGCAAGGGGAAATTGTTTGTCCCCAGCGCCAATGACCAGCTTTTTGTTGGTGACCAGATTTATGTTATTGCCGCCACCGGTGATGTGTCACGCACCCTTGAAATTTTTGGCAAAACCCAGAAACGCGGCGATCGGGCGATTATTGTTGGCGGCGGCAATGTCGGGCTTGGCGTTGCCAAAAAGCTGGAAAATGCCGAGGGCCGGATGCGGGTCAAGCTGATCGAGAAAAACCGCGAGCGCGCCGAAATTGCCGCTGATGCGCTGGAACGCACCATTGTTTTGCACGGCGACGGGCTGGATGTGGAGCTGCTGGAAGAGGCCAATATCGCCAAGGCTGACGCTTTGCTGGCAGTGACTGACGATGACAAAACCAACCTGCTTTCTTGTGCGCGGGCCAAGGCACTGGGTTGCCCGCTGGTGATTGCGCTGGTGAATGACCCCAGTTTGGAAAACCTGATGGGGCCTTTGGGCATTGATGCGTTTATTAATCCGCGCGCCACCACGGTTTCGTCTATTCTGCGCCATATCCGCCATGGCCGGATCAAGGCCGTATATTCGGTTGGCGATGCCGAGGCTGAGGTGATCGAGGCGCAGGTCATGAGCACATCGGGGATTTCCGGCAAGAAAATCCGTGAAATCGAATGGCCGGACGGGTCGATTGTCGGCGCCATTAAAAAGGCTGGTAAACTGATTGTGCCGCGCGGTGATACCCGCATTGACGAGGGTGATGTATTGACGGTTTTTGCCTTGTCCGAGGATGTGCGTCAGGTTGAAAAACTGTTTCAGGTCAGCATGGATTTTTTCTAGATGGGCCGGCATTTACGCCAATACCCGCTTTTTGTGCTGGTCTTGATGATCGGGGCTTTGGCGATGCTGATTCCGGCAGGTCACGCTGCGCGGCAGGGCAATACCGAGGTCGCCGTGGTGTTTTTGCAAATGTCGGCTTTGGTTCTGGCGTTTTGTTTTATTGTTGGCCTGTCGATGATGAACCGGACACCGCGCAATATGGCGCGCTCCAACCTTGTGACCTTGATTCTTTGTTTTACGGTTTTGCCTGCATTTTTGGCCCTGCCAATGGCCGAACTGGTGCCATCCATCAGTTTTTTCCATGCCTATTTTGAAATGCTGTCCAGCCTGACCACCACCGGCGCCACCCTGTTTGATGACCCGAAACGCATCGCGGAATCGCTGCATTTATGGCGGGCATTGGTGGCATGGCTGGGTGGTTTTTTGATAATTCTGGCGGCGATGACCATTATGGAACCCCTGAACATTGGCGGGTTTGAATTGCGTTCGATGATGAATGAAAACGCGTCAAAAATCGGCCGCAGAACCGGTGGCAGCCATGATGGCGGTGAAAAAATCATCGGCTTTGTAAAGCTGCTGGCCCCGGCATACGGGCTGTTTACTGCATTGCTGGCAGCTGGGCTTATTTTTGATGGCGAGCGGGTTTTTATTGCAGTGATTCATGCAATGTCGGTAATTTCAACCAGCGGCATTTCCCCGATTGGCGGGTTGGAAAAGGCAAATTCGGGTTATCTGGGCGAAGCGTTCGTGGCATTGTTTCTGCTGGTGGCGATTTCATCCAAAAATATGATTCTAATGCAGAGCAGGGCGAATATTGCCAGCATTCCCAAAGACCCGGAATATCGGTTAATGGCCATTTTTGTGCTTGGCGTGCCGTTGATTCTGTTTTTCCGTCACTGGTTTGCGGCCTTTGATGTGAATGCAGGCCAAGATCTGATGGCGGGCATTCACGCGTTTTGGGGGGCTGTATTTACGGTTTTGTCATTTTTGACCACCACCGGTTTTGTCAGCGCTGATTGGCAAGCCTCGCAAAGCTGGTCGGGGCTGCCAACGCCGGGAATTATATTATTTGGCTTGGCGGTAATGGGCGGCGGCATTGCCACCACAGCAGGCGGTGTAAAATTATTACGAATATATTCGCTTTACAAGCATGGGCTTAGAGAAATGGAGCGCCTTGTCCACCCTAGCAGCGTTGGCAGATCCGGCCTTGAAAACCGGCGATTCAGGCGTCAGGGCGCCGAAATCGCGTGGATATTCTTGA
This sequence comes from Paracoccaceae bacterium, assembly GCA_021648225.1. Taxonomy (GTDB): domain Bacteria; phylum Pseudomonadota; class Alphaproteobacteria; order Rhodobacterales; family Rhodobacteraceae; genus UBA3077. Next base: position 7,717 of record JAKITE010000051.1, read on the forward strand.
TGATATTCTTGTTGGGAATCGCCATATTCACGGCATTATTATCCTTGACCGGCATTAGTTTTGTCAAAAGCCTGTCTTTGGCGATTGCCGGATTATCCAATACCGGACCAATTTTATCGGTGCTTGGAGACCCTTTTGCATCTTATGCAAAGCTAAGCGATGGCGCGCTTGCGATCCTTTCAGCAGCAATGGTTTTGGGCCGGTTAGAGGCCTTGGCCCTGATTGCGCTTTTTAATCCGGATTACTGGCGGCAATAAATCGCGTATAATCGTAAGGTTATTGCGATTTTGCACTTTTAATTAACCAATGCGACCCCCATTATATAGGTAATTATAACCTCCCCGAATGGGGCACAAAGAAGATTAAGGCTGGAAACATGGCTGCTGATAGACAAAACCTGCAAGACGCATTTCTGAATAACATCCGCAAAGCAAAAAATCCGGTCACGGTTTTTCTTGTCAACGGGGTGAAATTACAAGGCGTAATCACCTGGTTTGACAATTTTTGCGTATTACTGCGCCGCGAAGGGTCTTCGCAACTGGTGTATAAACACGCGATTTCCACCATTATGCCGACATTGCCGGTGCGCTTTGACGATAACGAAGAAGACGCATAAGTGTCTGACGCAACCCGATGCTGTGTTTTCCATCCTGACCTGAAAGAGCGCGACCAGCGCCGTTTGCCCCAGCATGCGCTGGACGAGGCCGTAAGCCTTGCCAACGCGCTGGCGCTGGAGGTGGTTTCCGCCATTGTGGTGCCGGTGAAAAAGCCCAGGGCAGGGATGCTGTTTGGCAAAGGCAAGGTTGTGGAACTGGGCCAGTTGATCGCCGATCAGGAAATTGATCTGGTAATCATTGACGGGCCGCTAAGCCCCATTCAGCAGCGCAATCTGGAAGAGGAATGGAAGGTGAAAATCCTTGACCGCACCGGCCTTATTCTTGAAATTTTCGGCGACAGGGCCGCCACGCGCGAGGGGGTGTTACAGGTTGATCTGGCGCATTTAACCTATCAAAAATCGCGCCTTGTGCGCAGCTGGACCCATCTGGAGCGTCAGCGCGGTGCCATGGGCACAGTTGGCGGGCCGGGAGAAACCCAGATTGAAAGTGACCGGCGCGCCATTGACGATGCGATATTACGGATCAAAACACAGCTGAAAAAGGTGGTGAAAACCCGCGCTTTGCACCGCGAGGCCCGCAAGAAAATACCCTATCCGATTGTGGCTTTGGTTGGTTATACCAATGCCGGAAAATCCAGTATTTTCAATCGGATGACCGGCGCAAACGTGTTGGAAAAAGACATGCTTTTTGCCACGCTAGACCCAACCATGCGATCTATCGAGCTGCCATCGGGCAATACGGTTATTCTGTCTGACACAGTCGGGTTTATATCCGAGCTGCCAACCCAGTTGGTAGCAGCGTTTCGCGCCACATTGGAGGAAGTGCTGGACGCTGACCTGATTTTGCATGTGCGCGACATTTCCCATCAAGATACCGAGGCCCAGGCTGAAGACGTGCGGGATATTCTGCGCGACCTGGGCGTTGATCAGGACCGCCAAGAGGCGATGCGCGAGGTCTGGAACAAGATTGATCTGCTGGCGCCGGAGCAAAAATCAGCCGCTGAAAACACCGCCGAGCGGAATGAAAATATTTGCGCCATGTCGGCAATTTCGGGTCAGGGCATAGATACGCTTTACCAGATGATCGAGGACGCAGTAATCGAACCATCGGTTAAGGTAACATTGGAACTGCCGTTCGCCCAAGGCAAACAGCGGGCGTGGCTGTTTGCCCATAACCTTGTCGAGGCTGAGGCGCTGAATGATACCGGCTATTTGCTGGACGTAAAATGGACAAAGCGGGAGCAGAGCAAGTATGAGGCTCTTTAGCAAAGGTTAATCCGTAGTGCGCATAATACATATTATGTTACTATTTGATTAAAGCATATTGGCATTTAGCCAAATATAACAGAAACTCCTGAAAACATTCTTTATTCAGAGCCATATAATGAAAGCAATCCTTATCGCTGGCCCTACTGCGTCGGGTAAATCCGGTCTGGCGATTGCGCTGGCCAGAAAATACAACGGTGTGATTATCAACACCGATGCTTTGCAGGTCTATGATAAATGGCGCGTGCTTAGCGCGCGGCCCAGCCAAACCGATGAACAAACCGTGCCGCATCGGCTTTATGGTCATGTGCCCATGGCGCAGCATTATTCGGTTGGCAGCTGGCTTTTGGATGTTAAACAAGCCCTGCAAGATACTGATCTTATGCCTATTTTCACTGGCGGCACCGGTTTATATTTTTCGGCACTTACCAATGGGCTGGCGGATATTCCAGCCATTCCCGATGCAATTCGCAGCAAAGGCAATGTGATAAGAGATGATATTGGCAAGGATTGGTTTGCTGACATTCTGTCTAAAAACGACCCCGAAACCTTTAATGCCATTGACCAGTTAAACCCCGCACGGCTGCAACGGGCTTGGGAAGTGCTGGAAGCCACTGGCAAAGGCCTGCAATATTGGAAATCAACCACGCCGCCGCCCCTAATTCGACTTGAAGAAACCTTGCCTATCTTACTGAATTGGCAAGTTAATTCGCTAAATGCGCGCATTGACCAACGATTTGATCAAATGATGGATATGGGGGCGGTTGAAGAGGTCAAGGCGGTTAAAAACGGCTACTGGCACCCTGCTCTGCCATCGTCTCGTGCGCTTGGCGCCGCTGAAATCATGGATGCAATTAACGGCAAGATAACCATGCAAGACGCTGTAATTAAAGCAAAAACCCTGACGCGCCAGTTTGCCAAACGTCAGCGCACATGGTTTCGCAGCAAGATGTCCGATTGGCAGCAAGTTACTATGGGCGGTTCAACATCCCGTGAAGAAATCATAGCGAATCTCGACACTTAGCAAAAACAGGGTTGCAATTGTGTAAGGAATATCCGATTCTTTGGAGGTTTCGAACATATGGGCCATAGAATGCGCAAACCTGTTACAGATTTTGAAAAACTTGGCAACCGGATCACCAGCAACACGCTGACCGGAACCGCGCCAAATGCCAAAGCCAAAGCCGAGCCTCTGCGCGCCTCGGACCACCATATGGTCTGGATAACCCGTGGCGGTGGCCGCGCCAATATCGAGGGCACCCAGCAAGGGTTCGGGTCAAACACTGCCATGTTTATCCCCGCACAGACCCTGTTTATGCTTGATCTTTCGCCGGGAACCACCGGCTGGCATATCTCTGTGCCATCCAACCTGCGCATCCCCCTGCCCCAAACGCCGTTCCTGACAAATATTCAAAAGCCGATCCAGCAATCCATGCTTAGCAAGGGGTTTGGTGCGGTTCAGGAAGAATTTATTTCCAAACAATCCATGCGCGGCACTGCCTTGATTTATGCAACCGGAACGCTGGCGGTGCAATTCCAGCGGCTCGACATTTCGGGCAATCGTAAAGAACTGGACAAAGACACCGCCAAGCGCCGGCTTATGCGGCGCTTTGTTGCCCGGCTTGATAAACGCTATTTCACCAAGGATACGGTAAAGGATTACGCGGCTGAGCTGGGTGTAACCACCACCCATCTGACCCGGGTTTGTCGCCAGACCGCAGGCAAACCGGCGACGCGGCTTATTCAGGAAAAAGCACTGGAAGAGGCCAAATTTTTGCTAAAAGAAACCGATCAGAAAATCGGCACCATTGCCCGTGATCTGGGCTTTGGCACTCCGGCTTATTTTACACGGGTGTTTTCCGAGCGTATCGGGTATTCGCCCAAAGCCTATCGAAATCTGGAACAGCCAAAACCCTGAACTGCGGCAATGCAATGGGTTGAGGATTTTTGCGTCTGGGTCTAAAAACCCCGCAAACGCATCAATCAAAGGTCTGCCCCATGATTCCACGTTATTCCCGCCCCGAAATGGTTGCTATCTGGTCTGCGGAAAGCAAATTCAACATCTGGTATGAAATCGAGGCCCATGCATGTGATGCGCAGGCCGATCTGGGTGTGATCCCGCGTGAAAACGCCGAAGCAATCTGGAAAGCCCGCGATGTGAAATTTGACGTGGCGCGTATTGATGAAATCGAGGCTGTGACCAAACATGATGTGATTGCGTTTTTAACCCATCTGGCGGAAATTATCGGCAATGAAGAAGCGCGTTTTGTGCATCAGGGCATGACCAGCTCCGATGTGCTGGATACCTGTTTTAATGTGCAACTTGTCAGGGCATCCGATATTTTGATTGCCGATATGGACAAATTGCTGGCGGCGATTAAACGCCGCGCTTTTGAACATAAAGACACGGTTTGTATTGGTCGCAGCCATGGTATTCATGCGGAACCGACCACCTTTGGCATCAAACTGGCGCAGGCATATGCGGAAATGGACCGTAACCGCCAACGCCTGGTTGTGGCGCGTGCTGAAATTGCCACCGGCGCGATTTCCGGCGCGGTTGGCACCTTTGCCAATATTGACCCGGCGGTCGAGGCGCATGTTTGTGAAAAGCTGGGCCTGACGGTTGAGCCGGTTTCAACGCAGGTGATTCCGCGCGACCGCCATGCGGCTTTTTTTGCCGCATTAGGGGTTTGTGCATCGTCGATTGAACGTATTGCCACCGAAATCCGGCATTTGCAGCGCACCGAAGTGTTGGAGGTCGAGGAGTATTTCTCACCGGGGCAAAAAGGTTCCAGCGCTATGCCCCATAAACGCAATCCGATCCTGACCGAAAACCTGACCGGCCTTGCGCGGCTGGTGCGTATGGCGGTGGTGCCCGCCATGGAAAACGTAGCCCTTTGGCATGAGCGCGATATCAGCCATTCCTCGGTTGAGCGAAATATCGGGCCGGATAGCACCATTACGCTTGATTTTGCGCTGGCGCGGCTAACCATGGTGATTGATAAATTGCTGGTTTACCCGGAAAATATGTTAAAAAATATGAATAAATTCAGTGGCTTGGTGCATTCGCAACGGGTATTGCTGGCCCTGACCCAAAAAGGTGCAAGCCGCGAAGACAGCTATAAAATGGTGCAGCGCAACGCCATGCGGGTGTGGGAAGAAGCTGCGGATTTTATGACCGAGCTAAAAGCCGATGCCGAAGTAACCGCGTTAATGACGGATGCCGAAATCGAGGAAAACTTTGATCTGGGCTATCACACCAAACACGCGGATACAATTTTCAAACGGGTATTTGGCTAGATATGGTCATTGGCTTTTATTGCTGCTGCGATAAAATACGACACCGGAATGGCAATAACAGCCCCCAAAGCCACAGCAATTAAAATATACTTGGCAGTATCATACCCGGACACGAGCGCGGCTATCATCAATAGCCCCGCCATCGTCGTGCCAACGATTGCGTAAAGAATTGAGGCAAGTCTTAACATTTTTTCCCTTTCCTGATTTTATTCGAACAGTTTCTATCCGAAAAAATCAGGAAAGAAATTGATCAATATCAAGTTCCGGCGTGAATCTGTTCTGCGGCAACTGCGCCCAATTCGTTAAGTTTGGCGCGAATTTCTTCAGGGCTTGATTTAGCACCAAGATCGCCAGCGACTTTGCGGACCACATCTTCATTGCCGGCTTCTTCAAAATCCGATTTGATGACCTCTAGCGCATAAGCGTCAATGTCATCGCCGGTTTTGCCCAGTTTTTCAGCAGCCCAATGGCCCAGCATTTTATTGGCACGGGCATCGATTTTGAATTGGGTCTCCGCATCGTGGGCGAATTTGTTTTCAAAGGCATTTTCGCGATCGTCAAATGTTGACATGGGTCTGCTCCTGTTATGGTTCTATTAATATTTAGTTACTATGGGCACAGGTTTTCAAGGCTTAGTTGCGAATCCTTGCTCCTTTTTCAAACAAAGCCTATAGAGCGGTAAACCACATCAATTGACCAAATAGGGGATGCCAATGCCGCGTCGCAGAATGATCTATGAAGGCAAAGCCAAAATCCTGTATGAAGGGCCGGACCCTGACACCATTGTGCAATATTTCAAAGATGATGCCACCGCGTTTAATGCCGCCAAAAAAGCGGTAATTGACGGCAAAGGCGTGTTGAACAACCGGATGTCCGAACATTTTATGACCGGGCTGAACCTGATCGGGGTGCCAACCCATTTTATCAAACGCCTGAATATGCGCGAACAACTGGTGCGCAAGGTCGAGGTTATTCCGCTGGAGGTGGTCGTGCGCAATATTGCTGCCGGTTCGATGTCAAAACGCCTTGGTATTGAGGAGGGCACCAACCTGCCCCGCCCGATCATCGAATTTTATTACAAAGATGACAACCTGAATGACCCGCTGGTTACCGAGGAACACGCCATTGCTTTTGGCTGGGCCAGCCAGCAGGATCTGGATGAAATGATCAGCCTTGCTTTGCGCGTTAATGATTTTATGTGCGGTGTGATGTATGGCATTGGCGTCAAGCTGGTCGATTTCAAAATCGAAATTGGCCGGATTTTCGAGGGCGATTTCCAACGGCTGGTAGTGGCCGATGAAATCAGCCCTGATAGCTGTCGTTTGTGGGATATTGAAACCGGCAAAAAGCTGGATAAAGACGTGTTTCGCCAGGATCTGGGCGATCTGGCTGATGTTTATGCCGAATTGGCCACGCGGCTGGGGGTTATGCCTAAAAAATCCTCCACCACTGGCCCCAAACTGGTTGATTAAGGAAAGCACAATGAAAATTCTTGTTGATATTACCTTGAAAAATGGCGTGCTGGATCCGCAAGGCAAAGCCATCCAACACGCGCTTGGCGCGCTTGGCTTTGACGGGGTTGACGGGGTGCGCCAAGGCAAAGTAATCGAGCTTGATCTGGCGGAAACCAACCGCGCCGCAGCCGAAGCTGCCGCAACAAAAATGTGCGAAAAGCTGTTGGCCAATACGGTGATCGAAAATTACGCAATCCGGCCAGCATCATGAAATCGGCGGTTATTGTATTCCCCGGCTCCAATTGTGACCGTGATCTGGCGGTTGCGTTTGAACGCAGCAGTGGCGTAAAATCACAGATGATCTGGCACAAAGATGCCAGCCTGCCCGATGATATCGACATTGTCGCCATCCCCGGCGGGTTTTCATTTGGCGATTATTTGCGTTGCGGCGCGATTGCGGCGCGCGCGCCGATTATGCAATCAATTGTGGAATTTGCCAACAAAGGCGGCCATGTGCTGGGCATTTGCAACGGCTTTCAGGTATTGATCGAAAGCGGGCTGTTGCCGGGGGCCTTGATGCGCAATTCAGGCCTGAAATTTGTGTGTAAGGATCTGGAATTAACCACAGAAACCACCAACAGCCCCTTTACCAATGCGTTTGTCAAAGGCGAAAAAATCACGGTTCCGGTGGCCCATCACGACGGCAATTATATTGCTGACAATGCGCTTTTGGCAGAATTAAATGGTCAGGACCGCGTGGCGTTTCGTTACGTTGAAAACCCGAACGGCTCGGTTGATAATATCGCCGGAATCCTGTCAAAAAACCGGCGGGTTCTGGGCATGATGCCCCACCCTGAACGCCTAAACGACCCCGCACTGGGCGGGGCCGATGGTGCCAAATTATTTGACTCATTAATTACCTCGATGGTCTCTGCTTAACGCCAGAACGCATCGCCGATTTCATCAGCCATACCGGAATACATACCGGCAACCTGATCCCCGTAACCATTATACAGCTGGGTCGGGATACGATCACCGCCGCTAAGCGGGCGCTCGGTTGCTTGTGTCCAGCGGCGATGGTCCACCGCCGGGTTCACATTGGCCCAGAAACCGTATTCCTTTTTTTGCAACCCTTCCCAAAACCCGACCGGCTGACGGTCGGTAAAGGTAATGCGGTCAATGGATTTGATGGATTTAAACCCGTATTTCCACGGGGTATGCAGCCGCATTGGCGCACCGAATTGCTTGTGCAACACCTTGCCATAAGCCCCGACAACCATCAGCGACAGTTCGTTGGTGGCCTCGGCCATGGTCAGACCTTCGGTATAGGGCCAAGGATACCAGCTGGCGCGTTGTTCGCTGGCGACCTCCGGGTTGTTAAAGGTTTGAAATTGCACATATTTGGCCCGTGACAAGGGCTTGGCCATTTCCACCAGTTTAGCCAGCGGAAACCCCACCCACGGCACCACCATTGACCATGCCTCGACACAACGATGGCGGTAAATGCGTTCTTCAACCCCGATGCGCGAAATCAGATCATCAACCGAGATTTGAAACGGGGTATCCACCATGCCGTCAATGGTCACGGTCCACGGATCGGATTGCAGGGCCTGGGCCTCTTGATGGATGTTTTTCGAGGAACCGAATTCGTAAAAATTATTATAGGTGCTGTTGATTGATTCAGCTGTCACCGCCCTGCCCGCATTTGCATAATTGCCATTAAGCCCCGGGCGCGGCGAAAACGGGCTTTGCGAAGGTAATGAAAATGCGGGGCCACCAAGGGCTGCCAACCCCGTGGCAATGCCCATGCCCGCCAATATTTTCCGGCGGTTTATAAAATGTTTTTCATCGGTTGACCGGCTTTCTTTGATCAACCAGTCGGGTTTCTTGTGGTAATGCATTTGGTAATCCCCTTTGTTTCAGCCAGGACCATAAGCGGAAAGGCGCCTTAGCGCCAATCAAAGACGCTTGAGCATCGCGTGATCAGGGCATAGTTTCGCTTGTATGACAATTGCATTAGAACATCACCCAATACGTTCCGGGCGCTTTGTGCGTTGGTTTATCGGGCTGTCGGTTATTATCGTCGTTGTCATTCTTTGGGCCTCAAACAGCTATTTAACTGCGCGTTTCACGGAAACTTTACGCAATCAGGCGGTTTTGCGTGCGGCGTTGTATTCGGGAAACATCAAATCGGTGTTGCAAAAACACTCGGTTGTGCCGCTTTTGTTATCACAAGACCCGATTTTATCCGCAGCATTGCAGGCAGAAAATTTTTCAACCACTTCGCAGAGGCTAATTTCTTTTTCCGACGAAATCGGCGCGGCTTCGGTTTTTTTGCTTGACCTGAATGGTCGGGTGGTTGCGGGCAGCGACCGCAGAACCATTGGTGAATTCCTGAAAGATGAAGAATTTTTCATCAGGGCCTTGCGTGATACCGGCACAGTTTTCAGCGCAACCTCGCGCGATGAAACCGCCTATCGGTTTTATTTTGCCCAAAAAGTAGAATCCGGTGCCGATACATTAGGGGTGATCGTGGTTGAGGTCGATCTGCGCAAACAAGAAGAATTATGGCGCAATATCGGCTTGCAGGTGGCGCTGACAGATTCGGTTGGTGAAATTCTGTTGGCATCCGACGTTTTTTGGCGGCGTCAAACGCTTCAGGACATTTTAGCAGAAACCAGCCTGCCCTCCAGATCACAACGGGTGTTTGATGTCTTTCAACAAACCCCGACCAGTGATTTTGTGTATATCAATGGCCAGCGGCTTTTTGCCAGCGAAGCAGCGGTCGGGTTTCGTGGTTGGAAGGTGAATTATTATGCGTCTACGCAAAACGTAGCAGCGCGGGTTAATGCTATTTTAGCGCTTGAAGTCATGGCCTTGGCGCTGCTGGTTGCCTTGATGTTTTTCGTTTTATCCCGACGAACGGCAATGGAATCTATCAAGGTAATTCGCGAATCTGCCGAATTACGCTCCCTTAACGCGCGGTTGTCATCCGAGGTCGAACAACGTCAGGCTGCTGAAAAAAACCTGCAATCGGCCGAACAAAACCTTGAACAAGCCTCAAAACTTGCCGCGCTTGGCCAGATGTCAGCGGCGGTCAGCCATGAATTGAACCAACCGCTTGCCGCGATGCGCACCTATCTGGCGGGGGCAAAATTGTTGCTAAGCCGGAACCGGATCGAAGAGGCCTCCACCAGTTTTCAACGCATTGACGATTTGATCGAACGTATGGGGGCAATTACCAAACAGCTAAAATCCTATGCGCGTAAATCCGGCGATGACCCTAAAAAAATTGATCTGCGTAATTGTGTCGAGGCGGCTTTTGGCATGATGTCGCCGCAATTGGGCCGCCGCGAGGTAACCATCACGCAAGATATACCAGACAAGCCTGTTTATGTTGTCAGCGACGCATTGCGGGTTGAACAGATCATTATCAACCTGCTTAGAAACGCGCTGGACGCGGTCAAAGACGTAACCGAACCGCGAATTTCAGTCACCCTATCGGCGGATTTTGACGTATGTTTGAGAATTCAGGACAATGGCCATGGTTTTGATGACCCGGAAGCATTATTTGAACCTTTCTACACCACCAAAGAACCCGGTGAGGGCGTAGGGCTTGGCCTTGCTATTTCTGCCGGGATCGCCACTGAAATGGGCGGTCGTCTGATCGCACGAAACGCAACCCCGCTGGGGGCAATTTTTGAATTGCACCTACCGAATGCGGGCAAAATCAAAGAGGCTACAGAGTAATCATGCCAGAGACCCTTAAAGTTGCTATCATTGACGACGAAACCCATATGCGCGATTCCATCAGCCAATGGCT
>JAKITE010000052.1 GCA_021648225.1 Paracoccaceae bacterium
TCGGGTATTCGCCACCCGCAAGAAACGATGCTTGCTGACCGGAAATTGCCACGATATTTGGTTCCGCAAGTGTGCGCACCATACCTTTGCTTTCCAATGCTTCGATCAAAACATTAACGGCAATGCCGCCAACACCAAAGCTGATCGCGGCCGCACCGGCTGATTCGGCGCTAGAGCCAAAAATCAAGTCTCCGCCGCCATCAAAAAAGCCAGCGCCTGCACCGCCGGTGCCAACCGTAACTCCAGGGGTATTGGACACCAAGTTGGATAAAAGCACCGAAGAACCAAGGCTTTTGGCCACAGAACGGTTCATTTCAGCAAAACGGACTTGCAACATAACCTGTTGCGACCCGCCAACCATCATCAGGTTGGTGACCCGACCCGGCGCATAGCGTTCTGCCAGCTCCATCGCGCGGGCAACTTTGCGTGCGCCACTGACACGACCGCTTAAAACAATGCCGTCATTCGCAGTGCGAACCTCAATCGCCTCAGTCGGGAGGATCTCCCGCAATCGGTCCTTGAATTCCGCTATATCAGGGGACACCCGCACATCAACATTGGCGATCAGCCGACCGTCCTGGTCAAACATTGTCAATGTTGTTGCGCCCGGTGTGACTCCTAAAACATAAATCGTGCGATCCGAAAGCGCTGATACATTTGCGATAGCAGGGTTGGCCACTGATAATTCAGCAAAGGGCCGGTCGCTTTCAACAATGATAGCACGATTAACGGAAACACCGATTTGACTGGATACGGAGCCACGCATTACGGACAATACCGCATTTTGCGCGATGGCCGATGTTGCCATCGGTGCCATAACGGCGAATCCTAAAAGACCCGCCTTAATTAGATTTGTATATTGCATGTGATCCTGCCTCTCAAAATCACTATTAAAATAGAAACGGGTCATTCAACGCCCGCGATTAAAGGCAGCATGCGTCATGTTGTTATTAATTGCAAGAATCAATGTGTTACATGAGAGTCTTGATGCAAAAACCGGAACCTTTCAGCCAAAAATAGTTAATATTTGGCTGAAAGATTAATCAACGCAGGGGATGACAACCTCGACAACTTCCGCACCGTTTCGGCTGCGAATTGTGCAGATGCGCTCTTCCTCTATCTCTATGATTTCGTTGACAATAATTGCGGTTTGGTCAATCTCTACCCCACCGGTCGCTGCAACATCGTCGGTGCCGCGCAAGGCCAGTGTCAGGCTGCCGGTTGCCTGTGCCTGTACCAATTTTGCAACAACCAACGGAGAAACTTGCAATGTCACAGTTCGGGCAACTACATTCCTGCCAATATCTTCGTCATCTGTTTGGTCAATTGCAATCAAATCGACATCTTCAAGTATAAGCTTGGTAATGGTTTCACCGGTAGTGTTGCCAACCCAGTAAACATCAACACGATCCCCCGGCTGCAAAAACCCCGAAACGCCCGAGGTCACGTTAACGCTGATGGCAAAAGCCCGCATTCCAGGTGCCAGCCGGGAACGGATACCCGCATCTTCGCCAAATTCGGTGACCTTGGAGGTCAAAACCGGCTCACCCTGTTCCATAACCCGTAAAATGTAACGCGAAGGCGTGTTTTCAGAACCAAACAGCGATTCCATGCTGGTAAAGACATTTGGCGGGGTCTGGCCTTTGGGCCATTGGATTTCGGTAATGTCTTCGCGTAATAATTCGGCGCCAAACCGAAGATCGGATTTAGCCACAAGCACGGTTTCGGTTTCGACCATACCCAGCTGTGCCGCCTGAAGTTCGCTTTTGAGCTGGCTGATTTCCGTCTCGGATTCATCAAACCATTGCATGACCATATAGGCAGCGTAACCGGCCATGCCGATTCCCATAAGCAAGACAAGTAGAAAAACAATGCGCATAAAATTAGACCTGTACCAAAATTAAGATTCTGGTCACTTGTAAAGGAAATTCAGCCAAAGACAATAACTGCCTACGGATTTGTCAGGGCTTCGCAAAAAGAAATTCTAGGTGCTGATAGCCGGCAGTCCCGCTGTCACTGTGGACGAGATGCCTTCGGCAGTGCTGGTCAGTGCGGGGGAGATAACCGCAAGAACCGCGATGCCAAGGGTAACAATTACTGCAGTTAATACAACCCAGTCGACGGTTACAGCGGCCCGATCATCAGAAAAAAACCCCGCAAAAATATTTTTATCCATGGCTTTGATCCCGCTTAAATACATGAACCCGACGGGTTCGGTGGTAAGATTTCAGGGCAAATGCCTGCCCTGAAAATTTTCATGAAGAAATTCAAAACGAATTACGACACCTGAGTTTTGGTCAGCTAAATGACCAAAAACAAATTAGGTAGTAGTCATCGCGCCTTCAACTGTGGACGCGATTTGGCTAGCAGTGGTGTTCAGAGCGCCACGAATAACAACCATGATAGCGATTGCGATGCCAACGATGGCAGCGGTCAGAACAACCCAGTCAACAGTTACTGCGCCGTCTTCGTCTTTTGTGAATACATTAAGAAGTTTAGTCATTTTTGTTCCCTCCAAGGATACAAGATTATTTCAATTAACGCCAAAATTTGGCTACCACTTACTTCCACCCCGGATTCGAGATGTATACCCATTTTCCCGACATCAACAAAGATAACCCCGGGCCATGGCCGAAATATCACAGTTGTGATAGGTAGACACTTATTGGATGCCTAGGTATCAACCTCAATTGTGGCAAAATAATGTCAGATTAAGATTTTAGGAAAAAAAGTAAATAAACTCTTAATATCAATTGGTTAATTGTTCTTCTTTACTAGCAGTAGGGTCTTGGTTACTGTAGGTGTCGCAATTAAGAAGGGATTTTGGCCTGTTTTTGCACTTTGATAGAGGTTTTACCGGTTCGAAAAGAATCATAATAAAATGGGTACTAAATTAAATGAACCACTATTCCAGTCAAAAAAAACCGCTGGTTGTTGATGCTGACGGCACATTATTGGCCACAGATATGCTGTTTGAATGCTTTTGGGCTGCGCTTGGCAAAAACCCGTTGGCATGTCTTAAGGCCGGATTCTTCAATCTGAACAACATCGCCAAGCTGAAACAGGAAATGGCAAAAATCGCGGGGCTTGATGTCACATCCCTGCCGGTCCGCCCCGAGGTTCTGGCCCTGTGCAAAGCCGCAAAATCCGAAAGCCGAACCGTGATCATCGCGTCTGGCTCGGACCGGTCTTTGGTGGCTGCATTGTCAAAATCGGTGGGTTTTGGCGATGATTATCTGGCCTCGGACGGGCAAACAAACCTGACATCAACCCGCAAATCAGATGCGTTGGTGGCACGGTTTGGCGCCAAGAACTTTGATTATATCGGCGATTCCCGTGCCGATATTGCGGTCTGGAAAACCGCAGATCAGGCCATCGCGGTTGCGCCTAACGCTCGCCTGTTGGCCAAAATCGGCCGCGAAGTCCAGATCATCGGCAGCCCGACCCGTGCAAAAGACATTTTTCGGGCATTCCGCCCCCATCAATGGATTAAAAATATACTCCTATTCCTGCCGCTTTTGGCAGCGCACCGCTCGGACTTGGCCGGAGTTATGTTGGTGTTATGGGGCATTGCGGCATTTTCGGCAGCGGCCTCGGCGATATATATTGTCAATGACCTGCTTGATCTGGCGGCAGACCGACAACACAAAATCAAACATAAGCGCCCCTTTGCCTCGGGGGCGGTGCCGATTCAAACCGGCATGTTATCCGGTTTCGGGCTGGGGGTATTTGCACTGGGTATCGCAGGCCTGCACAGTTGGGCTTTGCTGGCGATTATTGCGCTTTATATGGTGTTATCCCTGTCTTATTCGCTGATTCTGAAACGGCTAAGATGGGTGGATATCGCCACGTTGGCGGCGCTTTATACCTTGCGGGTCGTGGCCGGTTCGGTTGCGGCGGGGGTGGAAATGTCAGGCTGGCTGGCAGCGTTTATTTTTCCGGTATTTCTGGCGCTTGGTTGTGTAAAACGATTGGTCGAACTGGGCAAAGCCGAAACCGAAGATATTTTACCCGGGCGGGGTTATGCCAAACGGGATCGGGGCGATTTGCTAAACATCGCGATCACCGCTGCCGTGGGCGCAATCACTGTGTTCGGTTTGTATTCCTATAGCGAAATGGCGCTGGTATTGTATCAGGCCCCTTGGGAACTGCGCCTTGCGGGGGTTGCCGTGGCTGTCTGGCTGGCACGCATGATCCGGCGCGGCTGGCAGGGGCGCATGGATTACGACCCGATTGTTTTTGCCCTGAGAGACCCGATTGGTCTGGCCCTGATCATCACCGGCGCGGTGCTTTTGTATCACGCCGCCGTCTGATATTTGAATCGCTGTTAGATCGAAAGCTTTTTGAAAATGAATTCCGGAATGTTTTTGATGATCAACATAATATAGCGCCAGAAAAACGGCGTATAAATGATGTTCCGGCGTTTCCGCACAGCCTTCAACAGGTCATCCGCCACCATTTCAGGCGAGGCCACCAGAAACATGCCCTCGATCCCCCAGGTCATGGCCGTATCGGTAAACCCCGGTTTAACCGTCACCACATGGCCGCCAGACCGGTTCAACCGGTTGCGCAACCCCGAAAGATAGGTATGAAAACCGGCTTTGGCGGCCCCGTACACATAATTGCCAATCCGGCCACGGTCTCCGGCAACCGAGCCGATGCCGACCACCGTGCCACTACCCCGTTCTTCCATCAGCGGCGCAATGGTTTGCAAAAACCGGATCGGGCCGGTGAAATTATCAATAATCACCCCGTCAATCAGGCCGGGGTCTGCGTCAATTTCCGATTGTTCCGGCATCGAGCCGGTGAAAACCCCCACATTAACCGTGCCGTCATTTTGTGCCGCCGCTGCAATAACCGCCGCAAAACTGGCCGGTTTTCTAGCGTCAAATATGATAGCTTCGGCCTGCAACGCCCCGCGCAGGCTGCAATCTTTGGCAATCAGTTTCAATTCAGCCAGATCGCGCCCCGCCAATATCAGGCTGTTGCCGTTTTTGGCCAGTTTGCGTGCAAATGCCCGCGCAATAGACGAGGTCGCCCCGAGAATAATCCAGGTGTCGCTCATGCTGTGCCCCGCAGGTTAAGCCGTCGGCTTTGATCGGTTGCAAAAGCCCCGTCGGGGTCGGCTTTGGCAACCACCTCGCGAAAGGCAGGTAATTCGGGGTTCATGCCGGATAAATGGGTTGGGTCAAGGCTGGAATCCTTGGCCAGATATACCCGCCCCTTGCCGCTTAGGGTGATATCATTCAGCCGTGCCAAAAGCGCCGCGGATTTGGGTTTATTGGCAATATCAACCGCCAAAGTCATGCCCTCCATTGGAAAAGACATCATGCCACCGCGCCCCGCGCCCATTTGTTTTAATACCGATAAAGGCGAACAAAGCCCGCTATTGCTGATTTCCTCCAGCAATTTGGTAAGCTGGGTGCGGGCGGTATCATGGGGCAACACACATTGAAACTGGTGAAAGCCTTTTTTGCCATATAGCCGGTTCCAGTTCAAAATCCGGTCCAGCGGGAAAAAGAAATCATTGAGTGACCTTTCGCGGTCACGCCCGTCCAGCGGCAGGCGGCGCAAATACAATTTGTTAAACAGTTTCACCAAAGGTTTGCCCATCACAAACCCCGGCACGTTAAACGGAATGCTGCGGGTTTTACGAGGCTTGGCAAATGCGCCACTGCTGAAATTCGCTTCTTCCAGAATGCCACGGCCCAGATCAACGCCGCTGGCGGTGGTGTCAACCCAGCCAACCGAATAGGCGGCGTTTGATTCCGCAAATCCGTCCATAAAACTATCCAGATCCGCCATGCGGCGTTCTTGCACCGCCATGGTGCCAGCACTGCATTTAGCCAGATGAATACGCGCAGTCAGGATAACACCGGTTTGCCCCAGCCCGCCAATGGTGGCACGAAACAAAGGTGCATTGCGTTTTAGCGATATGCGCTGAGGTTTGCCGCTGGCACCAACTAGCAGAATGCTTTCGACATGCTGGCCAAAACTGCCGGCAAGCTGGTGGTTTTTGCCATGCACATCATTGGCAATACAACCGCCAAGCGTGGCAAAACCAGTGCCCGGCATAACCGCAGGCATCCAGCCTTGCGGGCCAAACGTATCAAGAATATCGCCAATGGTTGCGCCTGCTTCGGCCTCTAGCAGCCCTGTTTCTGGATTAAAACCCAAAAACCGGTCCAGCCGGGTCATATCGGTGACATGCCCGTCCGAATTTAGCGCCGTATCGCCATAAGACCGCCGGTTACCAATCGCGGGGGCAGGGGTATTGGCCATAATGGCATTCAGCGCCGCTACTTTTTCAGGCCGCGCAATTTTGCCCAACGCGTCAAGCGCACGGCCCCAGCCGGAATAGGTCGTTTCTTTCCACCGCATTATAGCGCCCTTTTTGCGAATCTTTCGTTAAAAGGGAATACACCAATGCCGATCAGAATGGCAAACCAAAGGGTGGTAAGGCGGATAATTGCCGTAGCAGGCAGGCTGATTTCCAGTGGCACGCCCTGCAAGGTTAACAACCCGATCAAGGCCACCTCGGCCCCGCCCAGCCCGCCGGGCATTCCGGTGGCACCGCCGCCCAGCATGGCAAACAGAAAAATTGCTACGGCCATCCACATGGTAATATCTGCGCCCAGCCAGCCCAGCAGCAGATAAAACGCATAGCCCTCGGCAAACCAGCCAATCGCGCCCAAAAGCAATGCGGGCAGGATAATATGCGCTTTGGCAAACACGTGCAGCTGTTTGGCCGCGCGGCGCAATCCGCCAAACAGGCGCGGCAGGCGGCCGATGGTTTTCCACCCGCGAGTGATGCTCCAGACCAGTAATTTTGGCTGGGTTGCAATGATTGCGACTATTATGGCGATGATCACCACGGGAACCGCCCCCGCCAGCCCGCCAGCGGTTAATGCCGTGGCCAATGCCAGCACCAAAGCCACCGAAACCAGATCAGCGGCGCGATCCACCAAAACCAGCGGCGCGGCGCGCTCCAGCGGGGTTCCGGTATCGCGGTTGATCCAGCGCAGCCGGATCAATTCACCGATGCGGCCGGGCGTGATGGTCAGGGCAAAGCCGCCCAAGTAATGCCGGAAATCCTGCAAAAGCCCCGTAGGGATGTTTAATGCCTTTGTATAAACCCGCCAGCGCAATGCCCGCGCCAGATAATTCACCAGCGATAGCAGCAGCAAAATGCCGAATTGCCCCCAGCCAACCCGCGCCAGATGTTCAAGCGTTTCTTCCCAGCCGGTGGCGGCAACTATGCCGACCATGCCAATGATAAACAGCAAAAGCAGGACCAGACCAAGGATGACATTGCGTTTTTTCGGGGCAGATTTCATCCGGCATGCCTATCACACTCAAGAAAAGATGAAACAGATTATTGAAGGCAAATTCAGGGTGCATCCCTGTCATTTACGCGTAACGCAACGGTGCGTGGGGACCACGCACCCTACATTCCGGCCCGTAGGGTGCGTGGTCCCCACGCACCGTTGCACCATATATCACCCAACAAGCGTTGCCTCGGTGGCCAGCAAAACATCCGCCAGCACCACGCCATCCGCCATTTCAACCAGTTTCAACCCGCCTTCGACCACATCATAAACGCCCAGTTCGGTGATAATCCGGTCCACCACGCCAGCCCCTGTCAACGGCAAAGTGCATGCCTTTAACAATTTGCTTTTCCCGTGCTTATTCACCTGATCCATCACCACAATCACCCGCTTCACGCCAGCCACCAAATCCATCGCGCCGCCCATGCCTTTAACCAGCTTGCCCGGGATCATCCAGTTGGCCAGATCGCCTTTTTCGTCAACCTCCATCGCGCCCAGAATGGCCATATCAATATGCCCGCCACGGATCATTGAAAAACTGTCGGCTGATGAAAAATACGAGGTCCGGTCCAGTTCGGTAATGGTTTGTTTACCGGCATTGATCAGGTCAGCGTCGACCTCATCCTCGGTTGGAAAAGGCCCCATGCCCAGCATACCGTTTTCCGATTGCAGGGTGACATCAATGCCCTTTGGAATGAAATTGCTAACCAAGGTCGGAATGCCGATCCCGAGGTTCACATACATGCCGTCTTGCAGTTCCAGCGCTGCCTTTGCAGCCATTTGGTTGCGGTCCCATGCCATAGTATTTCCCCTTATGCCGCGCGCGTTGTGCGGTTTTCGATGTGTTTTTCAGCGGTGCTGAGGATCAGCCGGTTAACAAAAATCCCCGGCGTATGAATCAGATCGGGGTCCAATGACCCGACCGGCACAATTTCCTCGACCTCGGCCACACAAATCTTGCCACAGGTTGCCGCATTCGGGTTGAAATTACGGGCGGTTTTGCGGTAAATCAGGTTGCCCTGCGCGTCACCTTTCCACGCCTTGACCAAAGAAAGATCGGCAAAAATGCCTTCTTCCAAGATATAAGTCTCACCATTGAAATCCTTGTGGTCTTTGCCTTCGGCAATCACCGTGCCGACGCCGGTTTTGGTATAAAACCCCGGGATGCCCGCACCGCCAGCCCGCATGCGTTCCGCCAAAGTGCCTTGCGGGGTGAATTCCAGCTCCAGCTCTCCAGACAAATACTGCCGCATGAATTCGGCGTTTTCGCCAACATAGCTCGAAATCATCTTTTTGATCTGGCGGGTTTCCAGCAACAAGCCAAGCCCGATCCCGTCAACACCGGCATTATTGCTGGCCACGATCAGGTCTTTGGCCCCGTCACGCTGGATCGCCTCGATCAGGTCATTGGGCATACCACACAGGCCAAAACCACCTGCCGCGATTTTCATGCCGTCAAAAAGAATGCCATCCAGTGCGGCATCCGCATTGTCATAAATCTTGCCCATTTTGGCCTCCGTTGCTTGGCGTATTTATCGCGGTCTTGTGTCGGTCAAGTCAAGCGCCATTGCGCGGCGCTCATGCGGTAAAGCACATGGCGCAAAAGCGGGCTGTCGGGTGATAACATCGGATGGTCGAAATCGTCACTTGGGTCGTGACGCATGCCAAGGCGCTGCATCAATGCGCTGGAACGGGTATTGGTGGTGCTGGTAAATGATACAATTTCCAACAAGCCCAGCGCCTCGAATCCCCATTCCAGACAGGCCTGCGCGGCTTCAACTGCATAGCCTTTTCCCCAAGCTGATGCCGCCAAACGCCAGCCGATTTCGGTGCAGGGCGAGGCCGGTGTTTGATAGGGGGGGATGGTCAGGCCGGTAAAACCGATAAATGCGCCGGTTTCGTGAATTTCCAAAGCACATAAGCCAAAACCGTTGGCTTCCCAATGGGTTTCGACGCGTTCCAGGAATGCTGCGGTTCGGCTATGGGTCATCGGGGCAGGAAAATGCGCCATCACAACCGGATCAGCGTTGATTTTGGCCATTTCAGCGGTATCAGCCAAGGATAACGGTCGCAGGGTCAAGCGGTGGGTTCTGGTTCTCACAGGCCAAACCCTTTGGCTATATCGTCAATTATATTGCTATAAACCGCCTGCATTGCTGCATTAGGCTGCTGTCCGGCAATCCTTGCCCCTAGTGCGTCGCCCGCATCAATGCTGCTGCCTGACATTTCCTGCAAAACCGCATGGCCGCAAAACGGCACATGCACTTCGGAATAGCCGCCCTCATGGGCCATCATCAAGCGGCCATTGCACAGGGTTTCGGCGGCTTGCATCAATTGTCGGGTCATCAGGCGGAATGTTTCCGCACTGCATAACATGCGCGACAGCGGATCAACCCCCGAGGCATCAAACCCGCAAGCCACGATAATCACATCCGGTTTGAAATCGGTTAGTCGGGGCAAGACCAGCCGCTCCATTGCATATAAATAAGTATCATGCCCCGCGCCGGGGGGCAGGGGGATGTTCATATTAAAGCCTTTGCCCTTGCCGGTGCCGATGGTTTTAACCCCGCCGCTATTTAGTGGATAGTTGTTTTCCTGATGCAGGCTGATGGTAAGCACATCGTCGCGTTCCAGAAAAATGCTTTCGGTGCCGTTGCCATGATGCACGTCCCAATCCACCACCGCCACGCGTTTGGCGGGGCTGGTTTCAATGGCGATGGCGATATTGGCCAACAGACAAAACCCGTTGGCCCAATCGGGCAGGCAATGATGCCCGGGCGGGCGCGACAGGGCATAAGCGTTTTTGTGCTGGCCGTTCATCACCGAATTCAAGGCGCCAATCACCAGCCCTGCTGACAGCGCTGCGATTTCATATCCGCCGGGGCCAAACGGGGTGCGTAGGCCAAGCTCTCCGCCCATATCATCGCTAAGGGCCTTGAAATTATCCAGATAACTGGCGGGGTGAATGTGCGCTAAATCCTCACGGGTTGCGGGTGGTGCCGTCAGGCAATCCAGCTCCTCGGCCAGCCCTGTAACCTGCAACAGGTTTTTCAGCCGCCGTTTGGTTTCAGGGTTTTCCGGCAAGCCCCCTGCCGCCAAAGGCTGCACCAATCCGCCCACCGGTGCGGTCAGGGCATAATTGCCGCCCGAATGCCAAAAGCATTTCTCGTCAACAAAAAATCCGGTTTTGCGCATGGTGATCCCCCTTAGCTTTCAGGAATACACGCTTCCAATGCCTCTGCAATAGAAAGGTAAAGATTGGCGAGGTAATTCGGTTCTCCGGCAAATTCATAGCCCATCGGGTCATAGCGCACTTGGGTCCAACCGGGAAATAATGCGGTCAGGTCCGAGGCATCTTCGGTAATATCGATCATCAAACATACCGGCCCCTCGATATTGGTTAACCGGCTTATGCTGCGCGCCCCGGCCTGTTCGCCGGTCACGCTGGAGAGCGCGCCTACGATGTTGATCCTGAGATAGTGGTCAAGATATTGCAAGGAATCATGGGTGGTGACAATCGGCGTGTCGCCCAATGCTTTTGCAACATTGTTTAGCCTTTCGACGGCTTGCTTGGATGGATAGCCGGAGTCGCGCAAATTTTGCATCATTTGCCGGCGCTGGCCGGTATCAAGCAGATTTCTACTAATTAAAAAATCCATAGAAGCACTAACCAGTGCATTCCCTCTGAATTCATCAAGCCAAACATGCGGGTCAAAACTGTCCGGTGTTGCCGGTTCGGGATCGCCGGTTACCTGATCAAGAGATCTGGCCGTTAATCCTAATGCGCGGGGCGCAGGTGGGCTTGTAAACCCAAAGCCGTTGCCAAAGATCACAACCCGGGTTTCGGGGTTAAGGTCAAGCTGTCCCAGCCAAGGCTCCATACCGCCGCCCATTGCAAAAACCACATCAGCGTTAAGCAGCGCGGAAACCTGACTGGGGCTAAGCGAAAAATTATGCGGGTCGGCATTTTTTGTGACAATCAGGGTTGGTTCGGCGATGCCGCGCAACAGGTCTGATGCAATGCCGTAAAGGGGGGCAATAGTAGTGACAACACGGGGCGGTTCCGCGCGAAGCGGTGCAGCGAAAAGCAAAAGAACGAGAATGGCAAAGCGCATAGAAATATCCTGAAATGGTGCAATTCTTTATAGTTATATTATAACAATAAAGAAAGCGGAAATTTAACGCGGTGCCAAATTTTTGGCCCACCGAGGCGCAGCCGAGGCCATGACCGACAGTTTTGTGTCGGCCCGCTTGGGGCGACCAAAACTGGCGGAAGCTCCTTTTAGGGCGCGCTCCCGCACTTCGTTTGGGCTTGGCCTCGCTACGCTCGGCAAAAGCCCGGCCTGCGGCGCGAGTATTTTTGCAACAAAGAAATCAGTCTTTCGGGCGTTTGGTTTCAAATTCAGCCAGTTTTTCGGGGGATGCGTCGGTTTGGTTCAGGTTTTTGAAATCTTCATAAGGCATGCCGTAAAATGCTTCGCGGCCCTGTTCCTTGGTCATTTCAATGCCCCGTTCATTGGCTGCCTCTTGATACCAGCGCGCCAGACAGTTGCGGCAAAACCCTGTCAGGTTCATCATGTCGATATTTTGCACATCCGTGCGTTCCGCCAGATGATCCCTTAGGCGGCGAAACGCGGCGGCCTCTAGTTCGGTTCGGGTTTGTTTATCCATTATTATTCTCCAGATTATCAATGATTTCGCGCAACGGGCCAGACAATATTTCCGCCCATTTTTGCTGGCCTTTTTCTGTGTCGATCAGGTCATGTCTAAGCTCAATCAGCACATGTGGCAGATTGTGTTCGGTGGCATGAAAATACATGGTGTCGCCGCGCAATTCACCCGAATATGGCTCGTTATCGCCCACACAAATATCGGGATTGGCCCGTAGTTTTTCCAACAGAGGCACAGGGATGCGCGCGTCCTGATCCCATAAAACCCCCACATGCCAAGGGCGTTTCGGGCGGTTTTGCAATTTTGGCGTATAGGAATGGATCGAGACCATCACAGGGGTTTGGCCACGCGCGGTAATTGCCGCTATCTGCTTGGCAATCTGCCGGTGATAGGGGCGATGGAATTTTGCCAACCGCCGTTCGCGCTCCACATTATCCGCATGGCGATTGCCCGGAATAATCGTCCCGTCATAGATTTTCATCAATATGGTCGGGTCGTCCTCGCCACGGTTCGGATCAATCACCAAACGTGAAAACCTGCTTGACAGCATCGTAGCATTCAGCGCTTTAGCCAGATATTCCGATACAGCCTTGGCGCCAATATCAAAGGCAATATGGCGGTTCATATCCTGATCCGAAATCCCCAGCGTGCCGCCATTAACGCAATCGGGCACAAAATTGCTGGCGTGATCACAAATAATTAAGATCGGCGAGGCATCATTATGGCTGAAAATTTCAAAGGCATTTTGGTCAGGCATCGGGTTTCCGTGGTTGATTCGCCTGGCCTTGATAACGCTGCGCGAAATCATCGGCCAGACGGTGCAGTGAAAAAGACCATATATTTCGCCTATTTGGCGGGACAACGGGGGAATATTGGGTTATACCCAGCCACAGGCCCGCCAACTTGGCACTGAAAGAGACAGAATGACTATTGGAATTAGACGGCGTCGCAACGTAAAAATCGTGGCGACCCTTGGCCCCGCATCCGACACCAAAGAAATGATCCGGGCTTTGTTTATCGCAGGCGCGGATGTGTTCCGCCTGAACATGAGCCATGGTTCGCACCCCGAAATTGCCGTGCGCCATAAAATTATTCGCGAATTGGAAATTGAGCTGGACCGCCCGATCGGCATTCTGGCCGACCTTCAAGGCCCAAAATTGCGTTGCGGGGAATTTGCCAATGGCAGTGAAATGCTGGAGGTCGGCGCGGCGTTCCGGTTTGATCTGGATAAAACTCCGGGGGATGAAAACCGTGTTAACCTCCCCCATGCCGAGATTTTCAAAGCCCTGGAAATCGGATCAACCCTGTTGGTCAATGACGGTAAAATCCGTCTGAAAGTCACCGATTGTGGCGATGATTATGCCAATATGACGGTTGAGGTCGGCGGCGAAATTTCCAACCGCAAAGGCGTGAATGTGCCCGATGTGGTGCTGCCACTGGCGGCGCTATCAGAAAAAGATCGCGCCGATCTGGAATTTGTTTGTGCTTTGGGCGTTGAATGGCTGGGGCTTTCTTTTGTGCAACGGCCCTCCGATGTCGAAGAAGCACGGGTGCTGGCCGCTGGCCGCGCCAAAATCATTGCCAAAATCGAAAAGCCGGCGGCAGTGAATAGTTTTGAGGATATTCTTGCGGTCACCGACGGTGTGATGGTGGCGCGCGGTGATCTGGGGGTGGAATTGCCGGTGCATATGCTGCCACCGATCCAGAAACGTCTGGTCACAGCCTGTCGTCGGGTGGGCAAACCGGTGATTGTTGCCACGCAAATGATGGAAAGCATGATTTCATCGCCAGTGCCAACCCGCGCCGAGGTTTCCGATGTGGCGCAAGCCATTTACGAGGGCGCGGATGCGGTGATGTTATCAGCAGAATCCGCCGCAGGGGATTTCCCCATCGAAGCCGTAACCACCATGAGCAACGTTGCCGAAGAGGTCGAAAAAGACGAAACATATCTGGATGGCATCATTGCCTCGCACACGCCATCCCGCCAAGGGGTTGCCGATGCAATAACCGTGGCAGCGCGCGAGGTGGCAGAAACCACCGATGTCAAAGCCATTGTCTGTTTCACCCAATCGGGCACCACAGCCGTGTTGGCCGCGCGCGAACGCCCCAGCGTGCCGATTATTGCGCTGACCCATTTGACGGATACCGCCCGTTCACTAGCGCTGGTTTGGGGGCTGCATTGTGTGGTTGTCACAGAAATTGACCGGTTTAAACAAGCGGTTGTTGCGGCGGCAAAAGCTGCCAAGAAATATGGGTTTGCGGATGAAAACGACATGATTGTTGTTACCGCAGGGGTGCCGTTCAACACACCGGGCAGCACTAATATTTTGCGGGTGGCGCCGGTCAATGAAAAACTGATTTATGGTTCTGATCTGGACTAATATGGCGGGTAGATATGTCTAGTTACGAAATATACTTGTTATCCGGCAGCCTGTTGATTTTGCTGGGCATTTTGTCGACCATTGCCACCATGACCAACTGGGCATCCGCCAAATATGCGGTGTTGTTTCTGGTTCTGGGCGCGGGGTTGCTGTATTATGCCCATATTTCAAACTTTGACGGGCTGGACTTTAGCAATTCAAAAGGCCTGTTTATTGGCGATGTGCCCGATGCAATCTATAAATTGATCGGCAAGGTTCTGAACTAAGATTTCGCGCTTGCAATACAATGGTGATACGCCTAAAAGCGGCGCTTCACCGATGGGACCGGCCGAAAGGGCTGCCGAGTCGCATCTAATAACCATTCCTTTATAAGGAGACGGAAATGCCCAAGATGAAGACCAAATCGAGCGCCAAAAAGCGTTTCAAAATCACGGCTTCGGGCCGCGTAAAGGCCACTCAGGCCGGTAAACAGCACGGTATGATTAAACGTTCCAATAAATTTATCCGCAATGCACGTGGCACCACCACCCTGTGCAAAGCTGATGCAAAAACTGTGAAATCATACATGCCATACGCGCGTTAAGGAGCCTGAAAAATGTCTAGAGTAAAAGGAGGCCCAGCCTCCCACGCCCGCCACCGTAAAGTCATCAAAGCCGCAAAAGGCTATTATGGTGCACGGTCGCGCAATTTCCGCACCGCCACGCAGGCGGTTGATAAAGCCAACCAATATGCCACGCGAGATCGTAAAATCCGCAAGCGCAATTTCCGTGCGCTTTGGATTCAACGCATCAACGCTGCGGTGCGCCTGAATGACGAATCGTTGAATTATTCCAAGTTTATCAACGGTTTGACACTGGCCGGTATCGAAGTTGACCGTAAGGTTCTGGCCGATCTGGCCGTGCATGAACCCGAGGCGTTCACAGCCGTGGTTGACCAAGCAAAAGCCGCGCTGGCTTAATCTGGCTCAAAGAATTGCAAAAGGCCTCTGCATTCGCGGGGGCCTTTTTTTATTCCCGACACCAAATTTACAAAGCAAATAACCGCACCCGTTTAATGTCCACGCACCCCCCAAGGTTTTCACAATTGGTTCTCCTACAAGAACCCTTATGCAAATATAAAATCCTCAGCCGAAAAATCAGCCGCTGTAAACAGCTTTGAGCGATCATTGATCGCCAGAATTTCGTTTTCAAACTGAATAATCACCCGCCCCGGCTGCAATGTTATCATTACCAGATCATCAAATGTGGTATCAAATGTGGTAATATCAATCTTGTCTTTACCAATTTCAAATCGCCGCGCCGCGTCGCGCATGCCGTCGGGGTTAAACAAAAACACATCCGGTCGCCCGGTGCCGAATAACTTGTCGGCACCCGATGTTTCGACAATCAGGTTCACACCGGGGGGCGCTGCGCCCGGGTCAAACAGAAAATCAGCCGCGCTAAAACCAATGGGTGGATCGCCAATTTCAGGGGGCTGAAACGTAACCTTGGTTTTTTCACCGCGAATTTGAACCACATAGGTAAGTGTATCGATTTGATAGATAAACACCTCTTCAAAGGTCACATCAAAATCGGTCAGGTCAATCAGATCAACCCCGTCGTCAAAATCCAGAATCAAATCGGTTTTGCCATCGCGCGACATTACAAAAACATCCAGCCCGTCGCCGCCTGTCATCTTGTCGCGCCGTGCAGTATCCTCAAGAATATCGTCGCCAGCAGTTCCGGTAATAATCATCTAAAATACCCCTTAAATTTGAACAGCATCTTAGCCGTGCCAAGGTTAAGGAACCCTTAACTGATCGAGGCAGCAGGCCAAGACGGTAGAACCGGTTATGAATTTTGGCTAAATCACAGGCAGCTTTTCCGCCAGAGCCTTGCAATTTTGGCCCCTTATGATACCCGTCTTTCAAACGCAATTTGGGGCAGATGATGGACGATATAGCAGGCGTAAAAGCCAAAATCCTGGGGCAGGTTGCGGATGCGGCCGATGAATCAGCGCTGGAAGCCTTGCGCGTGGCGGCTGTTGGCAAAAAGGGAGAGGTCAGCCTGATGATGCGCGGCCTTGGCAAAATGACACCCGAGGAGAAACAGGTCGCTGGCCCCGCCCTGAACGCCCTGAAAAACGAGATCAATTCCGCCCTGTCCGCGCGCAAATCCGCGCTTGGCAATGCGGCACTCGAGGAACGCTTGCGCGCTGAATGGCTGGACGTTACCCAGCCAAGCCGCCCCGCGCAAAACGGCACGATTCATCCGATTTCCCAAGTCACCGAGGAAATCACGGCGATTTTTGCAGATTTGGGCTATGGCGTCGCCGAAGGCCCGCAGATCGAAAATGATTTCTATAATTTTGACGCGCTGAACATCCCGCCCGAACACCCCGCGCGCCAAGAATTCGACACGTTCTATATGCACCGCGCCGATGACACCCAGCCGCCGCATGTGCTGCGCACCCATACCTCGCCGGTGCAAATCCGCCATATGGAGAAACACGGCGTGCCCTGTCGCATTATTGCCCCCGGTCGCGTGTATCGCTCCGATTATGACAACACCCACACCCCGATGTTCCATCAGGTTGAGGGCCTCGCGATTGATACCGATATTTCCATGGCCAACCTGAAATGGACGCTGGAAGAATTCTGCCGCGCGTTTTTCGAGGTCGATAACGTAGAACTAAAATTCCGCGCCTCGCATTTCCCGTTTACGGAACCAAGTGCTGAGGTTGATATCCGCTGTTCATGGGCTGGTGGCCAGTTAAAAATCGGTGAGGGTGATGACTGGATGGAGATTTTGGGTTCCGGCATGGTCCACCCCAAAGTGCTTGAGGCCGCAGGGGTGGATGCCAGCAAATATCAAGGCTTTGCCTTTGGCATGGGCATTGATCGGCTGGCGATGCTGAAATACGGCATACCGGATTTGCGGGCGTTTTTTGATAGTGACCTGCGGTGGTTGCGGCATTACGGGTTTGCGAGTTTGGATATGCCGAATATGCGGGGGGGGATTAGTGGGTGAGCTGGATGACCATTTTCAAATATTTGCTTCCCAAGAAGATCGGCCCCGATGAATTTTTAATATTTGTTTTGGGCGCAGGTCTAGCACTAATTGTTTTGCAAGGCTTCGATTCTGAAACAGCACCTTACATTTCGGCAATATTTTTAGCAATTCTTGGTTCGTTCAGTTATCGTTGGCAAAAAGAAGTTGACCGAAAAAATGAAATTGCAGCGGAATTAAGAAACCTATTTGCAGAATTTGCAGAGGCATCCAACTCTGTCTATTATTCTCAACCTTTTATCGGTGTAGATTTCAGTGAAGTAGAGAAAAAGGAGTTTTATTCGATTGGAACAAAGGAGCAGCATTTTGGTATCGTCCGTGACAAAATAACTTTGCTTGCGCCATCACTCGTAGTAGAATCGGTAAAACGGCACGATAAGGCTATGCGAACTTGGAAGATAGAATTTACTAAAGATGGAAATATATCAATAGAACGCAAAGCAAAAATGAATGAGATCATCAATAATTATCATACCTCTTACGAAATTGCGCTTACCGAAATGCGCAAATGTGTAGCTGATAAAATAGCTGGCTAATTTGTGGCGATTTATATCAATAAACAGGACCGCGCCTGACCCTGGGTGGGCGTGATAGCGCCCTCCCGTGGGGTGAGGAAGGACCGTCGCGCCTGTGGCGCGGCGTAAGCCTGACGCAAGAGGCGCGGTCCGGCCCTAAGGGGCCGAACCAA
>JAKITE010000053.1 GCA_021648225.1 Paracoccaceae bacterium
TCAAAAATATACTTTTCCTGCGCCGAAATCTGGCGTAGGAAAAGCCAAACAGGCAATTGGATAAAATCATGACCTCTATTTCGCGCAGAGCAATATTCGGCATTGCAGCAGCGGTTATTGCTGCGGTGCCTGCACGCGCCTCAAGCGATGAAGAAATGGCCGATATGGTGGTGATCTTCAAAAGCAGCCGAAAGCTATATTTATATCGTGACGGCGAACCGATCCGGCGCTTTACCATTGCGCTGGGCTGGGCACCCGAGGGCGACAAACAATTCGAGGGTGACGGCCGCACCCCCGAGGGCACCTATTTTATTGACCGCCTGAACCCCAACAGCCAGTTTCATCTAAGCCTTGGTATTTCTTACCCCGACCCAAATGACCGCAACCGCGCTGCGGCTGCCGGCGTTGATCCGGGCGGCGATATTTTCATTCATGGTAGCGATGGCCGTCGGCCCAACCGACGCCCCGATGACTGGACAGCCGGCTGCATTGCCGTCAGCAATGCCGCAATCGAGGAAATCTGGCGTCGGGTGCCGATTGGCACCCCTATTGTGATTCAGCCATAACCACTGGCGTCATGTTTTGCTGTGCGCCAATCAGCTGAACCCACCAAAGCTTGCCGCTTTCTTCTTGATACCAGCCAAGGCTCATATGGGTAGCATCAGGATGCAGCATCGCGGCTTTGGCACGGGGATCCGCATACCAGAACTGGAACATCTCGACCGGGCCTAAAAAAGTTTCAGCCACATTTTCGCCGGTAATTAGCCCGACAAATCCGGCTCGTTCAGCGCGGGTTTGCGGCGATGAACGGTCCGATCCAAAATTCCAGGCCCGCAATTGCGCTGCCATATCCCGCGCATGGGTTTGCGCCGCAGCGGTCAGTTGCGGCGACAGGGTGACCGGCTGCAAGCCTTGTGCAGCGCGGATGGTATTGACCAGATCCATCTGATTCAGACGAATGGCATGGGCATCGCGTGGATCAATACGGTTAGGGCCACCATTTTCGGTCTGGACACATCCTGCCAAACCTAATGTGGCCACCAATACCAAAGCTATTATTCGAACCATCTATCCATCTCCAAAAAGCATTCCCGATGATCTTTAACGCCGATTCGGGCAGGATACAAATACCGAACTGTAACAATAACAGCAGTGTGAATTGCACCTTTCGGCAGGAGCGAATATAAGCAGCGACGAAATCATATTTTTTAGGTTAAAATCATGAAAAATAAACTATCGCGCCGCAGCTTTACCACAACCATGTTGGCGGCTGGCGTTATGGCCCCGACATTGGCCAAAGCCCAAGAACAGGCTGCAACCGCCGATCTGGCTGCACCCAGCTATGTCAGCTCCAGCTTTGTCAGCGTCAATTGGCGCGATTATTTTGAAAACCTGCGCAAAGGCGTTATCGTTTCAGATACACGCGGGCGGGTTTTACATTTCTGGTCCGAGGAAGAAGAGTATATCATCTACCCCACCAGCGTTCCCCTGACCGAGGAATTAACCAAACGCGGGCGCACCTCGGTTGTGCGCCTTGTCGAGGGGCCGGAATGGCGCCCGACCCCGAACATGCTGCGCCGCGATCCGGAATTGCCGCGCTATGTCGGCCCCGGGCCGGAAAACCCGCTGGGCACCCATGCCATGTATCTAAGCTGGCAATATTACCGCATTCACGGCACCAACGATACGCGCAAAATCGGGCGCCAAGCCTCAAACGGCTGTATCGGGTTATATAACGAAGACATTCTCGACCTGTTTGGTCGCTGCAAAGTCGGCACACAGGTGATATTAATCTAGCTTACTCGACCCCCCCCTGCCAAGTGGTGCATTTTTGTCGCATTAATTCGCAAAATGCACCCTTTTTGTGCAGGCTGGCTCAAGTATCTTTTAGTCTTGTCAACTATTTGTTAACATTTGGCACCTTCCGTCGCCTGATATTGCCGTGCGGCTGGTATAAATTTTATTCAAGGTGTTAAAATGAAAAAGCTATTTGCAATCGCAACCGCAACCATCGCTTCGGCCGCCGCAGCAACCGCTGGCAGCATTGCTTATGTTGCCCCCGAAATAACCAGAATTGAAGAACCCGCGCCTATGGGTGGCTCCGGTATCTGGTTGATCCCGCTTATTATTCTGGGCGTTTTGATCTTGTCCCTCACCGGAGAAGAACCCACGGATTGATGCCTCTGCGCCAAGCATAAGCATAATATCATTGACCCAAGCGCGTCAGACTCTTATATCGATTCAGCAACTAACCATTAATCCAAGGGATGTAAAAATGAAAAACCTATTCGCAATCGCAACAGCAACCATGGCTTCGGCTGCCGCAGCGACCGCTGGCAGCATTGCTTATGTTGCCCCCGAAGTAACCATGATCGAAGAATCCGCACCTATGGGTGGTTCCGGCACATGGTTGATTCCGCTAATTATTCTGGGCGTTTTGATTTTGTCTCTGACAGCAGAAGAGCAAGAACCTAACGAGGAGTAATCCAACCAACCCAAGCACTTATTAAACGGAGAAACCCAGGTTTCTCCGTTTTTCATTCTTCAAGCGTAAATGGTTCCAGCACATCGATTTCGATTGATCCCTGCCGTGGTCCCAGCCATTGGGTGGATTGCATGATCTGCCCGGTTTCACCGACCAGATGGGTATTGGTGAAACTGACACCGTCACCATGACAAGCATATTGCATAACCCGGGTTTCAAAAACCTTGTCCAGCAGCGCCAGCTCAAAATCCGGCCCTGCGGTTAGCTGACAGTTAACCGAAATAACCGTGCCGCTTGGCCCATCGCCGGGCATGTGGTAATCTCGGGTCAGGTTTTCTGGCCAATCGTCGGGCAACGTCAACACAGCCACCGGATCATCCATATCACTACGCAGCGCTAAAAGATCGGTGTCAATGCCTCGGCTGGCGGTAATCAGGCTACCGCGCAGGGTCAGGGTTTGCTGCAATTGTGACGCATAGGTCACATAATCATCGTTCAGCGACCGCGCATAAAGCAAAACACCTTTGGTATCATCGCCGACCCGCGCCCGAATAATCGCCAGACCTGTGTCTTGGATTTTTTCAAAAGTCAGCACAATCGGGGTGCGGGCTGCCTGTTCTGCTTCCAGCGCTTCGGCAGCGGCACGGCTGCCGGGTTTGATTTTATCCCAGACCGCCGAAAGAACAGGGTTTGACCCGCCACCGGATGAACATCCAGCAAGCAATGCTGCCAATGATAAGATGCCTATGGCGCGCATCATTGCCAAAAAGCCCCCCAGCTTTCGTTCAGGTCAATCACGGAATTGCCGCGAATAACCGGATAAAGCCGGTTGGCAACATTCAACCGCGCGCCGCCGTCATTGCCATACCCGGCCAGATCAACCGTAATCGAAGACCGGCTTTCAAATGGCAAGGTCCATGCAAACGGAATGGTCAAAGACACCCCCTTGGAGAAATTACCCGTGCCAAAATCGGCAAAACTGACATCGGTTAAGGTGAAAAAGCCCGCGACCTCCCAGCCATTGGTGAACTGGCGCGAAAGGCTGAATGTCGCCCCCCAGTCACCCGCCAGATACCGGCCAACATCCAGTTGGGCCTCTAGCCCCTGAAAGCCGGTATTCCAGTAAACCGAGGCAAAGCCGGTTACGGTTTCATACCCCTGAAACCCGAACATTGAATCAAAAGCGCGCTGTTTGGCATAAGATAATTCAACCCCAGTGCCCCAGCTTTGATTGGTGGGTTTCCATAGTAATTCGCCACTGATGCCGCCAAACATGCGTTCTAAATAGCCCGCTGATACCCGCCCGTAAACCGCCGGATTAACCTTGAACAGGTAATCCGCCGTCAGCCGTGTAACCACCGGACCGGAATTATTATAAAGCGCTGCATCACTGCGCACATGCGGGATAGGGCTGGTGGACGGCCCTGCGCCTTCGCCAATATTGCCGCCCAACCGTTGTGATACCGCCAGATTAAGCCCAAAGCCGCGTGAAATCTGGTAATTGGCATTGCCAACAATCAAAAAATCAATCTGGCCAACCCCACCGGCGCTAAACAGGTTAACCGGCATTCTGGGGTTGAGCGACCATGAAAACCGAGGGTAAACATCCGGCGTCCAAACCGTGTCACCGGCAATATTAAACGACGCATCGCTGAATTGGGTGGTTTCAAAGCTGCGCATGCCTGCATCGGGGCGATCAACCTGCGCCTCCAGATCGGAACGGTGGATTTCCATTGTGGTGGTCGGCAATGCGCCGGCCATCAGGGTTATGCGAAAAACCTCAACCGAAGCAGGCGCAGAACCGGCCAATATCCGCGCCAAGCGGCCCACCGCCATCGGGCTGCGCGAATATTTGGTGTTGGCGATATAAAGCTCCAGCACCGAACCATCAATGCGCCCTTCTTTGACCTGAATACCGTCATTGGCCAGCGCATCGGCCAAGGCTTTGACCATGGCGCTTTGTACCGCAGGGTTGGCGGCCCAAGCCGTGTCACGGCTGGCATCCGCTGGCCGTGCATTTATCGGCGCGGGGCCAGTGCCAATATCTTGCGGGGTGATTGGTACATTCGGATTACCGGTTAACGTCACCCGAAAACCAAAATCAGAGCCGTAATTATAATAAGCCCCCATCGAAATATTATTGCCAAGCCGGTATTCCAAGCCAAAATTAAACGGAGAATTGCGTTCAAAATCGCCAAAAGCCAGCTCTCCGGCATAATCATCCGATGAATATTCCGCCTTGAAGGTCAGGTTTTTCATTGGCGTTTGCCATTCAACCCCGGCAAAAAACGCAGCATCACCTGTAAAAAGATGCTCAAATCCGACACCGTTATCCATGGCAGGGCGCGGGCCAAGCACCTGTCCAATCGAATTAAACGTGCCAAGCCGCCCCCAGCCCAGCCCGCCGGTAACCCGCAGGTTTGAACCAAAGCTTTTGCTGGCCACCAGATATTCGCTGGTGGTTGGCCCGTTTGACATAAAATCCCGAAACCCCAACGCCACTGCGGGGCGCATATTGCCCTCGGACAACAGCTGGAATTTCAGATCCAGCGCCGTATCGCCAAACCCATCACCGGGCGCGGTCCAGTCAGCCAGCGAAACCGAGCGTGTCGAGGCCTCGATCCACGGCAAAAGCTGGAAATTAAACGTCGCACCACCCATGGTGCCATTGCCGATAAACGACCAGCTGGTCTGGCCATCGGGCTGCATCACCGCATTGGGCATATCAATAATACCGACCGAGCCGTTGCTGCCAAAACTGGCCCCGAAACCTTGTGCATTTGCCGCTGGCACAAGCCCCGCAGCCAGCAAAGTTGTTGCGATCAAACGACCAATTACAGACATAATACCCCACAGCGAATCTATTGCTTTTCTTTATTTGTTTTTACAGGGATTCAAAATGCAAAGCGAGGTGATTCATTTTTCCGCACCCGTTTCGGCGGCCAACAGCATTTCGAGGCCGGTTTTATAGTCAGGATAAATCAGCGAAATACCTAATTTCTGTTTGATCTTGGCATTTGAGACCTTTTTGGATTCCGCATAAAAACTGCGCGCCATCGGGGGTAGATCGGCAGTTTCAAAATCAACCGCCTTGGGAATGGGCATACCCAGCAAATGTGCAGCCTTTGCAATCACATCTTGGGGCGGGGCCGGATCATCATCACAGACATTGTAAATTTCACCCGCATCCGGTGCCTTAACCGAACCCATCAGCACCTGCGCGATATCCTCCACATGAATTCGGCTAAACACCTGATCCGGTTTGATAATCCGCCGTGCTGTGCCATTGCGAACCTTGGCAAAAGGTCCGCGCCCAACCCCGTAAATGCCAGCCAACCGGAAAATACGCACCGGCAAAGCATGGCTTTCAAACAGTTCCAGCCATTGTTTTTCAGCCCGCACACGGTGGTGCCCGCGCGTGGTTGCAGGGGTCAGGGCTGTGGTTTCATCCACCCAGCCCCCGCCGTGATCTCCGTAAACGCCGGTGGTGGATAAATAGCCGACCCATTGCAAATGGCTGGCCGCCTGTTGAAAATCTTTCAAAAGCCGCGCCAATACCGGATCGCCGTTTTCATCGGGTGCAGCGCTGATCAACACATGGCTGGCCGCCGCCAAAGCCGCAGAAATATCGCAGCCCGGCCATTGCATGACCCCCGATTTTCCGGATTCGCGCGTGGTGCCGATAACGCGCCAGCCCTCAGCCCGCAGCGCAGTTGCAAAAACCTGCGCGGTGTAACCATAGCCAAAAATCAACATTGTTTTCGTCATGCAATCCCCAAAATCCGCGCCTTTGCCCAGCCAGCCGCATCTTGCACGGTCGGGTCTGCATCCTGCATCAGGGCCTCGCAGGTCGGGATCAGGCTGGGTTTACCGGAATTACCGATTGCATATAAAACATTGCGCACAAACCGGTCGCGCCCGATGCGCTTAACGGGTGATCCCTGAAAAACCTCGCGGAAACCCGCATCGTCAAGACAGGCCAGATGCGCCAGTTTCGGGCAACGCAATTCAATGCGCGCCCAATATTTTGTATCCGCTGCAACTTGCGCAAATTTGTTCCACGGGCACACGGCCAGACAATCATCACAGCCATAAATCCGGTTGCCCAGCATGGGGCGCAATTCCAGATCAACCGGCCCTTTATGCTCAATCGTTAAATAAGAAATACACCGCCTCGGGTCCAGTTGATAAGGTGCCGGAAAAGCATTGGTCGGGCAAATATCCAGACAATTGGTGCAATTTCCGCAATGGTCCGGTTCGGGATTATCTTTGGGCAGATCCAGCGTTGTGAAAATCGCCCCCAGAAAAAACCAACTGCCCAGTTCTCGGCTAACCACATTGGTGTGTTTGCCCTGCCAGCCCAGCCCCGCCGCCTGCGCCAGCGGTTTTTCCATCACGGGGGCAGTATCGACAAATACCTTAATCTCGCATTTTTGCTGCTCGATTAACCACCGCCCCAGCCGTTTCAGGCGTTTTTTCACCGGATCATGATAATCGCGATTGCGCGCATAAACCGAAATTGACCCGCGATCCGGCATTTCCAGCAGCCGCAGCGGGTCTTCGTCCGGCCCGTAATTCTGCGCCAGCATGATCACCGATTTGGCCTCGGGCCACAGCGCCGCAGGGTTGCCGCGCCAATTCACCCGCTCATTCATCCAGGCCATCTGGCCGTGATAGCCTTTTTGCAAAAAATCATCCAGCCGCCCGGCCGTGGCAGGCACCGCATCGGGCGCACAAATGCCGACCTGCTCAAACCCGACCTCAAGCGCGTGCTGGCGCAGGGATTGGGCCAGTTCCTGCATCAAAAATCCAGATTGGCGTAATGGTCAGGCGGCACAAACCCCGCCAGTTGATCACGCAGAATATCGCGAAAAGCAGGGCGCGATTTAATTTTGGCATACCAGTCTTTGACATTGCGATTGCGCAGCCAGTCGATGTCATTCACATAATCCAGCGTGCTGAAATGCGCCGCGGCGGTAAAATCGGCGATGGTCATCATATCGCCCGCCAGCCAGCGGCGGCCCTCCAGCAGCCAGCCCATATAATCAATGTGGTATTTGATGTTTTTTGATCCGGCTTTGATGTTTTTACTATCCGGATATCCGCCGCCCATCAGCTTTTTATAGACCCGCTCATAAACCAGATTTGCCGTCACCTCGTGATGGAATTTATCATCAAACCAGCTTGCCAGCCTGCGTGCCTCGGCCCGCTCGGCGGGTTGGCGGGGCAATAGCCTCGGGGTCGGGTGGGTTTCTTCAAGATATTCAAAAATCGCCGAGGATTCCGCCAGTATCAGCCCGTCCATCCGCAACATCGGCACCTTGCCCGATGGATTCAGCCGCAGATATTCGAGGTTCTTCTCCCAGTATTTTTCCTCGACCAGCTCTACCTCGATCTTTTTTTCAGCCAGAACCAGCCGGATTTTACGGCAAAACGGCGACAAGGGCAGATGATATAAACGGCGCATATAGAATCCAGAGTAAGTGCCACAGCAATGTAGCCGCGACCTGTTAAAATTTTCAAGTGCTCAAGGCGAAAATCAGCCTAAATACCGGTTAAACACTTTGTCAGCAGGGATAAGAATGTCGCTGGTCACATCGCCGATCTTGCGATGCCCGCAAAATGCCATGGTCAGATCCAGCTCTTTGTGGATAATTTCCAAGGCCTTGGTCACGCCCTGTTCGCCCATCGCCCCCAACCCATACAAGAAAGCTCGGCCAATATAGGTGCCTTTGGCTCCCAGCGCCACGGCCTTCAACACATCCTGCCCGCTCATAATACCGCCATCCATATGAATTTCGATTTTGTCGCCAACTGCCTCAACAATCGAGGGCAGAATTTCGATAGAGGAAAGCGCCCCGTCCAATTGTCGCCCACCATGGTTGGAAACAATTATGGCATCAGCACCGGATTTTACCGCCAGCTTTGCATCTTCTGCATCCAGAATACCCTTGATAATCAGCTTGCCGCCCCAACGCTCCTTGATCCAGGCTACATCATCCCAGCTAAGCGCCGGATCAAACTGTTTGTTGGTCCAATCCGCCAAAGTGCCCATTTTTTCAGCGCCCGAAACATGGCCGACAATATTGCCAAACCCGTGACGGCGCGTGCCAAGCATGCCCAGCCCCCAACGCACTTTGGTGGCCATATTGGCAATATTGCGCAAGGTCGGTTTGGGCGGCGCGGTCAGGCCGTTTTTCAAATCCCGATGCCGCTGGCCGATGATCTGCAAATCCAGCGTCAGCACCAATGCCGAACACCCCGCCGCCTTGGCGCGATCAATAAGGCGGCCCAGATAATCTTTGTCACGCATCACATAAAGCTGAAACCAGAACGGCGCGGTGGTGTTTTTGGCCACATCTTCGATCGAGCAAATCGACATGGTCGAAAGCGTAAACGGCACCCCGAATTTTTCAGCGGCTTTGGCGGCTTTGATCTCTCCGTCGGCGCATTGCATGCCTGTTAAACCGGTCGGGGCCAGCGCCACCGGCATGCTCACATCCTGCCCGATCATGGTGCTGGCCAGACTGCGGTTTTCCATATTCACCGCTACTTTTTGGCGCAGGCGAATACGCGCAAAATCCGAGGCATTGTTGCGATAGGTCGATTCGGTCCAAGACCCTGAATCGGCATATTCATAAAACATCTTGGGCACACGGCGTTTTGCCAGCACCCGTAAATCCTCGATACACGCGATTTTTGCCATATTGCGGCCCTTTTTGACATAACCCTGTGCCCTCGATATTGTGAATGGACGCCAAGGTCAATTGAGCCTTTTCAATCAGGCATAAATGACCTATATGGCGCTGTTCACGCGGCGCTTACACCCTTGGAGGATCGCCGCCTTTATTTTTGGAGAAATACAAATGGCAGATCTTTTAGGTCTTACAGTCTCGGTTCGCGACGGAGTTGGCAAGGGGGCCGCTCGTGCCGCACGCCGTGCAAACTTGGTTCCCGGTGTTGTTTATGGCAATGGCGAAGACCCCGTTTCAATTCAAATTGATTTTCACGTATTGTTGAAAATGCTCAAGGCTGGCAAATTCATGTCCACCCTGATCAACCTGACCATGGATGGCAAAGACCAGCGGGTCATTTGCCGTGGCGTTCAGCGCGATGTGGTCAAAGATATGCCGATCCACATTGATTTCCTGCGCCTGTCGCGTAAATCACGCATCAACCTGAACATTCCGGTTGAGTTCATCAACGAAGGCGACTGCCCCGGCCTGACCAAAGGCGGTGTTCTGACCGTTGTGCGGAACGAAGTCGAAATGAAAGTGACTGCTGGCGACATTCCTGAAACCCTGACTGTTGATCTGTCGGGCCTTGAAGTCGGCGATGTGGTTCACATGTCGGACATTCCTCTGCCGGAAGGCGCGCGCGCCATGATTACCGATCGTGACTTTGTGATTGCCAATATCGCGGCACCGTCCAGCCTGAAATCTGCTGGTGAAGACGACGAAGATGGCGAAGATACAGAAGCAGAAGCCGTTGGCGGCGAAGCCGAAACAGAGGCATAAGCCCTCTGGTTTTGAAATTCGGGCGCGCTGCACATGCGGCGCGCCTTTTTTTATAGCTGCACTTCTGGCATAATGCTGAAAAAGGATTGGTTATGAAATTGTTTGTTGGCCTGGGCAACCCCGGTGCAAAATACGCAGGCAACCGGCATAATATCGGCTTTATGGCGGTTGACCAAATTGCTGCAAGCCACGGATTTTCGCCGTGGAAAAACAAATTCAACGGCTTGATGGCCGAAGGGCGGTTGGGGCGCGAACGGGTAATTTTACTTAAACCCACAACCTTTATGAACCTGTCGGGCCAGTCGGTTAGCGCCGCCATGCAATATTTCAAACTTACCCCCGAGGATGTAACGGTTTTTCATGATGAGCTGGATCTGGTTCCCGGCAAGGTACGGCTGAAATTCGCAGGCGGCCATGCGGGGCATAACGGCCTGCGCTCCATGCATCAACATATCGGCGATGCTTATCATCGTGTGCGTATCGGCATCGGCCATCCGGGGCATAAAGACCGGGTCGCGGGTTATGTTCTGCATGATTTCGCCAAATCGGATGCGGAATGGATCGAGGATCTGATGCACGGCATTGACCGCGGCATTGTTAACCTTGCGGATGGTGACGGGCCAAATTTTTTGAACGCAATTGCCCGACGCGTGATCCCGAACCGGCCGGCCAAAACCCGGATACCGCCCATCAAAAAACCGGAAAAACCCGAAGAACAGCCAGACACCCGATCCGCGTTTCAAAAACTAAAAGACCGGTTTTCCTGACCCTAGTATCCCTGATGGGAATCCGCAACAATATCGACCACGGTTTGGCTTGCGAAACAATTTGCTGAATCAAGATAAGGCGAAACGTCCGCCACCTCGACAAACAATAACCCGTTTTGATCGGGGCCGATCTGTTCGGCAATTTCATCCAAAACGTCAAGCGCGCAGAAGAATGAGGATTCAACCTGATCCAACCCCAGCAAATAGACGATTTCAGGATCTCCGGGCATTAATGGCGCTGCTTGATCAGCAAACATATCCAAGGCTTCGCCATTGGCAAGCGCCAGATAATCTTCATCTGACAAAGTTGTCGGCAACAAATCATCCATGCCCTGCGCAATGGAAAAGCCATAGCTGTGGCCGAGTATTGCCACAGCTATGGCAAAAGTTTTCAACTTATTCATATTCAACTCAATTACTATTTATCTAGATCCCAGATTGATTGACGGTAAACCCAAGACCCAAGTGCTTTATGCACGCTTATTACTATTTATGTCAAATTGACTGCTATCAGTTAACGCATTGATTTACAACAAAAAGTGACTGATTGCGCGAAATATGTCGTGAAGTTTTGAAATTTCATATCGTGATTTCTACCAAGTTAACCATATTTTACAGACAGCTTTACCTCTGGTTGACCTCCTTCGCCAGGCCCGCCGCAATAAGCGCATGCGGCAGGTGAAGCTATCTGGATCAATATGCATTAATCCTTGCGAAAGAATTTCTTTTCGCGCGGTTTACCATCCCAGCCGGGCTTGCCTTTGGGGCCACGGTCATCAAAACGCTTTTCGCCGCCGTCACCACCTTTGTATCCGCCCTTATAGCCGCCACCATCACGGTCGCCACCCCGATCTCCGCCACGGTCACCACCATAAGGTTTGCCGCCGCCTTTATAGCCACCGCCGCCACCGCCGCCACCACGATGCCCGCCACGATCACCACCACGGTCACCGCCATATTCGCGGGTTTCCCATTTTTTGATCAAGGCAACATTAAATGTATCCCGATGAATGGTGCCTTCATTGCACCAAAGGGTCGATACGTTATCGCCATCAACGGCTTCAACCGCCATACGCGGGGAACCTGCTGTCAGGGCAACAATATCACCTAATTTATAATCCGGCATTTTTTTCTCT
Source organism: Paracoccaceae bacterium (assembly GCA_021648225.1). GTDB lineage: Bacteria > Pseudomonadota > Alphaproteobacteria > Rhodobacterales > Rhodobacteraceae > UBA3077. The sequence goes on from JAKITE010000053.1 coordinate 11,906, forward strand.
CCATAAACGCTGCGCAACAATGCGGAAGCGCGATATATATGCGGATTGGAGCAAGTTGCAAGGCCTAGATTTTCACATCCAGAATATCCGCCACCGTAAAGATATCCTTGTCACCACGTCCGCTAAGGTTAACCACCATCAGATGATCCGCAGGCAAATTACCCGCAATTTTACCCGCATGGGCAACCGCATGGGCGGATTCCAGCGCCGGAATAATGCCCTCCAGCTTGCACAGCAGTTGAAATGCATCCAGCGCTTCATCATCGGTGATCGACACATATTCCACCCGCCCCATATCGTGCAGCCATGAATGTTCCGGCCCGATACCGGGATAATCCAGCCCCGCCGATATTGAATGGCCTTCCAATATTTGCCCATCCTCATCCTGCAACAAATAGGTCCGGTTGCCATGCAAAACCCCCGGCCGGCCGCCGGTGATGCTGGCCGCATGTTCATTGCGGTCATCCACGCCGTGGCCACCGGCCTCGACCCCGATAATTTTGATCGCCGCATCATCCAGAAACGGATGAAACAGCCCCATGGCGTTGGAACCACCGCCGATACAGGCGATCAGGCTGTCGGGCAGGCGGCCCTCTTGTTCCTGCATCTGTTCGCGGACCTCTTTGCCAATAATGGTCTGGAAATCCCGCACCATCGCGGGGTATGGATGTGGCCCTGCGACCGTGCCGATGCAATAAAATGTTTCGTCAACATTGGTAACCCAGTCGCGCATGGCTTCGTTCATCGCGTCTTTCAATGTGCCCCGCCCCGAGGTCACGGGGATAACCTCCGCCCCCAGCAATTTCATGCGAAACACATTCGGAGCTTGGCGTTCAACATCGGTCTGACCCATAAACACAATGCATTTCAGGCCAAATTTGGCACATACAGTCGCCGTAGCAACCCCGTGCTGCCCCGCGCCGGTTTCAGCAATAATGCGTTTTTTACCCATACGCCGCGCCAGCAAAATCTGCCCCAGCACATTGTTGATTTTATGGGCGCCAGTATGATTCAGCTCATCGCGCTTCAGATAAATCTTGGCGCCGCCAAATTTGTCGGTCAGGCGCTCGGCAAAATATAGCGGACTGGGGCGGCCAACATAATGTTTCCACAGATCTGCCATTTCCGCCCAGAAATCCGGGTCGGTCTTGGCGCGCTCATATTCCGCCTCAAGGTCCAGTATCAGCGGCATCAGGGTTTCGGAAACAAACCGCCCGCCATGAATGCCGTAACGGCCCTGCTCATCAGGGCCGGTCTGAAAGGAATTGCGTAAATCGCTCATGATATGCTCCGCGCATTTAATCTTAGGCGCTTCTATACAGAGATCAGCCAGCAGCGGCAATAAAGGCTTTGATCAGATCAGGGTCTTTGACCCCCGGTGCAGATTCAACGCCGGATGACACATCGACCTGCGTTGCCCCTGTCAGGCGGATGGCCTCGGCGACATTATCCACTGTCAGCCCGCCCGCCAGCATCCACGGCACTGGCCAGCTGCGGTTGGCGATCAAGCGCCAATCAAATGCCAGACCATTGCCGCCGGGCAGTATTGCGTTTTGCGGCGGTTTGGCATCAACCAATATCTGGTCTGCAACCACGGCATAATCATCCAGCATCATCAAATCATCCGCATCGGCAACTCCTACAGCTTTCATCACCGGCAGCCCATAGCGCGCGCGAACCTCTGCGACCCGCGTTGGTGATTCCTGTCCGTGTAATTGCAATGTATCCAGCGGCACTTTTTCAATGATAGCGTCAAGCTCGGCATCACTGGCATTCACTGTTAACGCCACCTTAACCACGCCAGCGGGGATCATCTGGCAAAGCGTTGTTGCATTGGCAACATTGACAAACCGTGGTGATTTTTCAAAAAACACAAATCCGAGATAGCGCGCGCCAGCATCGACAGCCAAACCAACCGATTGGGCTGTGGTTAGCCCGCAAATTTTAACATTCATCTAGGTCAGTATCGCAAGGACATCATCATCGTCCTTACCGCTTTCTTTCTTTAGCTGCGCCACTTGGGCCGACAATTGCGCCGCCTCGCGGTTTTTAACCGCTGCTTTTTTGCGGTATTTATGTTCGCGGAAAAATTCCAGCAGATAGCCCAGCACCAGCCCGACAAGAATTGACGCAAAAATGATCGCAAATAGCGGCAATTCAAGCTGGAAATCAGCCGCCAAAGGCAGGCCTTCGGGCAGCAAAGCCACCATCACAAGCCCACGATTGGCCAATGCCAAAGACACCAGAACGATCATAAATATCGCAAGAATTGTATAACGGATGTAACGCATTTATTTCTCGTAGAAGGGGTTAACTGCCGTTCAAACGGTCGCGCAGCAGCTTTCCGGTTTTGAAAAACGGCACGTATTTTTCTTCGACCTTGACCGATTCACCGGTGCGCGGATTGCGCCCCACCCGTGCGTCGCGTTTCTTGATTGAAAAAGCACCAAACCCGCGTAATTCAACCCGTTTTCCGGCTGCCATTGCATCAATAATTTCATCAAAAATAGTGCCGACAATCCGCTCTACATCCCGCTGATACAGATGCGGGTTTTCGTCAACAATTTTTTGAACCAGTTCCGATTTTATCATCTCGGCTTCCTTTTTGACGTTTTTGTTTTTACTCAAAAGTGCTCCGCCCAGCACAACTCGTACAAACTTTACTATTTCGCCATATTGGCAGGGTTAAAAGTTATTTGGAAGGTAATGCCACAACAATGTCGGGCAAAAACCGCGTAAAACACAGCTACTAGCGGTTTTTCGCCAATATTTTCTTAAGCAAAGCAGGTGCGTAAGCAGAATTATGCTTCAGAGCCCAGAATCGCCCGGCAAATTTCCGTAAAAGCATGGCGCGCGATTCGCCCCCAATAACGCGAAACGGCGCCCGTTCAGGCGCCGTTCCAGTTGTGCTCCACTTTGGCAGAGCGCTTGTGATCAGACGATTACTCGTCTTTGCCTTTCAGCGCTGCACCAAGAATATCGCCCAAAGATGCACCGGAATCCGAAGACCCGTATTGTTCAATGGCTTCTTTTTCCTCGGCAATTTCACGCGCCTTGATCGACAAGCCCAACCGGCGGCTGGCTTTGTCAATATTGGTCACGCGGGCGTCAACCTTGTCGCCCACATTAAACCGCTCGGGACGTTGCTCTGCGCGGTCGCGCGACAGGTCTGAACGACGGATGAAAGATTTCATGCCCTCATGTTCGACCTCGATGCCGCCATCCTCGATCGAGGTAACGTTAACCGTGACAATCGCACCACGTTTGATACCGCCAACTGCGTCAGCAAACGGGTCACTGCCCAGTTCCTTGACCGACAGGCTGATACGCTCTTTTTCCGCATCAACGTCGGTCACAACCGCTTTGACGATATCGCCTTTCTGGTAATCCTGAATGGCTTCTTCGCCGGAGCGATCCCAATCAAGACCGGAAAGGTGGATCATGCCGTCAATATCGCCGTCCAGACCAATAAACAGGCCGAATTCGGTGATATTTTTGACTTCGCCTTCAACTTCGGTGCCGACAGGGTTGTTCGCAGCAAAGTTTTCCCACGGATTACCCTGTGTTTGTTTCAGACCAAGCGATACGCGACGCTTAACCGTGTCAATTTCCAGAACCATGACTTCGACTTCTTGAGAGGTCGAAACAATCTTGCCCGGATGGATGTTTTTCTTGGTCCAGGACATTTCCGAAACATGGACAAGGCCTTCAACGCCCGGCTCCAGTTCAACAAATGCGCCATAATCCGTGATGTTGGTAACGCGGCCGGTATGGCTGCTTTCCAGCGGATAACGGGCTTCGACATCACCCCAAGGGTCGTCTTGCAACTGTTTCATGCCAAGCGAAATCCGCATGGTTTCACGGTTGATTTTCACAACCTGAACATTCACCGTGCCACCGATTTCCAGAATTTCGGAAGGGTGATTAACCCGGCGCCATGCCATATCGGTAACGTGCAACAAGCCGTCCACGCCGCCAAGATCAACAAACGCACCATAATCGGTGATGTTTTTAACGATGCCTTCAACAACCTGGCCTTCTTCGAGCTTGCCAACAATCTCAGCGCGCTGTTCGGCACGGGATTCTTCAAGGATTGCACGACGTGATACAACAATGTTGCCACGACGACGGTCCATTTTCAGAATCTGAAACGGTTGCGCGAGGCCCATCAACGGGCCGGGATCACGCACAGGGCGCACATCGACTTGAGAGCCGGGCAGGAACGCAACCGCGCCGCCAAGATCAACCGTAAAGCCGCCTTTAACGCGGCCAAACATAGCGCCTTCAACGCGCTCTTCTTTTTCAAATGCTTTTTCCAGACGGTCCCAAGCTTCTTCGCGACGGGCTTTTTCACGGCTGATCGCCGCTTCTCCGCGCAGGTTTTCGACGCGCTCAAGGAACACTTCGACAATATCGCCAACGGCGATTTCGGGTTCTTGTCCGGGTTCTGCGAATTCTTTTATGTCAACTCGGCCTTCCATTTTATAGCCGATGTCGATGATGGCCTGTCCGGCTTCAATTGCGATGACAGTGCCTTTGACGACGCTTCCCTCGTCAGGGGTTTCAAGTTCAAAGCTCTCGTTAAGCAGGGCTTCAAAGTCTTCCATAGTTGCGCTAGCAGCCATAAAGTTAATCTCCTAAATTATGTTTTTACGGGCCAAGCGGTTGGTTCCGCCGGTCTTTCAGATTGTCAGATGCCAATCAGATGAAAACAAACAAAGGGCCGAGGTTATAAAACCCGACCCTGTATGCCTATGGCGTTTTCACCTATTCGACGGCGTGTCTATACGCCCCAAACCCAAGTAACACAAGCCCCTATCGCGCGGTGGGTAAGCCTTTCACGCACCCCCAATCGCCCGTGTATTTGCATACGCAAAATAACGGGCGCGCGGCGGCCATGGCCTCGCTACGCTCGGATACAGAACTGCCCCGCCGGTCACTGGTTTTACCTCTATTCCAATCTCAGCCATCTGGCGTCTCCTCCTCTGCTAATAACAGCAATTTCTCCCGAGAGAGTTACACGAAATATGGCTTGAAAAACCCCATTTGAGTTGCCCGGACCAATTGACGCTATGACCGCAAGAAAACTATCTGAACGATCAAGCTTAAAACGAACCACATCCGCCCCATCTCGCCCTCCATTTGGTATAACCCGGACCGAAGCTCTTTCACTCTGAGATTCAAATTCTTGGATAATGCAATCCCAATTCAGCACACTGAATTCCTCAAAATTTGCCCTGAGTTCTGAGATAAGGAAACCTTCTAGTTTGCTTTTGCTGTAGAATGAATATTCAACCAGATGCATTTCTCTGCAATCGGCATTGGGGTCAGCGACCTCCTCCTGCGCAAACCCAGCGGTTGAAGTGATCAAAAGCATGATAAGAATAAGGTTTTTCATGCAGCTCTTTTCTTGGTATTCTCGCGGGCATTAAGCCGTGCGGAAAATCGAAATCAGAAAATACTATCGTAAAAACCGATGTTTCCTCTACGTTTGAATTTACTTCAGGTTGCGCCGCAATACCACCGATAACATTCCAGCCCAACCACCGCACGCACCGCTAACTACAATTTAACTAAAATGCCTGATAACTGTGCTTGCCTGATACCTCGGTGACATTGCGTCGGGCATGCAGATTCAGAACTGACAGCGCACTGCCGAATTCAGGGCCAGCCATCAGTATAAATAAAAACCGCGTCTCCCAATTATAGACGCGTGGGCACAAAACCGACGCAATGTCACCAACACGACCGCTGTATTCACCGAAACCTCAGCATCCCATAAGGCAACAATTAAAACCGCTTTTGAATGAAATGCGGCGCTTCGGCCTGTCCAAATTCTTTGTTGCAAAAATACTCGCAGGGTGAGGGCCGTTAAACAAACGATCCGGGGGATCGTTTGTAGGCCCGAAGAAGCAAAGCTCAAGAGGGGCGGCAGCCCCTATAATACCGCACGAACAGCCGCAATCGCTGCGGCCACCGCTGCCTCAATCGTCAATTCCGTAGTATCCAGCACCAAGGCATCCGCCGCCGCCACCATTGGCGCGGCATCGCGGCTGGCATCACGAATATCACGTTGTTTGATGTCACGTTCCACAGTTTCCAGCGTCAGGTCCGGCGTTGCTTTGCGCAATTCCTCAAACCGCCGCATCGCCCGCACACGGTCCGAGGCGGT
>JAKITE010000054.1 GCA_021648225.1 Paracoccaceae bacterium
TGGCAGATGAGCCTGATGTCGTATTTTTCGCAACCGGAAAATACAACTATTAACGCATCTTATGCCTTTACCGCCACGCCGATGCTGGCTGATATTCTGGCGATTCAGCAGCTATATGGCACCACCGGAACAATACGTGACGGGAATACCACTTATGGCGAAGATTCCAACGCTGGCGGGTATTATGAGACGCTGGATTTCAGTAATATGACCTTTACCATCTATGACGAAGGCGGGGTTGACTGGATCAAATTCAAAACCGAAACCGCTGATATGGTAGTCGATCTGGCCGAGGAGGCGATTTCAAGCGTTGGCGGCGAGACCAACAATATGATTATCGCCCGCGGCACCATTATTGAAAATTTCTTTGCCGGTTCGGGCAATGATATTGTTATAGGCAATGACGCAGCAAACAAGATTTTTGGCGGTGCCGGTGATGATTGGGTTGAGGGCTTAGGGGGTGGTGATACCTTGGTGGGTGGTCGTGGTGATGATGTCCTAAGAGGAAATAGTGGTGATGACGTCCTCAGAGGTAATACGGGTTATGATACACTGACGGGCAATGACGGCAATGATACGCTTTATGGCAATGCTGGGAATGACGGGTTGGTGGGAGGTGCTGGCAACGACATTCTTTTTGGCGGTCTTGGCCGGGATTTAATCTGGGGCGGTGATGGCGATGACCGGCTGGTCGGAGGGCGAAGCATGGACAAATTGATCGGCGGCGCGGGCTCAGATACGTTTGTTTTCAACGTCGGCGACGGCAAAGACAGAATTCGTGATTTCGAAGCGGGGATTGACATTTTGGAGATCGAAACAGGTGCATGGGGTTCTGGCGTCGACGACATTTCGGTCACGGTTTACGACAATTTAAATGGTTATATTCAACTGGAGTTTAGCACCGGCACCATAACAAACATAATACAGCTGGCTGGCATCACAGATATTGCAGATATATCTGGGGACTTTGTTTTTATTTAACATATTGAACACAACCTGTTGGCTGGGCTAAAACAATCCCGAACCTAATTGTTAAGGACTGGCCAACATGACTGCTGTTTCTCCGCTACCCGATTATCTTGTCGACCGTTACAGGGACTGGAAATCCACCCGTTACGAGGCCCGCAAGGATGAAATAATCCGGCTGGCCGACGAGGGGCAGGAACCAAAAGCAATGGTAATTTCATGCTGCGACAGCCGCGTGCATGTGACCTCTATTTTCGGTGCCGAAACCGGCGAATTTTTCATCCACCGCAATATCGCCAATCAAGTGCCGCCCTTTGTGCAGGATGATGCCCATCACGGCACATCCGCCGCGATTGAATTTGCGGTTACGGTGCTGAAGGTCGAACATCTGATCGTGCTGGGCCATTCCCAATGTGGCGGTGTGCAGCATTGCCACGATATTTGCAGCGGCGATATCACCCCCTCGCCCGATAGTTTTGTCAGCAAATGGGTTGATATTATCCAGCCCGCATACGAGCGCATAAAAGACATCGAAGATGACCAAAACCGCATCACCGCGCTGGAACATATGGGTGTGGTTGTGGCGCTGGAAAACCTGCAAGGATTTCCGTTTATTGGTGCGGCAATTGCATCGGGTCAACTAACCTTGCACGGGCTTTGGCATAATATCCGCGATGGCGGATTGATGGCGCTGAACCCCGATACAGGTGATTTCGAAACGGTTAGCTAAGTGGCACGCAAAGCCAAAATCCGTTTATTTACAGAGGCTTCGATGGGGGCAGGGCAGGCTGTTCCCATTGGCCAGGCACAGGCGCATTATCTGTTCGGGGTGATGCGATTGAAAATTGGCGACCCGCTTTTGGTGTTTAACGGGGTGGATGGTGAATGGCTGGCCGAAGTGGTCACAGCGGGCAAACGCAAAGGGCTTTTGGCGCTGGTAAAACAAACCGGCCCGCAGGTATCGCCGCCTGATTTATGGCTGATATTTGCCCCGATCAAAAAGGCCCGCACCGCGTTTATTGTTGAAAAAGCCGCTGAAATGGGGGCCATGCAAATCCTGCCGGTTCTGACCCGATATACCAATTCCGACCGCCTTAATCTGGCACGGCTAGAGAGCCACGCCATCGAGGCGGCCGAGCAATGTGGCGGCACTTTTGTTCCCGAGGTTCAAGAGCCGGTCAAGTTGGCGGCGCTGCTGGATGCATGGCCAAAAGACCGGCAATTGATGTTTTGCGATGAACGCCGTAATGCCTTGCCGGTGGCTGATGCATTAAAGGGTAAAACCGCTGGAAAATGGGCGATTATCATCGGGCCGGAAGGCGGGTTTTCAAGCGATGAGGCCAGCGCCCTGAACGCGCTGGATCAAACCGTATCTGTCAGCCTTGGCCCGCGTATTTTGCGCGCCGATACCGCGGTGATAGCGGCGATGACAGCATGGCAACAAGCCTTGGGGGATTGGTGCTGATGGCCATCTTCCGCCCCGAGGCTGTCCAGACCCTGAAGCGCTGGAAAGAACCGGCGGCCATCGGGTTTATCCTGTTGGTAACGCTAAGAATTTTCTGGTCGGCTTATGAGCGGTCAAGCTGGATCATGGCGCTGTTTGGCGTGGTTTTGATGGTGGTTCTGGGCAGTTTGTTTTACGTTGCAATGCTGCGAATGCATCTGCGCAGCGATGCTTCCGGCCCGGGATTGGTAGAGATCGACGAGCGCAATATCACCTATCTTGCGCCGCATCTGGGCGGGGTTATCAGCCTTGATTCCATTCGCAAAATCGACGTTTCCCCGACCCGCAGCGGCAGGCGGAACTGGGTGCTTTATTCATATGATGTTGCGCCGGTTATGATCCCGTTTAATGCCGAAGGCGCAGATCGGTTGATCGAGGCATTTAGTGCTTTGCCCGGCCTGGGCGTGGAACGGATTAGCCGCGCGGTGCGATCAAACACGCTTGTGATTGAAACCATTTGGGAAAAGGCTGGCTAAATTGCTTTGGTGCCTTGCAAGGGCAGAATTTCGGGCTTAAGTGAAGTTGAAATCATAAGGGGAAATGCCAATGTCGATACCTCAATCCGGCGGCGGGCCGATCGAACATCACGACCAGTTAGCGCAGCTTTTGGCGGATGGTTGCAAGCCAAAACAAGATTGGCGCATTGGCACCGAACACGAAAAATTCGGCTATTGCAAAGACACGTTTGAACCCATTCCTTATGAAGGCGAACGCTCAATTAAGGCGTTATTACAAGGGCTTAGGGATAAATACGGCTGGGCCGAAGTTGTTGAAGAAGGCAACCTGACCGGCCTTACAAAAAACGGTGCAAATGTATCCTTGGAACCGGGTGGGCAGCTTGAATTATCCGGAGCGCCATTGGAAAGCATCCATCAAACCTGCGACGAGGCCAACGACCATCTGCGCGAGGTCAAGGACATTTCCGAAAATTTAGGCATGAAGTTTTTCGGCATGGGCGCCGCGCCGGACTGGAAAGCCGAACAGATGCCGATGATGCCCAAAGGCCGCTATAAATTGATGACGCCGCATATGCAAAAAGTCGGCACCCATGGCACCCAAATGATGTATCGCACCACTTGTATTCAGGTTAATCTTGATTTTTCAAGTGAACCGGACATGGTGCAAAAATTGCGGGTTGGTTTGGCATTGCAACCCGTCGCTACGGCGCTGTTTGCCAATTCGCCGTTTTTTGAGGGCAAGCTGACCGGATACCAAAGCTGGCGGGCCCGCATTTGGCAAGACACTGACAATGCCCGCACCGGCATGTTGCCTTTTGTGTTTGAAGACGGGTTCGGGTTTGAAGCATGGGTGCAGTATGCCCTTGATGTTCCTATGTATTTTGTCTATCGTGACGGAAAGTATATTGATGCATTAGGCATGTCTTTTCGGGATTTTATGGTAGGAAAACTGCCGGCATTGCCCGGCGAAACCCCGACTTTATCCGATTGGGCAGACCATTTGACCACAGCATTTCCCGAAGCGCGGATTAAACAATTTATCGAAATGCGCGGTGCGGATGGCGGGCCTTGGCGCAAAATTTGCGCGCTTCCGGCATTTTGGGTTGGGCTTTTATATGACCAGAACGCGCTGGATGCGGCCTGGGATGTTTGCAAAGACTGGACAGCCGAACAGCGGGAAAATCTGCGGATCGATGTCGCCAAAGATGGCTTGCAAGCGGAACTGGATGGCCGCCCGGTTTTGGACATTGCCAAGGAATTGCTGGTGATTGCCGAGGCCGGATTAAAAGCCCGCGCCAAGCCCGGCGCTGGCGGTTTGATCCCTGATGAAACCCATTTTCTGAATGCGTTGCAGGAAATTGTTGATCGCGGGTTCTCACCGGCCAAAAAACTGGAGCGGCTGTATAAGGGCGAATGGTGTGGCGATATTAACCGTGTTTATGCGGAATACAGCTATTAAATTGACAGGTAAAACCATACAGATTTCAGGTTGAATTTGCCATTTCGATAGGTAAAAAAGTCAATTTGACAGGGGTAAGGCGGCAATTCGATAGGTCACTTCGCGCCGATTTTAGGCTCGATGCCGCGCAGTAACCGGCCGATATTTGCGCCGTGCCGGATAAATACCAGAATGGCCAAAAGCGACCCCAATCCGGTGGTTGCTGTAAACCCGAAAACCCATAACCAAAGCGGCGCGCTGGCTGCGGCAACCAGTGCGGCCAGCGACGAAAACCGGAAAATTGCTGCTGTGGCCAGCCATGTGGCGCAGGTGGCCAAGCCGACCCAAAGGTTAAGCGCAAGTAAAATTCCCAGCAATGTGGCAACGCCTTTGCCGCCTTTGAAACGTAAATAAACCGGAAAGATATGGCCAAGAAACGCGCCAAGGGCGGCGACCTGTGCGGCCTCGTTACCAAACATTTCGCGTGCGACCAGAACTGCAACCGCGCCTTTGCCGCCATCCAGCAACAGGGTTAACAAAGCTGCCTTTTTATTGCCGGTCCGCAGCACATTTGTGGCCCCGATATTGCCCGAACCGATGTTGCGCAAATTGCCCAGACCCATAAATTTGGCCACCAACATGCCAAAGGGAATCGAGCCAAGCAAATAGGCGATGATCAGAATGCCAAGCAAAGATGGCCATGCGGCCTCCCAGCCCGGTTGGGCACCCCAGAAACGAAAAACCGCTGGTATCATTTATCCCCCCAAACCTGCTGGCCTGCAACAAAGGTTTTCAAAACCTTGCCCTGCATGCGGCGTAAATCATAAGGGGTGTTTTTGGATTTTGACAGCAAATCCGCGCGGTTCAGCACAAAAGGCTTGTCGGGGTCAAACAGAATAAGGTCCGCCGGTGCGCCAATGCTTAACCGGCCCGCAGGCAGGCCCAGTAATTTGGCGGGGTTTAGCGACAAAGCCCGAAACAGTTGTGAAAGGGTTAATGCCCCCGCATGCACCAGTTGCAAACAGGCAGGCAGCAGGGTCTCTAACCCCACGGCACCGGAGGCGGCCTCTTCAAAGGGCAGGCGTTTTGATTCTTCATCCTGCGGGGTGTGCATGGAGCAGATCACATCAATCAGACCTTCGGCCACAGCGTTAACCATTGCCAGGCGGTCATCTTCCGATCGCAGGGGCGGTTTGAGTTTGAAAAAGGTGCGGTAACCCTCAATGTCAAACTGGTTTAACGTTAAATGATGTGCGGAGATGCCGGCAGTCACCTGTAATCCGGCCGTTTTTGCCCGTTGCAATGCGGGCAGGGAATGGGCCGTGGTGATCTGGTCAGCGTGGTAGCGCCCGCCGGTCATTTCGACCAAGGCCAGATCCCGTTCCAGCTGCATGCGTTCCGCCATTGGCGAAACCCCGGGCAGGCCCATTTTGGTGGCCAGCGGGCCGGAGGTGGCACAAGCAGCTTTGGAAAGCGTCGGTTCTTGCGGGTGGGCCATGACCAATGCGTTGAGGTCAGCCGCATAGGTCAGGGCGCGTTGCAGGACCTTTGGGTTGGCAACCGGGCGGTCTCCGTCGGTGAAGGCCACCGCGCCTGCGTCTTGTAAAAAGCTGATTTCGGTCATTTCCTTGCCATTGCGGCCCTTGGTCAGGGCGGCCATTGGCAGCACGTTAACCTGCACAATGTCGGCGGCACGACGGCGGAAAAAGTCAAGGGTTTCAGGGGTATCAATGGCGGGGGTGGTGTCGGGGCGGGTTACCATTGTGGTAACGCCACCGGCTGCGGCGGACAGGCCGGCGGTGCGAAAGCTTTCTTTGTGGCGTTCGCCGGGTTCGCCGATTTTAACGCCGATATCGATGATACCGGGGGCAAGGCATTTGCCCTTGCAATCGATGCCATCGCTGCCAGCGGGCAGGATTTCGATGATTAAACCATCCTCGATCCGCAACGCTCCGAGGGTCTCGGTGCCGGTTTCGGGGTTGATCAATTTGGCGTTGGTCAGGATCATATCTGGCCCTGTTGCCGGTTTTGCATGGCCTGAATTTGGGCCACGGCATCTTGCGGATTTTGTTGAAAACGGATCAGGAATTTTTCGCCGGAATCGGTAACAATTTGCACTGCGCTAAACATGCTTCGCACGGTTTTTATCTGGCTTAGAGGGATTGTCCGTTCGCCGGGGAAGGACAGGTTTTTGGCTGTTAGCTGCCAACGAAACCCCAGCGTTTCGGACATAACAAAAAACCCGCGCACCGAAATTGCAATCACAGAGCCAGCAACCCCGACCCATGGAAACGGATTGCCAACCGCATATAAAATTGCCGTCATGCCAACAGAGCCAACCAGCGCCATGACAATATGGTCACGGATATAGGTCTGCCGATCAGCGGAAAATACGATGGGTTTTGGGTGTTCAGACATAAATCGCCTTTGGTTTTTTTGATTTTCGCACCAGCAGATCCATCACCGCCATACGCACGGCCACGCCCATTTCAACCTGTTCCTGAATGACGGAACGGTTGATATCATCGGCCAGCACGCCGTCGATTTCAACGCCGCGATTCATCGGGCCGGGATGCATGACAATGGCGTCGGGTTTGGCATTGGCCAGTTTGGTGCTGTCCAGCCCCCAACGGTGATAATATTCGCGCGTTGACGGGATAAACCCGCCATCCATGCGTTCTTTTTGCAGGCGCAGCATCATTACCACGTCAGCGCCTTTTAACCCCTCAGCCATGTTATCGGTGACCTCGACGCCCAGTTGGTCAACGCCTGCGGGCATCAGGGTGCGCGGCCCGATCAGGCGGACGCGATTTTCCATTTTTCCAAGCAAAAACATATTGCTACGCGCCACGCGGCTATGGGCAATGTCACCACAAATGGCGATGGTCAGGCGATGCAAACGGCCTTTGGCACGGCGAATTGTTAGCGCATCTAATAAGGCCTGGGTCGGGTGTTCGTGCTGGCCATCACCGGCATTCAGCACCGCGCAATTGACTTTTTCGGCCAGCAGGGCCACCGCGCCGGAATGGGGGTGGCGCACCACCAACAGGTCTGGATGCATGGCGTTCAGGGTCATGGCCGTGTCGATCAGGGTTTCGCCCTTGCTGATCGAACTGGCGGCCATGGCCATGTTCATCACATCGGCCCCAAGGCGTTTTCCGGCAATTTCAAAGCTGGATTGGGTGCGGGTTGATGCCTCAAAAAACATGTTAACCTGCGTTAGGCCAATCAGGGCGTTGGAATGTTTATCGGGCTGGCGATTCTGGCGGACATAGGTTTCGGAAAGATCAAGAATCGCGGTGATCTCGTCTTTTGACAAGCCCTCGATGCCCAAAAGATGGCGGCTGGTTAGCAAAGCGTGCCCTCGCGTGTTTTTGAGGGTTATAGCAGGGTTTTTGCGCGGGGCAAGGTGGTGTGGGGTTTATGCCTTTTTCATGGCGGCGCGCGGTAGCTTGATATCGAATTTTGCCCTGATTTCCGCGTCGAGTTTATCAGAAATATGGCTCGGGAAATAACCCTCCAGAATTTGACGTTTCTTGGCAATGGCTTTGTCGAGCATTTTTGGTTTTTGCAATTCTTCCCATTCCTTTGGCGTGGTGCGGTCGCCGATTTCGGGGTAAATATATTCGCGTTGCATCAGGTTCAGGGTCTGGGGCTGGCCCAAAAAATGTTCCGGCCCGCCAAGGCAAACATCGCGGATTGTATCGAGCGACAGGGTGTCTTTGTTAACCTCGATCCCGCGCACACAGCGCAGGGATTGGCCCAGAATATCGTTATCAATAATCAGGCTTTCATGGCAAAATCCCAACAAAGAAGCATGCATTCCGGCGGCCTCGTAGATCAAATTTCCACCCGCCAGCCCCGCCATTACTGTGGTGCAGCCTTTTTCGTATCCTGATTGTATATCGGGCAGTTTGGCGTCGGTCATGCCTGCCGGAACCCCGCAGGGCAGGTTGTAAAAATTGGTCATTTGGGTGACAGCGGCGATTAGCAAAGATTGCTCTCCTGATCCCCCTGACATCGCGCCGGTTCGCAGGTCTGACACAAACGGCCATGGGCCAAATATGGCCGGCGCGCCGGGTTGCAGGGCGTTGACATAGACCAGACCGGCCAGCACCTCGGCAAGCGATTGCACCACGGACCCTGCCAGCGCTGCGGGGGATGTGGCACCTGCTTGGCCTGCTGACAGCAATAATACCGGCACGCCGCCTTTGACCATTTCGCCGATGACATCCAAGGCCTCAACAGCAAAGCGCAGCGGCGGCACCACAAAGGTTGCAGAAATTGACACAAACGGCCGCGCCCGAAACGCGGCCTCGCCACCGGCCACCATATAAAGCATTTCTAAAAATGGTTTACAGTTTTCGACCAGCGTGATGCTGGTGCCAACATGTTTTCGGGTGCCGGACAAAGACGCATAAAGCGTGTTGATGTCCATGTTCAACTCTCCCAAAACATCACGGGGCACCAGCGGGCGTTGGAAAAAGTGGATGTTATCCATGTTGTCCACGATGCGCGCGGCATCATACAGGTCTTGTAGCTGGCTTTCGCGGTATTCGCCGGTTTTGGCGTTAACCATATGCACCGCCGCGCCTGCGGTGCCAAAATGCACTTTGGTGCCTTGGGGTTTGATGTCATGTTCGGGGGTGCGACCACACAGGGTCAGGTCTCGGTTGGCGATTTTGATGGTATCCAGAACCAGCTGGCGCGGGAAAAGCAGGCGCTCGTTTTCAAATGTCGCGCCAACCTTTGTGCAGGCTTTGATGCAGGCAGGGGTGGCGGATTTAATGCCGATGGTTTCCAGAATTTCCAAAACGGATTCGTGGATTTTTTCAATGTCATCGGGGGATAGTGGTTTATATTGGCCACCCTCCATGCCGCTGCGCACAGGTTTCATTTCGTCAACCAGCGGGGCGGCGCGCATGGCTTTGCGGGCGGCGCGGCCCCCGGCGCGTCTCATGGAAATTCTTTCAGCATGGCGTCGATTTTTGCCCCTGTGACGGTAACACGGGTCTGGCTGAAATCTCCCGCATCCAGCATGGCCGAAATGCTGTCTTTGATCACCGAATGGGTGGCGCGGGCAATGGCGGAACCAAGGCTGATTCGGCGAATGCCAGCGGCGGCAAAATCGGATTTTTTGTGGTTTAGGTATGGCCCTGCCGCCAGCCCGTTAACGGGGATATTAACAGATTTTACCAGCCGTGCGAGGTCATTGATTGACGGGGGAATCGGAACATAAACCATGTCTGCGCCAGCTATTTCAAAGGCTTGGCAGCGACGGATGGCCTCGTCCATGTCATATGCGCCAAGCATCACGCCATCGGCGCGCGCGGTAAAAATAAACGGGGTTTTCAGGGCTTTGGCCGCAGCGGCACCGGCGCGCATGCGTTCCACCGCTAGGTCAAAATCATAGACCACGCGATCGTCCATTGTGGTGTCCTCGATGGAACATCCCGACAGGCCGGATTCGGCTGCCAGCCGGATGGTTTCAGCCACGGTTTCGGGGGCCTCGCCATAGCCGTTTTCAAGGTCTCCATTCACCGGCAATGGCGTTGCCGCCACGATTTCAGCGGCATGTTGCATCGCCTGATCGCGGGTGACATTGCCCATATCGGGCAGGCCGAACGTAAAGGCATGGGCGGCAGAAGAGGTTGCCAAAGCCGGCGCGCCAAGGCTGGCCATCATTTTGGCAGAGCCTAAATCCCACGGGTTGGGCATGATGAAACAGCCCTGTTGGTGAAGGTCAAAAAAGGTGTCATGTCGGGTCATATCAGCTCCTTATGCGGGTCGATTTTGGGTCATAAAGCGGTTTTAGGCTGGCGCGGGCAGCATGGTGCTGGCCTGCAATTTCGATTTCATAATTTGACGCCAAAATGTCGGCAGCTGACTGGCCCTTGCAAGGCACATAGCCAAGGCCGATGGCGGCGCCAAGGTGGTGGCCGTAATTGCCAGAGCTAAGATGGCCGATGATTTTGCCGTCTCGCAGGATCGGTTCGTTGTGGTAAAGCAGCGGTTCGGGATCATTGAGAATGAACTGCACAAGCTGGGTATTCAGACCAGATTCGCGTTTTTTCAGCACCGCGTCGCGGCCTATGAAATCTTTGTCGGTTTTAACCGCAAAGCCGAGGCCAGCCTCCAAAATATGGTCCTCATCGGTGATGTCATGGCCAAAATGGCGATAGGCTTTTTCCAAGCGGCAGCTGTCCAGAACATGCAAACCGCACAGGGTTACGCCGGCTGCGTCGATGGTTTCAAAAATATGCGCGGCTTGGTCGGTTGGGCTGTAAATCTCCCAGCCCAGCTCTCCGACATAGGTAACGCGATGGGCGCGGGCCAGCCCCATGCCGATTTCGATTTCTTTTGCCATTCCAAAGGGATGACTGGCGTTGGAAAAATCATTGGGCGAGATTTTTTGCATTAGTTTGCGCGCATTTGGCCCCATGATGGCAAACACGCATTCCGCCGCTGTAACATCGGTAATAACCACAAACTCGACGGTCAGATGGCGGCGTAACCATGCCAGATCTCGCTGCAAGGTTGCCCCCGGAACTACCAGTAAAAACGCGGTTTCAGACAGGCGGGTGACAGTAAGGTCAGATTCAATGCCGCCGCGTTCATTCAGCATCTGGGTATAGGTGATTTTGCCTGCTGGCACGTCCATCTGGTTGGCGCACAGGCGTTGCAGAAATGCGGCTGCATCACGGCCTTCAACCCTGATTTTGCCAAAGCTGGTCATGTCAAACATGCCAACATCATTGCGGATGGCGTGGTGTTCACGCGCGGCATTTTCGAACCAGTTTTGGCGTTTCCACGAATATTGGTATTCGGCTTTCTGGCCGCTTGAAGCAAACCAGTTGGCGCGCTCCCAACCCGAGCTTTCGCCCATTACCGCACCGCGATCCAGCAGGTATTGGTGGATCGGCGAGCGGCGAATGCCGCGTGAGGTAACCGGCTGGCGATAGGGGAAATGGTCGGCGTAAAGCAGCCCGAGGGATTCAGTAACGCGTTCCTTTAGGTAGCGGCGGTTTTTCTGAAATGGCTGCACGCGGCGGATGTCTACATCCCATAAATCGAACGGCGGCGCGCCATCTTGCATCCATTGCGCAAGGGCCATGCCCGCGCCGCCTGCGGATTGGATACCGACGGAATTAAAGCCACAACAGACCCAGAAATTTTGGCACTCTGGGGTCTCGCCAAGGTAATAGCGATCATCAGGCGTGAAGCTTTCGGGACCGTTAAAAAACGTGTGAATACCTGCGTTTTCCAGCAACGGCATACGCGCGATTGCTTTTTCCAGAATGGGTTCAAAATGGTCGAAATCTTCGGGTAATTGGTCAAATTCAAAATCCTCGGGGATGCCATTCATGCCCCACGGTTTGGCCACCGGTTCAAACGCCCCGAGCAGGATTTTTCCGGCGTCTTCTTTGTAATAACTGCATTCATCCGGCACGCGCAAAACCGGAAGTTGGGTAAGGTTTTCAATAGGTTCGGTGACAATATAGAAATGCTCACAAGCATGCAGCGGGATGGTGGCGCCAACCATATCGCCTACGTCTCGCGCCCACATTCCGGCGCAATTTACAATGTGATCACAGGTGATCTCGGTGATCTCGTCGTTCTGTTCGACGGTCACGCTGGCGACGCGGCCTGCTTTGGTTTTTATGTTGGTGACTTTGACATTTTCAAAGATTTGCACGCCGTTTTGGCGGGCACCCTTGGCCATGGCATGGGTGATATTTGCGGGGTCTCCTTGGCCGTCTTTGGGTAGGTAAATCGCGGCTTTGACGTCGCTGATATTCAGGTGCGGATAGCGGTTTTTGGCCTCAGATGGTGAGATTTCTTCGACCTCTACGCCAAAGGCCCGGGCCATGGATGCGCCGCGATAGATTTCCTCGCGACGGGCTTCCGTCAGGGCCACAGTGATGGAACCATTACGTTTAATGCCGGTTGCTACGCCGGTTTCGGCTTCCAAATTGAAATATAATTCCTGGGTATATTTTGCCAATCTGGTCATGTTGGCGCTGGCGCGAAGCTGGCCGATCAGCCCTGCCGCGTGCCATGTTGTGCCGCTGGTCAGGCGTTTGCGTTCCAGCAAAATAACGTCTTTCCAGCCTAATTTGGCAAGGTGATAGGCAACCGACGCACCAGCAACACCGCCGCCGATGATGATGGCGCGGCTGTGTTTTGGCAGCGGTTTCATGCGCGGATTCTTTGGTTTTCAGGGTCCCAAAGCGGTTGATCGGCTTGCACGGTTGTTTTGTGACGTTTGCCATAAATTTCAACCTCGATTTCTGTGCCTTCAATGGCCAGATCAGCCCGCAACATGCCCAGCGCGATGGAGCGGTCAATGCGATGGCCCCAGCCGCCGGATGTGGTCTCACCGACGACTTTTTCGTTGTGCCAAAGCGTTGACATATAGGGGGCGTCGAATTTTTCTGTATCAACAATCAAGGTGACAAAGCGTTTTTCAACGCCGCTTTGTTTTTGCAGTTGCAGCGCGGTTTTGCCGGGGAAATCTGCGGGTTTATCCAGCCGCAAGAAACGACCAAGGCCGGATTCAAGCGCGGTATAATCCGACGAAAGGTCGGCTTTCCAAGCGCGGTAACCTTTTTCCAAACGCAAGGAATTTAGCGCATACATGCCAAACGGTTTTAGGCCGTGGGGCTGGCCTGCTTGCCAGATTGTGTCAAATATTTCGGCTGTATCTGCGATTTTGGTATGGATTTCCCAGCCGAGTTCGCCAGCAAAACTAACCCGCATCAACTGGCAATGCTTGCCTGCGATTTGTGCGGTTTGGTGGGTCAGCCATTTCTGTGACAGGTCCGCGTCGGAAATTTCCGCCAATATTGCGCGCGAGGCGGGACCGGTGAGGATTTGACAGCTGAAATCCTCGGTAACATTTTGCAGATCAATCGTGCCATCGTCGGGCAGGGCATTTTTGAGCAGTTCAAAATCATGCCATTCAGCGGCGGCGGCGGTGATCAGGAAAAACAAATCCTCGGCAATACTGATGATCGACATTTCGGTCATCACCCTGCCGCGTGTATCGGTGAAATAGGCCAAACCAATGCGGCCCGTGCTTGGAATGTTGCTGGCGGTTTGGCTATCCAACCATTGCCGTGCGCCCGCGCCGCTTAGGCGATAGCGTGAAAAACCCGGCAGGTCGAGAATGCCTGCTGTGTCGCGCACTGCATGGCATTCCTGTTGAATTCGTTGCAGCCAAGGGCCGCTGCGCTCCCATGTCTGGGTGGGCTCAAAGCTGGTATCGTCATCGGGTTTTGCAAACCAGTTTGCGCGCTCCCAACCATTGGCTGTGCCCATAACCCCGCCCAGTTCCAGAATTTGGTCATGGATTGGCGAGCGTTTTTTATCGCGCCCCGCAGGCCATTCGTGATGCGGGAAATGCATGGCGTATTCATAACCATAGACCTGCATGCCTTTTTTCTTTGTGTAATCTTGGTCGACAAATCCGGTGAAACGGCGGGGGTCATTGGCCCACATATCCCATTCGGTTTGGCCCTCAACCACCCATTCCGCCAGCACTTTGCCCGCACCGCCTGCTTGGGCTATACCAAAGGTAAATACGCAAGCCTCAAAGGCATTTGGCACGCCGGGCATGGGGCCGATTAACCCGTTTCCGTCGGGCGTATAGGGGATTGGGCCGTTGATAACCTTGGATATTCCGACTTTGCCAAGCATGGGAACGCGGGCCATGGCATCCTCAATATACCATTCCAAGCGTTCCAGATCATCGGGGTAAAGCTGGAAAGAAAAATCGGCTGGCATCGGGTCATTTGCAGTTGACCAATGGCTTTTGCAACCGCGTTCATAGGGGCCAAGATTAAGGCCGTTTTTTTCTTGGCGTAGATAATAGGAGCTGTCGACATCGCGCAATAGGGGCAGTTTTTTGCCAGTGGTTTCCGACCAGTTTTGAAGCTCGGGAATTTCGTCGGTTAGCAGATATTGGTGGGACATGGTCATCATCGGCAATTCACGCCCGCCAAAGGGGAGGAACATGCGCGCGAGTTCCTGCGCGCGGTACCCGGCGGCGTTAACCACGATTTCGGCGCGAATATCGCCCTTGGGCGTGGTTAGAACCCATTCGTTATTTTGGCGGTTTACTGCTTCAACGGGACAGAACCGGATGATTTTAGCGCCCAGATCTCGCGCACCTTTGGCCATGGCCTGGGTTAGCTGGCTGGGGTCGATATCACCATCATTGGGGTCATATAATCCACCCGCGAGATCATGGGTTTCAAGGAATGGATACAGGTTTCTCAGGTCAGCAATATCGCACATGTCAATCTCGATACCTTGGTATCGCCCCATGCCTTTGGCCCGTTCAAATTCCTGCATTCGGGTGTTGGAATGGGCTAGCCGGATGGAGCCGGTGACGTGGTAATTCATCGGGTAATCAACTTTGTCGGCCAGTTTGCTATACATGTCTGCCGAATAGCGTTGCATGTGCATTTGTGACCAAGAGGTTGAAAACGTGGGCACATTTCCCGCTGCATGCCATGTAGAACCAGAGGTAAGTTCGTTTTTTTCCAGCAAAACACAATCGGACCAGCCCATCATGGCGAGATGGTAAAGACAGGATGTGCCAACGGCTCCGCCACCAATGACGACCACGCGGGCGGTTGAGGGAAGATTTGCCATGGGATTTCCTTAGTAAACCGGTGGGCTGACCACCCAGATGATAATTGCCTGAATATCGCCCCGATTGTGCCAGCGGCAGGGCTGGTGATCAAAACGAAAGCTATCGCCGGTTTTGAGGCTGAATTTTTGCTCATTGATCCAGAGGTCAATCTGGCCCTGCACGATATATCCGGCCTCTTCGGTTTGGCGCAGCACCGGTTCGGATTGTTCGGTAAAGGGTTCGATGACCGAGCGAAACATCTCAAAACTGCCGCCAAGGTCTGGCGAAAGCAATTCTTCGACAATGCCGTCGATTTTGGTGCCCAAGGAACGCCGCGCGCCTTTGCGAACGATAAAATCCCGCTCAACCGGGTCGGGGGTTTCGGACATGAATAACAGGCTAACAGGGACATCCAGAACCTTGGCCAAGGTGCGCAGGTCTTTGATGCTCGGGTCTGAAATGCCGCGTTCAACCTGGCTGATAAAGCCGACCGAGCGGTTGCTGCCTTTGGCAAGCTGGCTAAGGGTAAGGCCACGAGATTTGCGCAAGGCCCGCAGATCACGGCCAAGGCTGTTGGGGTTTGACGGGTCAATAGGGTGCATTATAGACATGGAATCATCGCTCGGATTGGGTGTTTTATTGAGATAAATGCAAATTGGTGAAAAAATCAAAGGAAATTTCACGAAATTGCGATTATTTTTAGAAAAGCGGGTGTTTTGGAACTGATGCAGGGGTGCTGGCGGTTTTATCTGCCAAATTGTCGGTTGGATTATGGAGTGGTGGCAGGCATTCAAATTTTGCGGGTTTAGGTGGTATGGTTGACATTATCCCACCGAGGCGAAGCCGAGGCCACCGCTGGCATTTTTTGTTGACCCGTCAGGGGCAGACATAAAATGTCAGCCAGGCTCCTTTTGATACAGGGACTCTCCCGCAGTCCGGCGCCTGCATTGCTTGCGCAATGCGACCCCTCCCTTTGGGCATGGCCTCGCTGCGCTCGGCTGGTCAAATCTTTCGGGGCTGCGCTCGGCGGGTCATATTTTTCGGGGCTGCGCTCGGCAAAAGACCAGCCTGCGGCGCGAGTATTTTTGCAACAAAGAAAGGCGGGGGCTGGTCAGATAGGGGCGGGTTTTTCTTCGGTTTGTTCGGGGGGGATTTCCGGTTCGGTTTCAGGTGGTGCGGTTTCCAGCAACGGCATCATCGATTCCGGTAGATCGGCGGCTGTGCCTTCGGCCGGGAGCGACCAGCTTAGGGTGTCAAAGCCGTTGCAATTTGCACAGATCGGCGACCATTTCGGGTGGATGGAATTGCAGGCAGAGCAGACCCATTGTTCAGCCCTTGGTGCGGCCAATGCGCGGGCCAGATAGCCTCGGATGGTTTCCTCGGCTGCGCCTTCGCCGCGTGAAATTGCTGCCATAAGGGAAAGCGTGCGCGTGGATGGGGATTGATCCGCCAGATCGCCAAGCGCGCGACGTGCGGCGGGGAAATCCTCGGCTGCGAGCAGCAATTCGGTTTCTAGCATTCGGGTTTCAGCATGATCAGGCAGGATTTTAAGAAATGTTGCAAACCGTGTGACCCGCTCGGACGGGGTTTCATCGGGTTCAATGCTGGCAAAAGCAGCGGCGAGGTCCGGATGCGGGTTGGCTTCCCATGCTTTTCGTAATACCCGCACAGCGTTGCGTTTGTTGTTTTCCGATAAATAAACCTGCGCGGCCAGCACCGCGGCGGGCACCAGCGAGGGCGCGTTGCGGTTGGCAAAAATGGCGGCATCGCGGGCTTGTTCGCCTTGGCCATCGCTGTGTTTTGCCATGGCATCCGCCACCGACAAAACCGCCTCGCGCCGCATGGCGATGTTTTTGGGCAGTAACTTGGCACGGGATTTGGCCTGAAGCGTGGCCCGCGCGCCGGACCAGTCACCGGCGTTTGATTGCAGGCTAAACAGGGTATCAAGTGTTTCTGGATGGCGGGGTTTTAGCGCAAATGCTTTTTCAGCCAGCAGCAAGGCGCGATCTGTATCGCCCTCGGCCAGTTTGGCTTTTATCAGGCCCTGAATGCCGACAAACCTTGTGCGATCATCGTTAAGCAGCTGTTTGTAAAGTTCAATCGCGCGGGTGCGGTTGCCTGTCATCTCGGCTGCTTGTGCATTTAACAATAGGGTCAGTTCGGGTTTGTGCAGCAGTTTTTCAGCCTTGTTGGCCTTGGCAATGGCTTTTTGACCTTCGCCCGAAGCCACGGCGATTAACCCCTCGGATAGGGCCGCATAGCCACGACGTTCACGGTTTTTGTCAAAATAACGGCGCAGCGCGGTTTGGTCGCCTGCCAGCGTGCGTAACACTGCAACACCAAGACCGGCCAGTTTCAGCAATATCCAAAAGGCGGCAAATGCCACCAGTATCCCGATCAGGGCGACCAGCGGCGTCAGCGAGATTTCTTGGCCAGCAAAGGCCACCAGAACCTCGCCGGGGGTGTCTTGAATATAGGTGGCACCAAAAGCCAGCAGGGCGGCGAGGCTGACAAAAATTGCGACTTTGATTAGCGACCAGATCATGATTATTCCCCTTGCCCGAGACTGTTGCGAAGCTGTGCCAGACCTTGCAGCACCGATTGGCGCTGGCGGACCTGTTCGATCCAGTCTGCGATTTCGGGTTTGGCGATTTCGGGCAGGGTGTTGGCTTCGGTCAGGACGGTTTCCA
>JAKITE010000055.1 GCA_021648225.1 Paracoccaceae bacterium
AACATAGTTTTACCCTTTTTTGTTTAGGTCAAATCTATTCCAATTTGACAATTCAAAATTTACCCACGCCGCCAAACTAATCCTAAGCTGGTTACCAAATGGTTGAGGGGCTTTCAAAATTTGGAGATATATTTCATCAATTTTAATATGTGACGTTACCACAAACTGAAGCAACACAACTCGCCCCACAGCGCCCTGTTTACTTGATCTCAAATGGCATTCCCTCAGCCACACCCACCTCTCCATGGTTCTATAATCACCAGGCAAGGTATCTATAAACCTAGAGGTTATTCATCGCTTGATCCGCAAGGATCACACTCAAACAGGCGGAAGCGCTCCCGCAGTTCGGCGGCAGCATTGCTGGCGCAATGCACCCCCTCCCTTTGGGCTTGGCCTCGCTGCGCTCGGCAAAAGGCCAGCCTGCGGCGCGAGTATTTTTGCAACAAAGAAACAGGGCCTAGGCAATAAGCCCCACGGACCGCGCACCGCTTAGCAGCGAGGGCGCAATCACATGGCCAAGCGCCACCGTTTCGGGGGATGGCTGGACAAGATCGGGGATTTGAACCGCTTTGCCTTTTGACCGCACAGCCGCCAGCACGCCCATATCGCTATCTTCAAAAATAAAACAATCGCTTGGCTGTTTGCCCAGCCTGTTTGCCGCCATATGGTAAATCTCCGGGCTTGGTTTACCATTGGTTACCTGATCACCGCCAATAACCGCTTCAAAAAAGCCGAATATCCCTGCACGTTGCAAATGGTCAACCGCCTTTGTGGTTTCTGTCGAGGTCGCCACAACCATTCTTGTGCCATGCTGTTTCAACATCTCCAGAAACGCCGGAACACCGGCGACAACCGGTATTCGGGATTTCAGGTTTTGGTTCACTCCATGTTCCCAAGCTGCAAAAAATGTGTCGTAATCGGCCCGGCCATCCAGCCCGTTTTCAATAATCGCCTGCGATTCTTCGGTTCGCAAACCAATGGTGGCGCAATATGTATCCGAAAGATCAGCTATGCCAAACCCGACCCCTATTTCGTTAAACACCGCCAGATAGACCCGCTCCGTATCCAGCAGCAAACCGTCCATATCAAATAAAACCGAATTACCGCGCATATTGTTTTCCCGCCCCTCAAAACTTTGCCGCGAAACTGACCGCAACTGCGCCAATTTGCAACATAAGGTTATATCGACAATATCCCGGCCACCGCAATAATTCACGGTTCCCCCGCTGCATCATCCGCGCTATAACCAAACCCCAACCAGATAAAGGCCGTTATGACCACCAAAACCATCTTGCAACGTTGTGAAAAAGCCGGCCTGCGCATGACCGGCCAGCGCCGTGTGATTGCCGAAGTGCTGGAGGGCTGGTTTGACCACCCAGATGTTGAGGAAATATATAAACGCGCCAGCAAGGTAGACCCGAAAATCAGCCTCGCCACCGTGTATCGCACCGTCAAATTGTTCGAGGAAACCAATATTCTGGAGCGCCACGAATTTGGCGATGGCCGCAGCCGTTATGAGGACGCAGAGCGCGACCACCACGACCACCTGTTCAACGTGCAAACCGGCGAGGTCATCGAATTTGTTGACCCCGAAATCGAAGTGCTTCAGGAAAAAATTGCTGCCAAGCTGGGCTATAGGTTATTGGGCCATAAAATGGAGCTTTACGCCGTGCCGATCTCTGATAAAGAGGAAAGTTGACCCTATAAAGTCGACTATTATGAAAATTACCCGTTCCGAAAACCTGACAGGGATCATTTTAATGACCCTGTCGATGCTTGGCTTTGCCATTGCCGACACCTTTATCAAAAAACTGAACGGCGCGGTGCCGGTGGGCCAGTTGCTGATGCTGATCGGCGCGGGCGGCGGCGTTGTGTTTGCCCTGCTTGCCAAAAAGCAAAACCACAGGCTGATCAGCCCCGCCTTGAAAAACCGCTCGGTGCAAATGCGCGCCTTTGGCGAAATCATCGGCACCATCGGTTTTGTTACCGCCCTGACCTTAACCACCATTTCGGGGGTTTCGGCAATTTTGCAAGTTACGCCGCTGATCATCACCCTTGGCGCGGTGCTGTTTTTGCGCGAAAAAGTCGGCATTTACCGCTGGTCGGCCATTCTGGTCGGCTTTGGTGGCATGTTGCTGATTCTGCGCCCGGGTTCCGAGGCGTTTGACCCCAATATGATTTTTGCCGTGGTTGGCGTTATCGGCCTGGCAATCCGCGATCTTGCCACCCGCACCGCACCGCGCGGCATTCCGTCAGTGGTGCTGGCCTGTTACGGGTTTACCATATTGGTGCCCACCGGCGCGGTAATGATGCTGGTTACCGGCCAGATGGTTTGGCCGGACCTTGGCAGTTGGGCCTTGTTGCTGGGCATCACTATTTTTGATGTGCTTGGCTATTTTGCCATTACACTGGCGATGCGTATGGGGGATGTTTCGGTCATCACGCCCTATCGGTATACCCGCCTGCTTTTTGCCATTGTCATCGGTGTTTTGATTTTTGACGAGGTAATAGACATCTGGATGATTGCCGGTTCGCTGATTATTCTTGCCTCGGGCCTGTTTACAATTTACCGCGAAGCCCGTGTCGGGCAAAATAGTCACACAAAATAATAGCCTTTCCTAGCTGCGCCGGTTTCGCTAAACAGCCCCCAAACCCCGCCATTTTGACAGACAGGATACGGTCATGAGCACAATCATAGACATCAACGCCCGCGAAATTCTTGACAGCCGGGGAAACCCCACCATCGAGGTTGACGTTTTTCTTGAAGACGGCTCCATGGGGCGCGCAGCCGTGCCCTCGGGTGCTTCCACCGGCGCGCACGAGGCCATGGAGCTGCGCGACGGCGACAAAAACCGTTATGCTGGCAAAGGTGTGCTAAAAGCCGTAGATGCGGTAAATGGCGAAATAGCCGAACAATTGCTGGGTGTCGAGGCCATAGATCAGGTCGGCATTGACCAAATTCTGATTGATCTGGACGGCACCGCCAATAAATCCCGCCTTGGCGCCAATGCCATTTTAGGCGTGTCGCTGGCTGTGGCAAAAGCCGCCGCTGATTATCTGGGCATGCCGCTATATCGTTATATCGGCGGCACCTCGGCCCGCACTTTGCCGGTGCCGATGATGAATATCATCAATGGTGGCGAACATGCGGATAACGCCATTGATATTCAGGAATTTATGGTGATGCCGGTGGGCGCAGAAAGCCTGTCGGATGCGGTGCGTATCGGTGCGGAAATTTTTCACACCCTTAAGGCTGAATTATCCGCCGCGGGCCATAATACAGGTATCGGCGACGAGGGCGGCTTTGCGCCTGATCTAAAATCAACAAGTGATGCGCTTGATTTCATTATGAAATCCATTGAAAAAGCAGGCTATACGCCCGGCAAAGATGTATATCTGGCGCTGGATTGCGCCGCGTCGGAATATTTCAAAGACGGCGTTTATGACATGAAAGGCGAAGGCAAAAAGCTGAATTCAGCTGAAAATGCCGCCTATCTGGCAGCACTGGTAGATGCCTATCCGATCATCTCGATCGAAGACGGCATGGACGAGGACGATTGGGCGGGCTGGAAACTGCTGAATGATCTGATCGGAGATCGCTGCCAACTGGTTGGTGATGATCTGTTTGTCACCAATACCACACGCCTTGCGCGCGGCATTGAGGAAGGCTCCGCCAATTCCATCCTGATCAAGGTTAACCAGATCGGCACCCTGACCGAAACCCTGAACGCGGTTGATATGGCGCATCGTAACCGCATGACCAGTGTGATGTCGCACAGATCAGGCGAGACCGAAGACACCACCATTGCCGATCTGGCTGTGGCAACCAATTGCGGCCAGATCAAAACCGGCTCGCTGTCGCGTTCAGACCGGCTGGCCAAATATAACCAGCTTATCCGCATCGAGGAAGAACTGGGTGAGACCGGCATTTATGCGGGCCGTTCGGTGTTGAAACGCTAAGCATCTCACTTGCTTTTCATTGAAAAATTGGACTAATATTACAGAATGCGCATATTCTGGATAGCTTTAGGTGTCTTCGTGGCCTTGTTGGCTGCCGCTTGGCTTATTGCAAATAACAAATTTACCAAGCGCATGGCACAGGCTGAAACAGTATGGGCAAATATTGCGGCAACGGCCAAACCTGCCGCCCTTACCTATAGCCCTGAGTTGGTTGCCGATTTGCCCGAAATAGCCCAGCGCTATTTTAATCACTCCATTGCAGTGGGCACCCCCCTGTCAACCACGGTCGAGCTGCAAATGTATGGTGAATTTCGACTTGGTGAAAAAGACAATTATAAACGTTTTGATATGCAAGCCCGGCAAATACTATCCCCACCAAACGAATTTGTATGGATTGCAGATATGAAATCCGGCCCGGTTCGGGTCAATGGATCAGACAGTTTTTCCCAAGGCCAAGGCTGGGTCCGGTTTTGGATGTTTCGCGCGATACCATTGGTTCAGGCCACCGGTAACCCGGATTTGGACCGCGCCGGTGCCGCCCGACCATTAGTTGAGGCGGTTTGGGTGCCTGCCTCGCTTTTACCCCAGAACGGAGCGCAGTGGGAGCAATTGGATATGACCCGCGCCAAAGTATCTTTTGGCAGTGAAAATGCCCAGCAAGAAATGATTCTCACCATCAACCAGCAGGGCCGCCCTGTATCTGTCACCACCCAAAGGTGGAGCGATGTAAACCCTGAAAAGACCTATCAATACACTAGCTTTGGCGGAACAATGCAAGAAGAGACCCAGTTTGGCGGCTTTACCATTCCCAGCCTAGTTCATGTCGGGTATCATTTTGGTAGCGACAATTATTTTCCGTTTTTTATCGGAAATATCAGCGATGCCAAATTTTACTAAAGCCAGCCAACTTACCACAAGTTCGATATTTATGACCCAAAATGCTAAAACAATCATCGCATTGCTCAACCTTTCCCCCCACCCCGAGGGCGGTTGGTATCGCCAGACATGGATTGCCGACGCGAATGGTGCACGCCCGTCAGGCAGCGCCATTTATTACCTGCTGGAGGCAGGCCAAAAATCCCATTGGCACCGGATTGATTCAACCGAAATCTGGTATTTTAATGCTGGCGCGCCGCTAACTCTGTCGCTGGCCCAAACCAATGCCGGACCGGCGCGTGAAATCACCCTTGGCCCCGATATTCTGGCAGGCCACCACGCCCATCATATTGTGCCAATCCAGACATGGCAGGCAGCCCGCAGCACCGGAGACTGGAGCCTTGTTAGCTGCTCGGTCTCGCCTGCATTTGATTTCTCGGGGTTTCACATGGCCCCGCCAAATTGGCACCCGGGGGATTGATCCCGCGCCAACAGGCAGCTAAACACCCCAAAAGGAAATCCCATGACCGACAAAGCCCAGATTTATCTGCAAACCCCCGAACAGTTTGACCTCGCAGATTTTGCGCCGGTTTTAACCCGCATTCTGGATACCACCCCGATTGCCTGTTTGCGGATTTCCATGGCAACAAACGATGCCAAAACCCTTGGCTGCGCGGCGGATGCTTTGCGCGAAATATGCCATGCCCGCGATGTGGCGATTGTTATTGATGACCATTTTCGTATGGTCGAAACCCACGGATTGGACGGCGTGCATCTAACCGACAGTAACCGAACCATCCGCGAGGCCCGCAAGCAGCTTGGCAAAGATGCCATCATCGGCGTTTATTGTGGCGGGTCGCGCCATGCAGGCATGACAGCCGCTGAAATCGGGGTTGATTATGTCAGCTTTGGCCCGCTGAAAGATTCCGGTCTGGGCGATGGGTCAATCGCCCCCCCTGATCTGTTTCAATGGTGGTCCGAAATGATCGAAGTGCCGGTTGTGGCCGAGGGCGGCATTAACGAAACCACCCTGCCCAGCATCAAGGATTTTGCCGATTTCATTTGCCTCGGGCCAGAATTATGGGCCAGCGATGACCCCGCTGCCAGCCTTGCAGCCATTATAAAATCGCTTTAGATCGCCGCCAGCAGGTTTTTCTGCACCCCTGCCCGCACCAGAATCTCGGCATCTTGCGACAGGCGCTTGCGGTCTGCATAATCCGCAGCCTTAAGCGGTGGATGATAGGTCACCACAACTTTGCCACCGCGCGACAGCCCGAAAATCACTTTGGCATGGGCAAAAAATTCCATATCCCCCCACCAGCCATAA
The DNA here is from genome assembly GCA_021648225.1 of Paracoccaceae bacterium. GTDB lineage: Bacteria > Pseudomonadota > Alphaproteobacteria > Rhodobacterales > Rhodobacteraceae > UBA3077. The sequence goes on from JAKITE010000055.1 coordinate 6,164, forward strand.
AATTCGGCAGGCCGGTTTTCGGGGGCAATATAGGTCACGCTAACCGGCTGCACCCAGACCGAATCGCGCAGTTCCGGCGTATGGAAAACGCTGAACAGCGATGATTTGAACGGCAATACCCGTTGGCCATCGGTACTGGTGCCCTCGGGGAAAAAGCACAGCTTGTCGCCCCCCTTGATTCGCACCGCCATTGCCGCTTGCTGGCGTTTGGCTTCGGTTGGCTTTCGCACAATAAACACCGTGCCGGATGCGCGCGCCATAAAGCCGATGCCGGGCCATTTGGCCACCTCGGATTTGGAAACAAAATGAATATGCGCGGCATTATGCATGGTGAAAATATCAATCCAGCTGGCATGATTGGCGACAATCGCGCCGCCATGCTGCATTTCCTTGCCCTGAATTTCCAAAGACAACCCGCAACAAATCCGCCCGCACCAGCCCCATAACCGCGCAATTTTGCTGCTGATCAGGCTGCCATTATACAGACGCTCGACAAAATAGGCCAAAACCAGCAAGCTAACCAGAATAACCGAGGCAATGCCGAAAAACACCGCGCGAATACCAAACCGCCCCCAGCCAATCACGCCAAGTTTTGGGTATTGCGGCGGATTTACTTCGTTCCACGCCATGTTTTACCCCCGATTCCGCGCGTAAAAATCGCGGTATTTGGTCACCATGCGTTTGGTATCCATAATCAAACATACATCGACTGTGTTAAAATCATGGTCGATAAACGCGCCATCCCCGACAAACCCGCCCAAGCGCAGATAAGCCTTGATCAGCGACGGAATTTGCCGCAGCGCCGCCTTGCGGTCAATCCGGTCAACCGGCATCTGGTTCAGGCTGATATAATGCCTGTCCTGCGCCTTCACCCGCAGATCCTCCGGTGCCAGATAATTATGATGCAAATAGGCCATGGCATTTTTCAACGGCGCAATATCCGCCCCGTGAAACGACGCAACCCCGAACATAATCTCGATATTGTTCGAGGTCACATAATCACCCAGCCCATCCCAAAGCAAATGCATACCAACCCCGCCGCGATGCGCACGCGAAATACAGGATCGCCCCAGTTCAACCGATTTACGCGCGCAATTTTCCAGCTTTGAAAGGTCGTATTCCGACGCACCATAAAACCCGACCCCTTTGCGGGCCGCATCATCACGCATCAGGCGATAAACCCCGACAACATGGTGGCCAGAATCATCCGGCTCAATGGTTTTATCAATCAGCAAAAGATGGTCAAAATACGGGTCAAACCGGTCTTGCTCGATCTTTTGCAAATGGTCCTGCTCGCTAACCTGCGCGCCCATTTCCTCAACAAAAACCCGATATCGCAATTGCTGTGCGGCGCGAATATCCGCATCATTTTTTGCCAGCCTGACCTCAAACCGGTTTGCATCCGTTTTCATATTTTTGTCCGTGGCAAAGGGTGGGCCAACAGCCCGAATTTGGCCAAATAGCTAACGAAATTAAGGTATGATAGCAAGCAGGACAAAAATTCATTTTCCATTAACCAGATTGATGCAATAGTTGCAAAATCCTTAATTTCGGAGCAGCCCATGCACCCAAAACAACTTGCCGACATGATTTCCTCGCGGATCTGTCATGATCTTATCAGCCCGGTTGGCGCCATCAGCAACGGGGTGGAGCTGTTACTGGAGCTAAACGGCCCTTCCGAGGAAATGGAGCTGATCCGCCAAAGCGCCGAAAACGCCCAGGCCAAGCTGATGTTTTTTCGCGTGGCCTTCGGGGCCAGCAACCCCGATGCCATGCTTGGCCACGCAGCAGCGGTTTCGGTGGCGCAAAAAATGTTTGCCAGCGGCAGGGTCTCGGTTGATTTCCCCGAACCATGGGGGGATCGCAACCGAAACCTGATCAAGCTGTTGTATTTGTTGCTTTTATGCGTTGAATCCAGCCTGCCACGCGGCGGTATAATCCGCTGTATTCCAACCGATTCAGGCTGGAAAATTACGGTTGACGGTTCAAAAATAGATGCACCGGAAAATTTGTGGAGCGCAGTATTAAAAGGCGATCCTTTTGGCGCGCTGGCTTCGCAAGAAATCCAGTTTCAACTGGCACGGGATGCTGCTGAAAATATCAATATCAAACTGGATGCCAGTTTTTCCGAAAACAGCCTAAAGCTGGTTTTCTAACACCAGCCCGTCGCGAAAACGCCGCATGTTTTGCTGATAATGCAAGGCCGATTCCCGCAAGGCATCAATCGCGGCAATATCCAGCTGCCGCACCACCTTGCCCGGGCTGCCAATTACCAAAGACCCGTCGGCAATTTCTTTACCCTCGGCAATCAGCGCCCCCGCAGCAATCAGGCAATTTTTGCCAATCCGCGCGCCATTCAACACAATCGCGCCCATGCCAATCAGGGAATTTTCACCAATTTCACAGCCATGCAGCATGGCTTTGTGGCCAATGGTGCAGCCCGCACCGATGTTCAGCGGAAAGCCCATATCGGTATGCAAAACGCAATTTTCCTGAATATTGCAGCCCTGCCCGACCTGAATGCGTTCGTTATCGCCCCGCAAAACCGCGCCAAACCAGATCGAAACCGCGTTTTCCAGCAGCACATCGCCAATGATAACCGCCGTATCCGCCACCCAGCTATCACCTGCCAATTTTGGCGAAACCCCATCAAGCGTATAAATCATAACGCCTCGAATTCTGCATTCAACTGCTGCACAAATCCGTTTAATCCGGTTTGACGTTCCCGACGCAAGCGTTCGGCGGCCACAATGGAGCGCAGCTCGGATTCGGCGCGATCCAGATCATCATTGATCAAAACATAGTCATATTCCGCCCAATGGCTGATTTCATTTCGCGATTGCGCCATGCGTTTTTCAACCACCTCGGCGCTATCCTGCCCACGGTCAAGCAGCCGCTGGCGCAGGCTGGCAATGCTGGGCGGCAGAATAAATATCGACACCACGGATTGCTGCAAAGCAGAATTACGAATTTGCTGCCCACCCTGCCAATCCACATCAAACAACACATCTTTGCCGGCCTCGATCGCCGCCTCAACCGGCGCGCGTGGCGAGCCATAAAAATTGCCGAATACTTCAGCATGTTCCAGCATACCGTTGTTTTCAATCAGGTTTTTGAATTCATCACGGGTTTTGAAATAATATTCCCGCCCGTCAACTTCGCCCTTGCGCGGGCTGCGGGTGGTGGCCGAAACCGAAAACACAACTTCGCTGTCATTTTGCAAAACCCGGTTTGAAAGGGTGGATTTCCCCGCCCCTGATGGCGAGGATAAAATGATCAATAGGCCTTTGCGTTCCACGGGCATAACTACTCCAAATTCTGAATCTGTTCGCGCATTTGATCAATAACCGTTTTCAGGTCAAGCCCAATCGCGGTTAATTCGGCGGAACCGGATTTTGAACACAGGGTATTGGCCTCGCGGTTGAATTCCTGCATCAAAAAGTCAAATTTCCGCCCCACAGGGTTCGGGTTGGCCAATAATTGCCGCGCCGCATCAATATGGGCTTTTAGACGGTCGATTTCCTCGGTGATATCGGCCTTAACGGCCAGCAAAGCCAGTTCCTGCTGCAATCGCGCTTCATCCGCCAATTCACTGGCATCCAGCAATGCCGTCACCTTGCTGCGCAGCAAATCACCGGATCTTGCCAGACGTGCTTCGGCGGAAATTGCCGCCGCATCGGTTAATGCGGCCACTTGATCCAGTTGTGCGGTTAAAATATGCAACAAAGCGGCGCCTTCGGATTGGCGCGCCGCTTGAAACAACCCAAACAATTCAGGGATTTGCGCGGTTATCTTGGCCAGAATATCAGCAGATACCTTTTCCTCTGCCCCGTATTCCATCACGCCGCGCAGGCCCAGCAAATCAGCGGCGCTGGTCGGATATGTATCAATCCCCTGCCCCTCGGCCATCACATTCACCTGCTTTACCGCCGTTAATACCGCCGCCAGAACCGCATCATTAACCCGGGGAATTCCCTGCCCCTCGCGCTGTTTGACCTTCAGACTGATCGAGACATTCCCCCGCGAGACATACTCCGGTGCTGCCATCCGAACAGGCTTTTCCAGCGCCTCGAACCCGTCCGCAAGTCGTAACCGGATATCCAGCCCCTTGCCGTTAACCGAGCGTATTTCCCACTGCCAGCTCAGCAAATCCTGCGCGCCGTCCAATGTGGCAAACCCTGTCATAGATTGGCGTGTCATCCAAAAATCCTTTATTTATCTACTGATAACACCTATATTTTGCCCCGCATCCGGTCAACCAAAGCTTCAGCGTTAACGATAGCTAAAGATCCTTCGTTACATGCGTGTAAAATTGTATTAGTGTTATCGGTGAAATTGCAACAACTCCGCTGTTTAGCGGAATCGCATCGGGAATACGAGAATTTTTATGCCAGATATCCATTTTCAAAAGCTGATCAACCATTGGGAGGGCTTGCGCACGGATAACGAGGTTCCGTTTCGTTCACAAATTGACCCGCGCCAATTCCCCGAACTGCTGGAAAACATCTTTATTCTGGAAAATTCCGCACCCGAGCAATACCGCATTCGCCATACCGGCATGATGTTATGTGAAATGATGGGGTTCGAGGTGCGCGGACAATTGGCCAGCGCCATGATGCAAAACCTGTATCGTGAAAAAATGGCCCTGTTGCTAGGGCAGGTTCTTACCCGTCCCGGTATTGCCGAAATTACGCTGGTGGCGCAGGATCTGCATGATAATGTTGTCTCGCTCAAAATGCTTTTGCTGCCGCTACGCAGTGATTTTGGCGATGTGAATCGCATTCTGGGCTGCATTTCCACACCGGTTGTGCCTTATGTGGCACCGCTGCGGTTTGGCATTGCCGGGCAAAAACTGACCGCCGTTGATACCAGCGATCTGCGCCTACAGGGCTTTGCCGAAAATCAGGCTGCATTTGGCACCGACGGTATCCACGCGATCACCAATAACCCCAATCCCGATAATGAAAAACCACGCAAACGCGGGCATTTACGGCTGGTTTCCGACAAGGATCAGGACAAATAATCCGCCTCGGCAATACCCTGCAAGGCCAGCAAAGCCGTCAGGTCCGAATGGTCCAGCACCACATCCGCAGCCGATTTAAGCGCCGGTTTGGCATGGTAAGCAACGCCCATACCAGCGGCCTCTATCATCATCAAATCATTGGCCCCATCCCCAACCGCAATCACATCTTGCGCCATAATTCCCCGCTCCGCACAAAGCGCGTTTAGTGATTCCAGCTTGGCTTCGCGCCCCAATATGGGCCGCCGCACCTTGCCGGTCAGGGCTGCATTTTCAATTTCCAGAATATTGGCACGGTTCATCTGAAACCCTGCCTCTACGGCAACTTTGTTGGTGAAATAGGTAAAACCGCCAGAAACAAGTGCGGTCATCGCGCCCAGCCCGTTCATGGTTTGCACCAAAACACGCGCGCCGGGGTTCAGCGAAATCCGTTCTTCGTAACATTGCAGCAAGGCCTGTTCATCAAGCCCTGCCAACAGCAAAACCCGTTCGTCAATTGCCGATTCAAAATCCAGCTCGCCCAGCATGGCGCGTTCGGTAATTTCCGAAACCTTATCTTTAAGTCCGGCAAAATCCGCCAACTCGTCAATGCATTCCACCGGAATAATTGTGCTGTCCATATCGGCGATCAGCAGCTTTTTGCGGCGGTTGGCTTTGGGCACAAAATTGAAATCCAGCCCTGCCACAGGCGCAATTTCCGGCAGCGCACCGCGAAAACCGATCTCGACCGCGCAATCCGACAGCCGACGCGGTGCCTCTGCCCCCGTCAACTGCCCGGCGGCCGAGGTTACAACATCGTCGCTAACCCCGACCACCGCTGTTATTACCAGATATATCAAACCGCGATGCGGCGCGATTCAGTCTGTGCGCCCAGTTCACGCGCCACCAAAAACGCCAGTTCCAGCGATTGGGAGGCGTTCAGGCGTGGATCACACGCCGTGTGATAACGGCTGGAAAGATCCTCGTCCGAAACCGCACGCAAACCGCCGATACACTCGGTGACATCCTTGCCGGTCATCTCGAAATGCACACCGCCCGCATGGGTTCCCTCAGCCTTGTGAATTTGAAAGAACTCTTGCACTTCTGCCAACACCTTATCAAAGGGCCGAGTTTTATAGCCACTGGCCGATTTAACAGTGTTGCCGTGCATCGGATCACAGCACCAAACCACCTTACGGCCCTCAGCCTCAACGGCCCGAATAAGCGCTGGCAGATGGTCTGCAACCTTGCCCGCACCAAACCGCGCAATCAATGTCAAACGCCCTGCTTCATTTTCGGGGTTCAATGTATCAATCAACTGCAACAAATCGTCGGTGGAAATGGTCGGGCCACATTTCAGCCCAATCGGGTTGATCACGCCCTTGCAAAACTCCACATGCGCGCCTTCGGGCTGGCGGGTGCGATCGCCAATCCAGATCATATGGCCCGAACCGGCAACCCATTGGCCGGTTAGCGAATCCTGACGGCACAAGGCCTCTTCATATTCCAGCAACAGCGCCTCGTGGCTGGTATAAAAATCCACCCGTTTCATCGAATCCACGGTTTTGCCGGAAACGCCTGCGGCCTCCATAAATTCAAGCGATTCAGAAATTTTGCTGGCCAGCGCGTGGTATTCTTCGTATTCAGCCGCGCCTTTGGTGCTTTCCAAGGTCCAGCTATGCACGCGTTTGATATCGGCAAAACCGCCCTGCGAAAACGCCCGCAACAGGTTCAGCGACGCCGCCGCTTGCGTGTAGGCCCGCAACATGCGGTCCGGGTCGGGAATGCGGGATTCCTCGCCAAATTCAAATCCGTTGATGATATCGCCGCGATAGCTGGGCAATTCCACCCCGTCAACGGTTTCATAATCAGCCGAGCGCGGCTTGGCGAATTGCCCCGCCATACGGCCAATTTTCACCACCGGCGTTTTGCCACCAAAGGTCAGCACCACCGCCATTTGCAACATCACCTTAAAGGTATCGCGGATCATATCAGCCGAAAACTCGGCAAAGCTTTCGGCACAATCGCCGCCCTGCAACAAAAACCCGTTGCCATTGGCAACCTCGCCAAGCTGGCGGGTCAACCGCCGCGCTTCGCCTGCAAAAACCAAAGGAGGATAACTGGCCAACCGGTCTGTCGCGGCACCAAGCGCCGTTGCATCCAGATACTCGGGCATCTGGACCCGGGGCTTGTTGCGCCAGTCAGATTTGTTCCAAGTGTCAGCCATATTAATACTCCCTTTATGGCAGGTTAATTTTTATGTGTGGGGCTTATAATGCAGCGCTTAATAATTGACCAGAGGTCACTGTGATAGAATGTCGCAATTTTTTTCCGAATTCAATCATGATGAATTCTCTTGACGCAATGTCTGCGCTCAAACACAGTGATTCAAAGCGCTGTTAAAAAGGTGTGACAATGGCTGATTCCCCGCTTACCGAAAATGCTGCCGTGTCACGGTTTGTGTTTTTGCTGCTGCCCAACTATTCCATGACCGGCTTTGCCAGCGCGGTTGAGCCTTTGCGCATTGCCAATCGCATGTCGGAACAATCCTTATATGAATGGAAAATCATTTCCGAAACCGGCGAAAACGTGCGTTGCTCCAACGGGGCCGAACTGGTGGTTGACAGTGGCTTTTATGAATTGGACCGCGATCAAACCATCATAGTTTGCGGTGGTATTGATATAAAATCCGCCACCACAAAACCGGTGATGGGCTGGCTGCGCCGCGAATCGCGCAAAGGCATGGCCATCGGCGCGCTTTGTACCGCGACGTATGTGCTGGCTAAGGCCGGATTGCTGGATGGTCGCCGTTCCACCATCCACTGGGAAAACCGCGAGTCATTTCTGGAAGAATTCCCCGATCTGGAATTAAGCACCGCGATTTTTACGGTGGATCGTAACCGTTATACTTCGGCCGGCGGCGCTGCCAGCCTTGATCTGATGTTAAAACTGATCGGGGCAGAACATGGCGCAAAACTGGCCAATGCGGTGGCCGACCAGATGATTCACACCGCCATTCGCACCGACAAAGACGACCAGCGCCTGTCGATCCCCACCCGTATCGGCGTGCGCCATCCCAAACTGGCCAAGGTGATCCATATGATGGAAGAAAACCTTGAAGAACCGATTTCGCCTTCGGATCTGGCAGCCGATGTGGGCATGTCCACCCGTCAATTGGAGCGGCTTTTCCGGCGCTATCTGGATAGGTCGCCCAAGCGGTATTACATGGAATTAAGATTAAGAAAATCCCGTAACTTATTGTTGCAAACGGAAATGTCGGTAATAAACGTAGCACTTGCCTGCGGATTTTCATCACCCTCGCATTTCTCGAAATGCTATCGCAGCCATTTTCAAACCACGCCATATCGCGAACGCGGCGCACAGGAGCATTAAATGCAAGACCCTATCATCATCGCAGGCGCCAGCCGCACCCCAATGGGTGGATTTCAGGGCGCCTTAAGCGGCGCATCAGCCGCAACGCTGGGCGGCGCCGCCATAAGCGCGGCCCTGTCAAAAGCAGGCATCGCCCCCGATATGGTTGACGAATTGTTAATGGGCTGCGTGCTGCCCGCCGGTCAAGGTCAGGCCCCGGCCCGCCAAGCCGGTTTTGCCGCCGGATTGCCTAAATCGGTGCCCGCCACAACCCTTAACAAAATGTGCGGATCCGGCATGAAAACCACCATGATGGCCCATGATCAACTGCTGGCAGGCAACGGTAAAATCGTGGTGGCAGGCGGCATGGAAAGCATGAGCAACGCGCCCTACCTATTGCCAAAAATGCGTAGCGGCGCGCGGATTGGCCACGCGCAAGCGATGGACCACATGTTTCTCGACGGGCTGGAAGACGCTTATGACAAGGGCCGCCTGATGGGGTCTTTTGCCGAAGATTGCGCTGAAAAATACAATTTCACCCGCGAGGACCAAGACCAATACGCCCTGAAATCCCTGTCCAACGCCGTGGCCGCCATTGAAAACGGCGATTTTGACGCCGAAATCACCCCCGTTACCCTGAAAACCCGCAAGGGTGACATTACCATCACCACCGACGAACAACCCGGCAATGCAAGGCCTGACAAAATCCCCAACCTGAAACCCGCTTTCAAACCTGACGGGACCATTACCGCCGCCAATGCCTCGTCCATATCCGACGGGGCCGCCGCGCTGGTCTTGATGCGCCAATCCCATGCCAAAACCGCCAATCTGCCAATTCGCGCCAAAATCATGGGCCATGCCAGCCATGCCCAAGCCCCCGGCTGGTTTACCACCGCACCGGTCCCTGCCGCGCAAAAACTGCTAAACCAACTGGGCTGGGCCGTGCCAGACGTGGACCTGTGGGAAATCAACGAGGCCTTCGCCGTGGTCCCCATGGCCTTTATGGCTGAAATGCAAATCCCCCGCGAAAAGGTCAACATCAATGGCGGCGCCTGCGCGCTTGGCCATCCGATCGGCGCATCGGGGGCGCGCATTATTGTCACCCTGTTGCACGCGCTGGAGCGGCGTGGCTTAAAAAAAGGCATCGCCGCGATTTGCATTGGCGGCGGCGAAGGCACCGCCATTGCGATTGAACTGCCATGAGGCTCGATAACTCCGTTTCAGCCATCATCACCGGCGGCGCATCCGGCCTTGGCGCGGCCTGCGCCCGTAAATTTGCCAACCTTGGCGTCAAGGTCGCAATACTGGACATGAACGAAAATCGCGGCGCAGCACTGGCCACTGAAATCAACGGCATATTTGTGCAAACCGATGTCAGCGATGCCCAATCAGTGGCCACCGCCCTTGCCAGCAGCCGCAAAGCCCATGGTCAGGAACGCATCTGCATCAATTGCGCCGGCATCGCCACCAGCAGCAAAACCGTTGATCGCGATGGGTATTGCCACGATGCAGCCGCATTCACCCAAACCATCCAGATCAACCTGATCGGCACGTTTAACGTGGCCAGCCAAAGCGCCGCAGGCATGGCCGCCGCTGACACATTGGATACCGACGGCACACGCGGCGTGATCATCAACACTGCCTCGGTCGCGGCGTTTGACGGGCAAATGGGCCAAACAGCCTATGCGGCCTCCAAAGGCGGAGTCGCCGCCATGACCCTGCCCATGGCGCGCGACCTGTCACGCAGCGGCATCCGCGTGATGGCCATCGCGCCGGGCCTGTTCCAAACCCCGATGCTGGCGGGCCTACCATTGGAGGTGCAAGACAGCCTCGCTGCCCAAATCCCCTTTCCCCAAAGGCTGGGCGACCCGTTTGAGTTCGCGGCACTGGCCCAGCATATCGTTGAAAACCAACTGCTGAATGGCGAGGTCATTCGGCTGGATGGGGCGATACGCATGGCCCCGCGGTAAGGCATTGCTCATCACAAGATTGCATTTTGTGTTGGCGCTGCGTATCTTTTGATAAAACAGGGGAAGATATGGGTAATCCACAACATCTTGATTGGCTGCTAGAGGGCGTGGAAGCGTGGAATAAGCGGCGGGAAGAGGATGATTTTCTGCCGGATTTCGCGAACCTAGATATTTTTGGATCTTTTGTAAAAGTTAAAAAAATCGATGATGTGGAAATGTTTAACTTGGCCCGAATAAATTTTGAGGGTGCGGACATGCGTAACGCTAACCTTCAATCCGTTAACTTGCAGGGTGCCAATCTCGAAAAAGCGATCCTTCGTGGTGCCAATTTGTCTTTGGCGAGCTTAGAGAATGCAAATTTATATTGGGCGAACTTAGAGTTTGCAAATCTCAAAGGTGCAAACTTTATGAACGCCAACCTACAGCTTTCAGATATGCGCGAGGCGTCTTTTAAAAATACAATTCTCACCCAAGCCAAATTAAGTAACACTTCTGTTCAATCCTATCACTACAGCAAGGAAGAAAATAACTCCAAACCTACACAATATACTGATTTAAGTGGAGTTGTTGGATTAGAGCAAAGCCAATTAGAATCAATGAATGGAGATACGGGTGTTATCCTACCAAAAGGCTTAATTCATCCCGACCCTTGGCCGGAATGGGATGAAGCCAGTCCTGCTCAGGCTGAAACGGAAGGAACAGCATCGATTAAACTCGATGCTGCCGAAGCCAGTTTTTCTCCTGCTCCCAAAGGATCTCAAGAGCGAAAAGCGCAGTTGAAGGCGGTCAGCACCGCTGTCTCTGTAAATGCTGCAACGGTATCGATATCACTAGCTGCCATACTTGATCTAATCTCCGAACGTATCGAAAGATTGGAGGCAAACAAACCAAACAAATCTGACAATTTGGAACACTGGAACACAGACTACCAATTCGTTAAAGAACTACATGAGTCCTTATCGCTCATCACCACCGTCATCCCTGAACAGAGGTGGTCGCGGAAAATCGGACCAGTTGTTAAGATGAATCGGCCTATGAAAAGGACGATAGGAAATGACGAAGAGAAAACGGTATTCGAACGAATTTAAGGCGCGTGTGGCGCTGGAGGCCATCC
>JAKITE010000056.1 GCA_021648225.1 Paracoccaceae bacterium
ATGATAATGTCGATAATATCATGATGATGCACAGCTTGCGGCCCCACTCGATGGAGGGGCATATGGCGATTTATAAATATGTTTTGCATCACTCCGGCAACACCATTCCCAAATGGTTTCTGGAGGTGCTGGGCGTTTGGGTAAGCTCGCTGAATGACTGTTCCTATTGTGTAGAACATCATTTTTCAGGGCTAAAACGGTTAATGGGGGATGATGCGCGGGCTGATGCAATTCGCGCGGCAATTGACAGCCAAAACATTGATGCCGCGCCGCTGGATGACCCGCAAAAACTGGCAATGGTTTATGCAAGGCAGCTTACCAAAGACCCGGGCGGCATGCGCGAGGAAATCGTGATCAGGCTGCGCGAGGCCGGGTATTCTGATCGCGAGATTCTGGAGATCAATCAGGTCAGCGCCTATTTCAGCTATGCCAATCGCACGGTGTTGGGTTTGGGGTGCAGCACCAAAGGTGATATTCTGGGCCTGTCGCCCAATAAATCCGACAATCCCGACGATTGGAACCACAGCTAGGGAAATCGGCAACCCTATGCTATGCTTTGAAAAAAATTCATGTATGCTGAAATTACAAAATAATTTATCATCAGCCAAGCTAACAAGTATCGGCTGAATTTCCGGAGGAAAAAAATGTATAAAAAAATCCTAGTGCCGATCGACATCAATCAGGAAAGCTCCTGGAAAACCGCCTTGCCAAAGGCCGTTCATATGGCCAAGGAAAACGGTGCCAAGCTGTTTTTGTTTACCGTAGTGCCCGATTTTGGCATGGCTGTAGTTGGCTCTTTTTTCCCCAAGGATTACGCGCAAAAAGCCATGGAACATGCCGAATACGAACTAAAGGCCATCGCGCGGAACCATGTGCCAACTGACGTAAGCGCCACCTGTTATGTGCGCCATGGATCCATTTATAAAGAAATCAACAAGGCCGCCGACACGTTGGGCGCTGATCTGATTGTGCTGGCCTCCCATCGGCCTGAAGACAGCGATTTTCTGCTTGGTCCCAATGCGGCGCGCATTGTGCGCCATGCCCGCCAATCGGTTTTTGTGGTGCGGGATTAAGGGTTTACCAGATGTTAAATCGCACCTCTTGCGGGGCCAGGCAAATTTCATCACTACAGGCCTGAAGCACAAGAACAACCGATGTAACAAGGCCTGATGGCGGCGGAATATCTGCTGTCAGGTTGATCTCTTGCTCATATAACGCCAGCGGTTGATCCATATTAAAGGCCAGTGTTGTGACCAGCGGTTCGGGGAACGCAGCCGAGCCGATAGACGTTCCATCAACCAGCAGGTCAGTTGGAATAAAGAAATCCTCCAGCGGGACATGGGCGTTGATATGCCAGCCCTCCTTGATCCGCAGGTTCAGGGAAATTGTATTGCTGGCGCGGTCAATATCGGCATTGATCCGCACCACGCCATTGGCGACAAACCGCACGGCTTCGTTATTACCATAGGTCATTTTCCGGATAGCATTTACCGAATAGGCCCGCTGTTCCGGTGCCGCCAGAACCAGCCCGGAAATTGCCGCTGCCAGATCGGTGGCCTCAAGGCTGAATGCGGGGTCTTCGACCCTGTTCGCCAGACGGTTCAGCAATGCCAGCACCATACCGTTGCCACCGGGCAATTCACTGTCATCGACGGGGCGAAATGCGCCCAGACCCTCGATATTTTCGGTCATTGCAAATGTGCCGTCCTGCATCAAAAATTTTTCCTTTAGCGCTGTGTTCATTTTCACGGCGCGGGCCAGCCACAGGTCTGCGGTCTGGATGTCGGGAGCGTAATCATGCAAGGCAATAAACCCGAGGCCAAGGCTGGCGTAATCAACCAACTGGCCCTCGACACTCGGGCTGCCCTGATAGCTTATTCGCATCAGATTGCCGTCGATAAACATAGTATCGTAGATAAAACCGGCAGCGTTTTCAGCCGCTTGGTAATAGTCCGGCCGGTCAAAAACATCCGAGGCCTCCGCAAGGGTTTCAATCATCGCACCATTCCACGCGACGATGATTTTTTCATCCTTGAACGGCGCAGAGCGGGTTTTTCGGGCAGCATCCAACAGGGCTAGTGCAGCATCGAACCTTGCGTAAAATTCTGGGTCATTGGGCAATTCATCCATATAGACCGAATTGGTATTTTCGAAATTTCCGTATTGCGATACATTCAAAACGTCGATCAAAAATTCGGCCTCGTCACCGGCAGCAGCACGGATCTGGTCTTGGGTCCATGTATTATAGACCCCTTCTTCAGATTCTCCATCGGGGTTTAGCGAGGCTGCGTCTTCAGCGGAATAAAATCCGCCGCTTGGGGATTGCATATCGCGCAAAACATAATCAAACGCCCGCAATGCAGCGCGTTCATAATCTGCGCGGCCAGTGATACGTGCGGCGCGGGTTAATAACCGGCCGATCAGGGCCTGATTATACAGCATTTTTTCAAAATGCGGCACCCGCCATTCGGGATCAATCGAATAACGATGGAACCCACCTGCGACCTGATCATGAATGCCACCCATGATGATGCCGTCAAGGGTCAGGGTGACTGCCTCTAGGAAATCGGGGTTTTGATCCCGTTCCGCCTGATCCAGCAAAAACAGATAGGCGGTTTCCCGAGGGAATTTGGGTGCAACCCCCATGCCGCCGTTAAAATAATCAAACCGGGTCAGCATGGTATAAGCGATATCCGTTGCCAGCTCGGCTGTTAATTCACGCGCGGCGACAGAGCTGCTTAGATAGGCTCCGACAATGACGCTTAGATCATCGGCCTCAGTCAGAACTGCGGTGCGATCATTGCGCCATCTGGTCTGAATTTCCTTCAGGATATCCAGAAGCTGTTCAGGTGGAAAATACGTGCCGCCAAAAAACGGTTTTGCTTCGCTGGTCAGAAATACCGTATTGGGCCAACCACCAACCCCTGCCACGGTTTGGGTGGCCAACATAAATTGTTCATCCAGATCAGGGCGGCGTTCGCGGTCAATTTTGATCGAGATGAAATATTCGTTCAAAAAAGCCCCGATTTCGGCATCCTCGAAGCTTTCTTCGCGCATCACATGGCACCAGAGGCAGGAAGAATAGCCCACGGACAAAAAAATCGGCTTGCCCTCGGCGCGGGCTTTGTTCAGCGCTTCGGGCCCCCACGGATACCAGTAAACTTCGTTATAAGCATGTTGCAGCAAATACGGGGAATCTTCACCCAGCAACTGGTTCGGGGTTTGGGCACGCAAGGGCGCGGCCAGCAATAGCAGCACAATAATAAGTCTAAGCATCGGAAGTCCGTTTTATGAGTGCCGCAGTATACCCCGGATCAGGGTTTTTGGGAAATCTCTGGCTGCGTGGTTAGAAAAACCGGGAAAAAACAATTGAAAGATTGGTGGAAGGGCGCAGGAAAACCCCCGACCCGGCCGAGGTCTCGCGCCCGCCAAATTCAGTACCATTGGCACCAAAAGCCTGTGAATAGCCAAGCGAAATATCGGCATTATCGTCAATCACCCATGCGGCTTGCACGGCGATTAGCGCGCTGCTGGCATTAAGGCTGATAATGGCATTTGGCGAAATAGTAATATCGGGGGTGAGGTTGATTTGCACCCCCAGCGCCAAGGTATCCAAGCCGGTATTGAAAATCTGCCCCCTTGCCAGACGTGCCAGTGTTTCAGGAGGCAGGGCATCAAAAGCAATGCCGCTATCAACCCCGAACCCGTTGCGGAAATATTCCGCGTAATAAAACACATTGGCGCCAAACAGGTTGCCGGTATTGGTGATATTGACCAGATAGCTGGCGTTTTGATCACCATTAGCCAAGGACCAATGGGCGTATTCAATGCTCCAAACTGCGCCACCCAGCGGGCCGGACAGGCCGATACCTGTCAGAAAATCACCGCGATCTTGCGCCAAAACCAGCGTTGCATCCAGATTGCCGATAAAGGCCGAACCAAATACGCCAAACGTGCTGGAATCCCGATCAACAGGACCGCCACGCGTGGCCGGGCGCGGCACATAAATCGCCTGAATATCCGCGCCGCTATCCAGTAAATATTGGCCATAAATCATATCAACGCCGGTTTTATAACCGGTATTGAGGGCGTTGGGGGCAAATGCTCCAACAATATCCAGCGGATGAAATACCGTGCCGCCGCCCCATGTCACCGCTTGGCGACCAAGGCGCAACACAATGTTATCGCCGGTATAGCTTAGCGACAGGCGGTCAATTGTGTTGGTCAAAACCGTTTCCCCGTCCGCATAAATCGTGCCGGTCAGATCAAACAGGGTCATTGGTTCTGACGGGGGTAAAAACGGCGCAATCGCTGCGCCATATGCCAATAAATCCCCCGCGCCAAAGGACAATAGCGAATGGGCCTCGACATTCCATGGGCCATTACCACCCGACCACATCAAGCGTAAATTACCGCCATAATTCTGGCGGCTGTCAAACCCGATTGCCGCATCAAAACTGTCAGCCGAGGCCCGATCAAACACCCCGCCCAGCTGAAATTGCGCGCTTAGGCCTTGGGCGTTGGCTGTGCCTGCCATCAGGGCCAGAATAAAACTAGCTGCGGGTATCGCTGGAAATTTTGCCATCTATCATCTCGATATGTCGTTTGGAATGTTTCATCACCCTTGGATCATGGGTGCCAATTACAAAGGTTATGCCAAGCCCGGTGTTTAATTTTCCCATCAGGTCCACCAGCTCAGCAGTAGTGGTGGAATCCAGATTAGCGGTGGGTTCATCGGCCAGCACGATCGAGGGTTTTGTCACCAAAGCCCGTGCAATAGCCACCCGTTGTTGTTGCCCGCCTGAAAGCGCGCCGGGGCGGCGATGTTCCATGCCTTTCAACCCGACCTCGTGCAAGGCCAGCGTTGCGCGTTTTTGACGTTCGGCTTTGGGGATTTGCTGCAATTGCAGCACAAATTCAACATTTTCCAATGCCGACAGCACCGGCACAAGATTATAGGCCTGAAAAATAAACCCGATTTTATGCAGCCGTAAATCAGACAATTCCGCCTTTGAAAAATCATTCAGCGATTGCCCCTCAAAGGTAATTTCGCCAGATGTGGGATGGTCAAGCGCGCCGATCATGTTCAGCAATGTGGTTTTGCCCGAACCGGATGGCCCTGCCAGCGTGGCAAAATCGCCGCGCATGATTTCAAGGTCGATACCGTCCAGTGCGCGGACTTCTAAATCGCCTTTGCCAAATATCTTGGTAATGCCTTTGCAGGTCACGATCGGGGTTGGGTTATTTGGCATGACGCATGGCCTCCACCGGGCTGGTTTTTTGGGCGCGATAGGCAGGCCAAAGGGCGACAATTATGCCCATCAGCCAGATAATCAGCGGAAAAACAAGATAATCGCTGGGTTTGATCACGGGGAATAAAACCTGCCCTTGCTGGAATTCCTCTAGCCCTGCTGCATAAGCGCCAAGATCAATACCGTTTCGCAAAGACCATACAGTAACCACCGCCAGCCCCATGGCCAGCAACACGCCGATGCCAATCAGCAAAGCCGATTCCATGGTGACCAGCATCAGCACCATTTTGGGTTTCAAACCCAAGGCGCGCATCAGGCCAAATTCCTGTATCCGTTCAAACACCGCCATCAATTGAGTGTTGATAATGCCAATGCTCATCAGCACAATCATGATGCCCAGCCAGATATAAATGATCGCCGCCATGGATGTATCCATCGCCGCCAGCAATAGCGACAGCTTGCGCCAATCGCGTGCATCCAGATCAGGCGCGGCGATTTTGATGCGCTCCATCACTATCGGCAAGTTGATATCCTGTGGCACGGTAAAGCTGATTTGGGAAATCTGGTTTTCCAGCCCCAGATACTGCTGGGCAGCACTGCGGCCGGTAAACACATACATATCCTCGAACGCCTGATCGGCGTCATACAGGCCAACGATATAAAAGCTTTGCTGTGCCAAAAGCCCGTCCGCACCTTGTGACATCAAAATCACCCGACGGCCAATTTCGGTTTTCAAACGCGCTGCAAGGTTAATGCCGATGACTACGCTGTCATCCTCCAGCCCGTTCAAATTACGCCCCATCACCAGCTTGCTTGGCACTGATGAAATCCGTGCCTCGGCGGCCGGATCAACCCCCAGAATGGTGATCGGCAGGGTTTTATATTCGCTTTGCACCACAGCGGGAACCTGCAAGCGCTCAGCCCAGTTTTCGACGCCCTCACCGTTTAAGGCAGCAATTAACGCAGCATTGGCGGGCGGCATCAGATGTTCGATATTGGGGTCATCCATATAACCGTCTGCATGGATCTGGCCCTGACCAATCAACAGGCCCAGCGCCGCATCGCGGCTGCTGGAACCCCATGCCGCCAATAGAGAGGCAAAAACCAGCACCGACCATAAACCAACCACCACCACAATCAAGGTTATGCCGGTGCGGCGCGGGTTGCGCCATATATTGCGCCATGCCAGCGGGCGCAGGATTTTGAAATTTTCCATCACGGCGATGCCATCGCGGTTACGGGTTCCAGCCCTAAAATGCGCCGATAGGGGATAAAGCCAAGAATACAGATTGATGCCACAATCACCCCCGGCCCGATCAGAACGCTAAACGGTGTCAGGCTGGGAAATAACCGCGAGGGAATGCCCCATTGCGCGTAAATATCATCCATGCCCGGAATATAAATCCCGACATTGATAAAATATAAGGTCAGCGCAACGCCAAAAACAATCCCCAGCCCTGCGCCCAGAAAAGAAAGAAAAATCAGCTCCAGCCAGACCATTTTGCCAATACTGCGCGGCCGCATGCCCAGCGCCAAAAGCCCGCCAAATTCGCGGGTGCGTTCCAGCACCGACATATAAAGCGTGTTGAGAATGATAAACACCACCACAATCACCAAGGTAATATACATCATGCCCGAAGTGCCCATATCCAGCTGGATCATCTGTTTGATCGCCGGTTGCAGCTGTTCCCAATTGCGATACAGCACGCCATTATCAGCAGCAATTTGGCGTAATTCTGCATCCAGACCAACAATATCAGCCAAATTATCCCCCGCCAGCGCAATGGTGTTCACATCGCCCGCCAAAGCAAAGACCTCCTGAAACCGCGCCAGCGGCATTTGCGCGATCTGGCGGTCCAGTTCCGGCACGCCGGAGCTGAACACACCCACCAATGTCAGCACATCGGCGGCCACGGACCCATCGGTGCCAGAGCCCAGCAACACAACCCCGTCGCCGACCTCCAGTTTCAGGTTTCGCGCCAATCCATCGCCCAGAACAATCGCGCCTGTATCGTCTTCTTGCAGATATCGGCCCTCTTTGATGGTCGATGCAAGGGTGCTGATATCGGCTTCGGAATTCGGGTCAACGCCCATCACCGCCGCGCCAAAACTTAGATCACCATTGGCAAGGATGACAAACCCTGTTGCGCGGGCGGTAACCGAGGTAACCGCCGGAAGTTGCCCAAGCGCGGTTATAATTGCATCAGCATTTTCAATGCGCCGTGAAATATCGGGGTCTTCGGGATAGCCGACAGGTTGAAACTGGCCAAACCCGTCAAACAACCGCAAGCTGCCGGTTTTCATCATGTCGTATGACCCAAGCTGAAACGACAGCATAAACACCAGCAACATGGAGGTCAGCGCCATACCCAGAATGCTAAGCACCGATCGCATCGGTTGTCGCCAGATATTGCGCCATGCAAGCGAGACCAACATTTCAGTCTCTCGGATTTTGCAGGTTGGAACGGGTAAACAGATAATTCGGTATGGCGATGTTGAATTCAGCCGAAACCGTGGTCATGCGGGTCCATTCCCCGGGTTTTGCCGCGCTGGTCATGGTCATAACCGTCGGATAAGGCCGCCCGTCAATATTGCTGACCCGGTCGGTAATCATGGAGCGCACCAAAGCCCCGCGCTGGTCATAAAAATCCTGCCGCATGATGACAAAATCATCGCGAATGGTGATGATCAATTTACCCCAGACAATTGGCTTGCCCCGTTTTGGCACCGATTCAATCACATAGATATTGCGCCCCCCTGAACGCCGGGTTTCCAGCAGGGTATGGTCATAATCATCCACTGAATCCTCGGTCTGGGTCATATCATCATAGGAAAAATCCGACCCCATCCAGGATTGGGTCATGGCACTGGCGGGCAATTGAATGACCTGCGACAGTTTGGGGTTATACACCCATGTGCGGTTGCCGATTTGCAAGGTGGCATTGCCCGCATCGCGCGCAGGGGCCGTGAAACGCACCAAGCCCTTATCATCGCCCATGGTCCAGCTTTCCATGGTCAGGTTCCGGTCGCCATTGCTGCGCCGGATAGTCATTTCCACAATCGCATGCGAACTATCCGCCCGCCAATTGTTATAGGCAGCGCGCAAAATACCGGCGGCATCCTGCGCCAGCGCTATATTCGGCATAATCATGGCGGCAGTGGCTAGCAAAATAAAATGACGGCGGGTAGGCATGTTCATCACATTCTCCTGTCTTGTCATTACCGGCAAAGTTGGCTAAACCAGCTGTGGACCAGCCAGTCCACTATTCACATCTAGTCCCGCAGAAAGGGGTTGTCAAGACCGTGACCCAGCACCCTTCGTTAAATATGAACCCTGCCAAACGCGCATTGCTTTTTGATGTGGCAATCCGCGAATTCGTGACCCACGGGTTTTCACAGGCCTCGCTGAACCGGATTATTGCCGAGGTAAAGATGAGCAAATCGTCTTTCTATCATTATTTCGCCAATAAAACCGAGCTGTTCCAGCAGATACTGGAGCAGAACCTCGCGCCGTTTGCGGCGCTTTTAACCGGTTTTGATATGGGGCAGCTAACCGCAAAAACCTTTTGGCCCAGCCTGATGGAAGCAAGCAAAAATGCAACGGGCATGTTTATGGAAAACCCGCAAATCCTGTTATTGGGGCGGATGTTCTGGAAAAGCCGCGAGAATATCAAGGAACAGGGGATGACCTCTGATATACTGGAAATGGTGCAGGATTATATCAGCGGTTTTTTGAAACGCGGGCAGGAATTGGGCGTGGTGCGCGATGATCTTCCAGTATCTTTCCTGATAAATTCCGTGATGGCGCTGGGCGTATCCATGGATCAATGGGTGCTTGAGAATTTCGATACTATCGCGCAAGATGAATTCGAGACCTTTAACCTGAAGTCGCTGGATATATTTATCCGCCTGCTGAAACCCGACGGGGGATGAACAATGTTTCTGTTTGCGTTTTTCGCGATGCTGGGGGTTCCGATTGCGGCATTCCTTTCTTTACTGGCCGGGGTAAAAGTTTTTAAGCATAACAGGCTGCTGGCCGGTTTGATTATGCTGGGTGCCTTTGCCAGTTTCTTGGCGATCTTGTGGGAATTTCGTTACGACATCGACCTGATTAGAAACCTGATCATTGATCAGTGGGGTTATGAGGGTATGCAAATTGCCGGTGATCTGGATCTGGGCCGGTTTTTCCTGCCGTTTTACTTTATATCGGCACTGGCGGTTCTGCTGGCTCGGTTTCGCTGGAAACCGCAATACGGCTCGGCGCTATTGCTTAATCTGACCCTTGTTTTTTGGGTATTGGCGGCCTTGCCCTTTCTTATTCTGCAACCGGGCATGTTTGCGCCATAAAAAGCAGCCATATATTTTGAAAGCTGGAACAATATGACCAATTTACCGGAAACCATGCTTGCCCTGATCCAGAAACATGACGGGTTTTCGGGGCGCATGGAAGGGCCGCATATTGAGGATGCAGCCGAATATATCGTGCTGGCAACCCTGCCGGTTCCGGTTCCGGCTGCGGGACAGGTTTTGATAAAACTGCGCGCCGCGTCGGTAAACCCGTCGGATTTACACTTTATCAAAGGCGAATACGGCCAGCCGCGCGTCAAAGGCGTTGCCGCCGGTTTTGAAGGCTGTGGTGATGTGGTGGCAGCGGGCGTAGGGGCCGAAGGGCTGATGGGCAAGCGAGTTGCTTTTGTGGCGGCAAATGCAGGGGCTTGGGCGGAATTTGTGGTTGTGGATGCAATGACAGCCATCCCGCTTAGGCCCGATATTTCTGACAAAGACGGCGCGGCGCAAATCGTCAATCCCCTTACTGCTATGGCGATGGTGGATATTGCAGCCAAGGCAGGCGACAGTTTTGTTATTTCTGCCGCCACCAGCCAGTTGGGCAAACTGATGATCGGCTTGGCCAAAGATAAGGGCCTGAATGCCATTGCCTTGGTGCGTCGCGAAAACGCGATTAAGCCGCTGTTGAAAATGGGCGCAGCGGCGGTTGTGCTGACCACATCAGACAGTTTCAGGGCAGATTTTGAAGCCGTGAGCCATAAATTCAAGCCGCGCGTGTTTCTGGATGCGGTCTGTGACCAGACCTCGGAAACGGTGTTCACCCTGATGCCCAACGGCGCGCGCTGGGTGTGTTATGGCAAGCTATCGACCGAGGCTCCGGTGCTAACCCAAATGGGGCAATTCACCTTTATGGGCAAACAGATCGAGGGATTCTGGCTAACCAACTGGATGCGCTCCACCCCAGCCAAAGACCAGATGCAGGTGATCGGAGAGGTGCAAGCACGGTTTGCTGACGGGCGCTGGAAAACGGATGTGTCGGCACGGTTGAAATTGGCTGAAGTCGTGGACGGGCTGGCGGATGCGTTGAAATTACCGGACGGTAAAGTGATTATTTTGCCGTGAGGTGGGGCGTTAAGGAATTGGGTTTTGGGGCAAAAGCAACTGTAATTTTTGTATAAGTTTTCTGTAGTTTTTGTATATGCCGCTGGGAGGTTAAGAAACCTCTAGGATTTGTTGATATAGCGAGGCAAAAATTGGGTATCTTCCCTCGGCTCGAATTGTTAAGCAAACTCACCGGCCAGCACTGAAGTTAGATAAATCTCGAATTGCTTGGCCGAAGCTTCAAATTGTTCTGGGGTAAAAATACAACTATTTACAGTTTTGCTACTAGTTTGCCCGACAGGATGTTTTCCGACTACAATTTCAAGAGACAACTCTTCGCTCAATTGGCGAAACGCAATATGTGCAATCATCCGTGTATTTTTGTTTCGATAAGAAATGTAATCATAAATTAGTGCTTGCCCCGAAATTACATTACCCCCCAACTTAACTTTATTTTTGTGGTGGTTTGCCGATAAGTCAAAGCGTTTTTGAAGCCCATCAAAATAGGCCTCCATTGTTTTGCGAGTTTCCGTATTGCGTGGACCAAGTATCTTTTTCGCCTCGCGTGGATGATCTTTCCAAAGCCTTGCCTCGATGGCTTCAACAAGGCTTTCAGACTGAGTATCTGTAAGGTTTTCCTTAGATTCAACATTGCGATAAAGGATTCGAAGCTGCTTGGCATCATAATGCCCTTTACCGATCAAACCTAAAATGTTCTCTACTTGTAATGCTAGTGTTAATTTTTTCATATTCCAATTCCCTTTTTCCAAATGCACTTGGCTCAACCAGACCAGTCAACTGATAGGTTAACGTGCTCAATTTCTACACCAGCTGCTTCCGCAACCATTTCGCGAGCCTTTTTAACAACGTCTGCTATTTTTTTTCCGCTTTGTGCAGGAACATTAATTGTATCGACTGAAAGCTCTACCCTATTGGTTGGAAAGTTCCTGAGGGGGATCCAAAAACCACGGCCTGCTTGAGGTTGCTTGCCGTCGGAAACACGCCTGTCATATTCCGTTTCGTATTTTTTGCGAACTTCTGCTCCATTAAAGACATAAACCTTTGTTGGATCGTTCGCTGAAATAACCACAATTTCGTCGGGTGCAGCTTGATGATCATTTTCAGTCAGTGTTTTCCATCGCTTACCATTTTCATATGGGACAAACGAAATTCCGTCGTCAACGTTCTTCGTGGTGCGAATGGCCATCAACTTTTGCTCGTCGTTTCTGGTAGCTAGATAAACCATAGCGAGGCCATGGTGATCTGGTGATTTTTTGAGAGTCCAGCCTTCGTTCTCAAGTGTGGTAACGGCAATCTTTTTCAACTCAGCCATATTAGCTCCTTTCCAGTTGCTATTAATATCGCTATATATGTAGCTAGAAAAAAATTTTATCAAGCTATAAATTTTAGCTAACGCCTAGAAATCAAATGAGTGAGCAAATATTCAGAGTAATTAAAAAAACCGTGCAATTTTCCCAACGGCCAAAGGTGGGGTGAAACCCCACCCTACGTGATACGCGCCGCAGCTTCGCACATTGCTGCCAGCTTAGCCACCGCCAGTTCCGGCGTTAACAACCCAAGCCCGCAATCCGGTGCCACCACCAGGCGATCCCGGTCAATATGTTGCAAGGCAAACCGTAACCGCGCTTCGATTTCGTCCACCGTTTCAACTCGGCTGCTGGCGATCGCCACTGCGCCAAAAATCACGGTTTTGGTTGGTAGTTTATCCAGCAGGTCCAGATTATTACAGCAATGGGCATCCTCAATCGAAATCTGGTCAAAATCCGCTGCATCAATTGCCGCCGCCAATTGGTGATAGCTATCGGGGTCAGCCTTTTTGTAATCCGCATCATCCAGATGGTCGGGGTATCCGCAACACATATGCACGATGCGGGTGACATGTTTGGGCACGCCGTGAAAGCAACGCTCCAACCCCTCCATGCCAAAATCCAGCGCATCGGAGACTTTGCGGGCAAAAAGCGGCTCGTCTACCTGAATATATTGGCAGCCCGCATCGACCAGCGCCAGAATCTCCCGATTGACAGTCTCGGCCAAGGCGGCGTTCAGGCGGGGCCGGTCGTTATAAAAACAATCGGCTGTGGTATCCATAATGGTTAACGGCCCCGGCAGGGTGAATTTAACCGGTAAAGGGCTGACATTCTGGCTGGCCTGATAATCATGCGGGCCATAGGGTTTGTCTGAGTGGCTGATGGCGGAGCGAATGGCGGGCAGGTCGCTTTCATAGGCGCCATCACGCAAAACCCGATGTTCGAGATTATCAAAATCAAACCCGTTCAGATGGCGGCAATGGTAATGGATATAATTTTCGCGCCGGACCTCGCCATCGGTGGGAATGGTGATGCCGGCTTTGATTTGAATATCGATGACCTCTCGCGCCGCACGAATAAACAGGGCTTCGTTTTCAGGGTTGGCTTTGCTGGCCGCGGTATAATCCTTGGTGGTCTGGCTGGAATTCATGCCGCCGGTTTCGCGCGAAATATCGAACCAGTCGCGCACCGGCACGTATTTTGGCTTGGGAAATGCCCCCAATGTGGTGGTTTGCAGCGGGTTTTTGGCCATGTTGAAATCCAATCAAGGGTTGCGAATCCGGTTAATTTCCCGCAAGCCTAGCTGGGCTTTAACTAAATCGGAAGAAAAAATGCGGGTTACGGTTTTTGGGTGTGGATATGTGGGTTTGGTCACCGGCGCTTGCCTGTCAGAGCTGGGCCATGATGTGGAATGTATCGATATAGATGCAGACAAAGTCGCCACCCTTCAATCGGGGATCGTGCCGTTTTATGAACCCGGCATTGATACGCTTTTGCAAAACAAAAACCTGTCCTTTTCAACCACGGCTACGGCACCGGACCTGTGTATCATTGCGGTTGGCACGCCTTTGGCTGAAAATGGTTCGGCTGATCTTTCGCAGGTTTTTGGGGTTGCAGACCTGATTGCAGCCATGGAAAAACCACCCAAAGCCGTGGTGATGAAATCAACCGTGCCGCCGGGCACCAGTGCGAAAATCGCGGCGCAAACCGGGCTGGAAACCATCAGCAACCCCGAATTTCTGCGCCAGGGCAGCGCCGTGCAAGATTTCATGCAGCCCGACCGGCTGGTGATTGGTGCCAGCTCGCCGCGCGGTTTTGCCTTGATGGAGCAACTATA
This sequence comes from Paracoccaceae bacterium, assembly GCA_021648225.1. Taxonomy (GTDB): domain Bacteria; phylum Pseudomonadota; class Alphaproteobacteria; order Rhodobacterales; family Rhodobacteraceae; genus UBA3077. Next base: position 13,806 of record JAKITE010000056.1, read on the forward strand.
CGCCCCCCTGAACCTGCCTGCTGAACGCATCGTTAACACCAGCACCACCAGTGCCGAGTTGACCAAATATGCCGCCAATGTATTTCTGACCACCAAGCTGGCTTTTGTGAACGAACTGGCGCTTTATTGCGAAACGGTGGGGGCCGATATTGACGAGGTGACCAAAGGCATCGGGCTGGATACCCGCATCGGCAACCAATTTTTGCAGGCCGGGCCGGGCATCGGCGGGTCTTGTTTTCCCAAAGATATTCGCGCCTTGGCGTTTCAATCAAAGGCGCTGGATCATCAGCTGGAGATCGTGCAGGCGGTGATTGCATCGAATGACACCCACCAGAACGCCATGCTGCAAAAGATTGTCGATATGTGCGGCGGGATGGTTACGGGCAAACGGATTGCCATATTCGGCGTGACCTTCAAGGCCAATACCGATGATCTTCGCAACAGTGTTTCGACAGTATTTATTCCGGCCTTGCAGGATTTGGGCGCAAAAATCACTGCCACAGACCCGATGGGGGCAGAGAACGGGAAAACCGTTTTTACCGGTGTTGACTGGGTTGAAAACCCCTATGAGGCTGCAAAAAATGCGGATGTAGTGGTGATATTAACCGAATGGGATCTATTCAAAGCCCTTGATCTGGCGCGGCTAGCGCAGGCCATGCATGTGCCTAGGTTGGTGGATTTGCGCAATATATTCGATGTGCAAAAAGCGGTTCAGGCGGGGTTTGACTATGATTCAATTGGTCGGGCGGGATCAATCAAGGGTTAGCACAATTTTGCCAATATGATCGCTGCTTTCAATGCGGTGATGGGCATCAACGGCTTGTTCCAGCGGAAATGTCGAATCCATCACCGGCGCGATACGGCCTGCGGAAATCAGGGGCCAGACTTTTTCGCGCAGCTCCGCCGCGATTTGTGCTTTGGCCTGCACCGATTGGGGCCGCAAGGTTGACCCCGTAAGTTTCAGGCGTTTGACCATGATATGGGCAAAATTCAGCTCGGCTTTTGGGCCATTCAGAAAGGCAATCATCACCAGCCGGCCATCGGTGCCAAGCGCGCGAATATTGCGCGCAATATAATCACCGCCAACCATATCAAGAATCAGATCAACGCCCTTGCCGTTGGTCAATTCCTTTGTGATCGCAACAAAATCCTCATTGCGATAATTGATCGCCCGCTCCGCCCCGAGGCTTTTGCAGACGCCACATTTTTCATCGCTGCCCGCCGTGGTAAATACCCGTGCACCAAAAATATTGGCCAGTTGAATGGCGGTGGTGCCGATGCCGGAACTGCCGCCATGCACCAGAAAACGCTCGCCTGCCTTCAGCCCGCCGCGCATAAAAACGTTGCTGTAAACGGTAAAAAAGGTTTCCGGCAGGGCTGCGGCCTGCACCATGGTTAGCCCGTCTGGAATGGGTAAGGCGTGGTCTTGGTGGGTGATGGCAAATTCGGCATAACCACCGCCGGGCAACAGGGCGCAAACCTTGTCGCCGATCTGCCAGCGCGACACGCCTGCGCCTTTGGCCACAACCTCACCGCTGCATTCCAGCCCGGGCAATGGCGATGCATCGGGGGGCGGGGCATAGGCGCCGGCACGTTGCAATACATCGGGGCGGTTGACCCCTGCGGCGGCTATTTTGATCAATATTTCCTCTGCCCCGCATTCGGGCATGGGTGCATCAATCAGCCTTAAAACCTCCGGCCCGCCGGACCTTGATATTTCAACCGCGCGCATGGGCGTAATCCCAGTAAAGACCGCGCACCATCATGCCGCGTTCGGTTGGCAAATCACGGGTTTCAAACCGCGTTACCGGCATAACCTTGCTGGCATTGCCGGTCATAAACATTTCCTCGGCCTCTGCGAAATCTTCGGGCCTCAGGGTTTCTTCAACCACCGTATGGCCCGCATCGCGCATCAGCCCGATCACCCGTTGACGGGTAATACCGTTCAAAAACGTGCCGTTGGGCTTGGGGGTTAGAAACACCCCGTCGCGATACATAAATATGTTGGTCGAGGCGGTTTCGGCGATATTTCCGTCCAGATCCATCGACAGCGCATTTTGAAAACCGCGCTTGCGGGCCTCAAAAACAATGCGGGCATTATTGGGGTAAAGGCAGGCGGCTTTGGCTTCGGTCAGGGCGGTGTCTTGGCGCGGGCGACGATAGGGGCTGATGGTTAGGGCCATTGGCCCGGGTTTTGACATCGGCAATTCTTCTAGACAGATCGCAAATGCGGTGGAATTCGGGTCTGCGTCGATGATCGAGGCCGTGCCTTCAACCGACCACATCATCGGGCGCAGGTAAATCTCTGTGCCTTTTTTGAAATAGCGGATGCCGGTGCGGATCAGTTTTTCGATTTCGGCGCCAGTATAAGGGCTGAACATGCCCATGGCCTCGGCTGAACGGGTGATGCGCTGGCAGTGCAGGTCCAGATCAGGGGTCACGCCTTCAAAATGGCGCGCGCCGTCAAACACCATGGTGCCTTGCCATGCGCCGTGATCGGCAATGCCTATTATAGCGCGGTTTCCGACCTTCCAGTCGCCATTGAACCATGTCCAGATATTTTCGCTTAGTGCCATTTTTTAATCCTGTGTATTATTTTCTTCGGGCCAGACCGGCGCCTTTACGGTTGCAAAAAACTTTCCCGGACCAGCGGCAAATGCTTTGCCCAGCGCGGATTTTTTAAATTTTGCTTTGGTTTTTTCAAACTGCATTACGTTTTCGATACGCCGATCTATAAATGCCTCGGTATCATCATGGCCGGCTGATTCGTCCCCCAGCCAAAACAGCACACAAGACGAATATACCGCTGATAAGGTCATGCGTTTGGTATACCAGTTCACATCGCGCGATGTATCATCCAGCGCATTCCAGATGGCATCGGATGTATGCCAGACCGCCCGCGCGCCGTCAGCGGCGTGAATCGGCAGGGCAAAAAACGTAACCCCGCGACGCACGGCTTCTTTGTCGGGCACGGCGAATTCAAGGCGCAGGGATATTGCCTTGGCCACGCGTGCAGAATAGCGCATGTTTTCAAGGTCAAGTGCGGCCATGGCGCGGGTCATTGCCGCGTCACCGCGATAATGGAATGCCAATGCCAGATCAATGGCGCCGCGTGGAAAGGCCAGTTTGGCCAAGGCGGCATCAACACCGGAATCGGTTATGGCGGCTGCCAGTGTTGCATCGCTCCACCCGTCAAAAACCACATGTTCCAGCGCAGCCAAAACCACTTTTTCGGTGACCTCGGCGATATGATCGGATTCGGATTTCTTTTTGTTGGCCATGATCGCACCCTAGACAATTTCCTATGCCGCTGATATACGGCGGTTTCCTGCAATTTTGCAACTTTATTAGAGAGGTGGTGACTACACCATGCAGGTAATGGTTCGTGATAACAACGTTGATCAGGCGCTTCGTGCCCTGAAAAAGAAACTTCAGCGTGAAGGCGTTTTTCGTGAAATGAAGCTTAAGCAACATTTTGAAAAGCCCTCCGTCAAGAAAGCCCGTGAAAAGGCCGAAGCCGTGCGGCGTTCGCGCAAATTAGCGCGTAAAAAACTGCAACGCGAAGGGATGCTCTGAA
>JAKITE010000003.1 GCA_021648225.1 Paracoccaceae bacterium
AAACGCGGTCGGTGACCTGCGCGCCTTCATCCATCCAGTGTTTAACCCGATCAAGATCAATTTTCACCCGATCTTCACTGTCTTTGGCCAGCAACGGGTTATAGGTGCCGATTTTTTCAATAAAACGACCATCGCGCGGCATGCGGCTGTCAGCCACAACAATGCGATAAAAAGGGCGCTTTTTAGAGCCGCCACGGGCCAGACGAATTTTAACAGACATATTGTATTCTCCTTAAGATACGGGGGTCGCCCGCGTTATTTGTTGTTTTTAGTATTCTCGTGATGCCTGATGACCTCGGATATAACGAAGTTCAGGAATTTCTTGGCAAATTCTGGGTCGAGATCGGCTTTGCCAGCCAATTCTTCCAAACGTGCAATTTGTGTAGCCTCGCGCGCGGGGTCCGATGCGGGCAGGTCGTGTTTTGCCTTTAGCTCGCCCACCGCTTGGGTATGCTTGAACCGTTCGCCAAGCGTGTAAACAAGGATCGAATCGAGTCGGTCAATGCTTTTGCGGTGACCTTGCAAGATTTCAGCGGCGCGGGTTTGGTCAGGGGTCATTGTATGGCCTCCGGGGTTTGGTGGCGGTAAACGATGCAGCTTTTATCGCCTGATGGGTGATGGGCGGTTGGGTCAATGACAGCGCCAAGCCGTTCGGAAACAGCGATCGAAGTAGTATTTTCTGGATCAATATAGCTAACGCAATCGGTCCAGTTCAAACATTCAAAACTGTTTAGCTGCAACGCTTTCATTGCCTCCAAAACATAACCCTTGCCCTCAAAATCTTCTGACCAAAGACACCAGCCCATTTCGCATTCAGGCAATTCAATTGGATGTCGCGGCCCAACATGGCCAATTGCTGTGCCATCATTCAGAGTGACGATATACTTGCCATACCCGCGCAGCATCCACTGCCCTGCCAATGCTGCAAATCCGCGCCAAGACTCGCCAACCGTGCTATCAGGCCCGCCTACAAATTTTGAACGCTGTTGCTTATAAAACGCTGCATACGCGTCAAAGTCCCCAAATTGAGGGCCGCGTAATGTCAGGCGTTTGGTCTGGATGGAGGGAATCATTAAATAGCCTCCGGTGCGGGATGGCGATAAACAAGACATCTGACGCCTTCGGGCTTGGCTGCATCAACGTCCAGCACAGCACCCAATTTTTCGGTCATTTTGATAGATTTTTTGTTGTCAGGGGCAACATAACTGACTGCAGTTTTCCAGTTCAAAGTACCAAATGCATAATCCAACATTGCAGTCGCTGCTTCCGATGCGAATCCAAGGCCTTCGTCTTCGTCGCGCCAAATCGACCAACCTAGTTCACACTCCGGCCAACCTTCTGGTTTCAGCCCACCAACATGACCAATTGCAACACTGTTGTCTTTCCGTTCAATTACAAACGTGCCCAAATCGAAGTTCTTCCAAAATTCGATCATTTCCAAATACTCTTGAACCGCCTCGGCTTTATTGTCGGTGCGACCTGCAAATTGGGCGCGGCTGGACATCAAAAAATTGGTGAATCCATCTTGGTCAGCCAATCTAGGCTCGCGTAAGATTAGTCGGTCAGTTTCAATTGTTGGAATAGCAGTCATTTCTTTTTCCCAAACCCCGACAAATCAGACGGCAATCCGCCACCCGTGCCAAAATCAGGCATACCGCCTGTTGGCACACCCGGCATGCCTTGTTGCGCAGAACCGGCACCTTTGCCCATCAATGCGCCCATGCCTTGACGCATCAGGCCTTTTTTGCCCATTTTACCCATCTTTTTCATCATATCGCCCATCTGGCGTTGCATTTTCAGCAATTTATTGAGGTCCGAGACCTCCATGCCTGAACCTTTGGCAATGCGTTTTTTGCGGCTGGCTTGCAACAGTTTAGGGTTGGCGCGTTCGCGTTTGGTCATGGATTGGATTAGGGCAATCTGACGCGTGATCACACGGTCATCCATGCCCGCCGCATCCATCTGTTTTTTCATCTTGCCCATGCCGGGCATCATGCCCATCAGGCCTTCCATGCCGCCCATCTTTTGCATTTGTTCCAGCTGCGATTTCAGGTCGTTCATGTTGAACAACCCTTTCTGGAACCGCTTCATCATGCGTTCGGCCTGTGCGGCCTCAATGGTTTCCTGGGCTTTTTCAACAAGGCCGACAATGTCACCCATACCCAGAATTCGGCCGGCAACACGGCTGGGGTCAAATTCCTCCAGCGCGTCCATTTTTTCGCCAAGACCAACAAATTTGATTGGTTTGCCGGTGATGGCGCGCATCGACAGCGCCGCACCACCACGCCCGTCGCCATCCATACGGGTTAATACAACGCCGGTTATGCCAATACGATCATCAAAATTTTCAGCAGTATGCACCGCGTCCTGGCCGGTAAGCCCATCAACTACCAACAATGTTTCGCGGGGTTTGGTGGCCTCGCGCACGGCCTCGACCTCGGCCATCAGCGTGTCGTCAATTGACAACCGCCCCGCCGTATCAAGCATATAAACATCATAACCGCCAAGGGTCGCTTGTTGTTTGGCGCGCTTGGCGATTTGCACGGCTGTCTGGCCCTCGACAATCGGCAGAGTATCCACACCGATCTGGGTGCCTAATACTGCCAACTGGTGCATCGCAGCAGGGCGGTAAATATCGAGGCTGGCCATCAGCACCCGTTTATTTTCTTTTTCCGTCAGGCGTTTAGCCAGTTTGGCCGTCGTAGTGGTTTTACCGGAACCCTGCAAACCCACCATCAAAATAGGGGTTGGCGGATTATCAATTTTCAGCTCGGCCGCTTTTGGATCATCGCTGCCCAGCATCGCCGCTAATTCGTCATTAACAATTTTGACAACTTGCTGACCGGGGGTAATAGATTTGGTAACCTGCTGGCCGGTGGCCTTTTCCTGCACGGCTTTGACAAAATCGCGTGCCACGGGCAGGGAAACGTCCGCCTCCAGCAAAGCCACGCGGACTTCGCGCAGGGCGGTTGCCACATCGGCATCCGACAGCGCACCCTGACGGGTTAGTTTATCAAAAACACCGCCTAGGCGGTCGGACAGATTCTCAAACATCAACTGCGCCTTTCGGGCCAAACAAACGACAAACGCACCAGTGGGCGTAACACGCTGACTGGTGGCGATCCCCGATACGGGGACCGGAAGGTTAAAACTTCCGGAAGTTGGGGGGTGAATATAGCGCTATTGAAGCAGAGTCAAGTTATGCTGCAACTTACATTCTTAGCGCCATTTTGGAATTGCAACAATCAAATAAATCTGTATTAAATAGTTGTATGTTGATAGATTGACACGGCTATAAATTGAAAGAAGCTTTATGAAAATTAATTTTACTATTGCAGCCTCGCTATTATTGGTGGGGTGTGTTGGAATCGAAACTCCAGCAATAATTCCACAAGCAACCGGAGGTAATCTTGGTGCTGGGTCGGTTCAAATGTCGTATGAGCGCCATCCAGCCGCTCGGCCGTCTGTAAACTGGTTTGCCGCACAGCAAGCTGCTACGGGGCGTTGCAATGGTTGGGGCTTTTCGGGCGCGCAACCATATGCAAATGACGCGCTTATTTGCTTAGCGACTAACGCCGACGGTCGGTGCATAAGAGAGCAAGTTGTTCGCACTTACCAATGCACTAATTAGCAAGTTTGATCTAAATTCGTTGTTGGGGTAATAAATCTCAACACGTGAGGTCAAATGAAAAATTCTGTTCTTCTTCTGCGCGGTATAAATGTGGGCGGTCATGGCAAATTGCCAATGGCTGACCTGGCGAACATTCTGACCTCGCTTGGGGCCGCGGATGTTCGAACTTATATCCAAAGTGGCAATGCGGTTTTTGAGGGAAATCTTAACCCCGAAAACATCGCCAACATCATTGAGATCAACAAAGGGTTTCGCCCCTGCGTCTTGCTGCTCTCAGCCGAAAATTTCAAAGCCATTGCCGCTGCCACCCCCGTGCCGGATGCAATCGGCAACCAGTTGCATATCTGGTTTGTGGCAGAACCGTTTCAATTTGACCACATAACCAGCGATACCTTGCGTAAACCTTCGGAGCGTATATCAGTGACCAGCAAAGCCATTTATTTGCATGCGCCCGATGGCATTGGCCGCTCCAAACTGGCGGAAAAGATTGAGCGGCTGGCAGGCGTGGATTGCACGGCGCGCAATCTAAACACGGTTAATAAAATACTGGGTATGATCGGCTAAAATGAACATAACACAAACCCATCCCGGCCCGTTACACGCCTATCGCGACATGCTGCGTGATGGCACGCTAAATGACGATGCAGGCCAGCGGCTGGCTGTGGAAAAACTACAAATTCTGCATAACCGGCTAAAAGATTATGACCCTGTCAAACCCAAGAAAATCGGCCTCGGGATTTTTGGCTGGGGGCGGGAAAACATTGCTGAATCTGCAATTCCCGGACTTTATATGTATGGCGGGGTCGGGCGTGGCAAATCCATGTTGATGGACCTGTTTTTCGAAAATGCCCCAATTGAACCCAAACGTCGCGTGCATTTTCACGGCTTTATGCAAGAGGTGCACGAAGGCATCCACATCGCGCGTCAACACGGGGTTAAAGATCCGATTGTGCAGGTCAGCCAGCGCATTGCCGATTCTGCGGCTTTGCTGTGTTTTGACGAAATGCAGATCAGCGATATTGCCGATGCCATGATTGTCGGGCGGCTGTTTGAAAAGCTGTTTGCGCGCGGGGTGATTATCGTGGCGACATCCAACCGCCACCCTGATGATCTGTATAAAGACGGGCTGAACAGGCAGCTTTTTGTGCCGTTTATTGAAAAAATCAAAGACAAGTTGGAGGTATTTCATATCTCGGATGGCGATGACCACCGCCAAAACCGGCTGAGCGGCAAAATCAATTATCACACGCCGCTGGGGGCAGTGGCTACAAAATGCCTTGATAATCGCTGGGATGTTCTGGCCGGGGTGCCTGCAAAACCCCTGACCCTGAAACGCAAGACCCGCAATCTGGTGATCCCTGCTTTTCATAACGGCGTGGCGCGGGCCTCTTTTGCTGATCTTTGCGGTAAACCGCTTGGCCCGGGCGATTATCTGGCAATAGCTGACGCGATCCGTGTGCTTATTCTGGATAATATCCCGATTTTGAAGGCTGAAAACCAAAACGAAGCCAAACGATTTGTTACCCTGATTGATGCCTTATATGAGGCCAAAGTGCGGCTGTTATGCTCGGCAGCTGCCGAACCGGAACAGCTGTATCCACACGGCAAAGGCGCGTTTGAATTTGAACGCACCGCGTCGCGCCTGAATGAAATGCGAAGTGAAGGTTGGGCGCAGTAGCGCGCTAAGCCAAAGCCGAGCGAAGCGAGGCTAAGCCCAAAGGGAAGGGTCGAATTGCGCCAGCAATTCCGGCGCTGGACTGCGGGAGCGCCCCCTCAATCGCCCGTGTATTTGCATTCGCAAAATAACGGGGCGCGCAGCAGCCATGGCCTCGCTTCGCTCGGTAGAGCACGCGGTGTTAGCCGTGCTGTTAAAAAACAATGATTCGATTTAAGCTGTTGAAATAGCAGATAAACAAATGACTCGACTCAAATCCCCTACATCTTGTAGGTTTGATATGCGAGATCCTCAACCCCTAGTGCTGATAACGGCGGCACAACTGGTGTCGAGGGGGCAAGCCCTGCTTGTCAGATGTCATAAGGAGTATCCAAATGGCAAAAATTCGTAAAATTGGTAGAAGTGCTGTAACAGGCAAATTTACCACGGTGGCAAAGGCGCGGAAACTATCCCGCACCCATGTTGTCGTTACGATTAAAAAACCTAAAAAGTAATAGGTTTCAAGGCGGCTTTTCTTGCAGGATGGGTCGCCTTGTTTTATGCAGATTCACATAGATACGTGAACAAATCAAGAAATTTATTCAGCAAAACAAGGCTTTAGATTATGAGTCCAATATCAATACCTTAGCAGAAATTACTCCGTATCCGGCTGATCATCACCCTTTGGCAGGTTAAACAGGCTATCTGCATCCACCAGCAATTCTTTTTCTTCCGGCTCATCGCTCAGCGCAAAGTTTTCCAGACCGGAAACATTTGACGGCATCGGGCGTGCTTCTTCGACCTGCAAGCTCTGCTCGGTTGAAACCAGTTTCATGCGTTCTTCGTCCGACATCACACCGCCTTCTTTGGCCTTTTTGGCGGCGGCTTTGGCCACTGCGGTATCCAGCTCGATTTGCCGTGCCATGCCCAGCGCAACCGGATCAATCGGTTGAATGTTGGAGATATTCCAGTGGGTGCGTTCACGGATGGCCACAATTGTGGGCTTTGTGGTGCCAACCAGCTTGGAGATCTGGCCATCGGTCAGCTCGGGGTGGAATTTCACCAGCCATGCAATCGCAGCAGGGCGATCCTGACGTTTTGACAATGGCGTATACCGCGGGCCTTTGCGTTTCATCTCGCCTTCGGCAGCAGGATTATACATCAGTTCCAGCTTGGCTTTCGGGTCTGCCTCGCAGCGCGCGATTTCTTCCTTGGTCAGTTGAGTGTTGGCAATCGGATCAAAACCCTTAACACCAACCGCAACCTCGCCATCGGCAATGCCGTTTACTTCCAAATCATGCAAACCACAAAAGGTTGCGATCTGGGGAAAGCTGAGCATCGTGTTGTCAACCAGCCAGACAGCGGTTGCTTTTGCCATAATCGGAAGCGCCATAATAATTCTCCATATCCACAGTTGATCCACTGGCAAAACCAAGTGCTCGTAAGCAAATTCAGGTTTTCGTGGGGAAATTAAACCTGTATATAGACCTAATGAAAAGAATATTAAAGAGCTTTGTTTTGGCGGCATTTGCCAGCCCGGTTTTTGCCCAAACCGACCGCGCCGGTGAATTCGATTATTATGTTCTGGCCCTGAGCTGGACCCCGAGCTGGTGCGCATTGGAAGGCGATGACCGCGATTCTCCGCAATGTAATGCGGACACCGGATTCGGTTTTACCGTGCATGGGCTTTGGCCCCAATATGAACAGGGCTGGCCCGAATTTTGCACAACATCCGCGCACGATCCATCCCGCCGCCAAACCGCTGGAATGGCCGATATTATGGGCACCGGCGGCCTTGCGTGGTATCAATGGAAAAAGCACGGGCGCTGTTCGGGGTTAAGCGCGGAGGCCTATTTCGATGCCACCCGCCAAGCCTATGAAAGCATCAATCGCCCCGAGGTTTTGCGCCAGATTGACCAGACATATCGCTTACCTGCTCGCATAATCGAAGACGCATTTATGGAATCAAACCCGGAAATAACCGCTGACCAAATCACCATCACCTGCAAACAAGGCCGCATTCAGGAGGCCCGAATTTGCCTTACCAAAGACCTGGATTTGCGCCAATGCGGGGTTGATGTGGTGCAGGATTGCAGCCTTTCCGATGCGGAATTTGCACCTATTCGTTAAAATAACCTTGAACCTGTTGGAAATTATTTGCCTACTGGCATTACAAAAAAACAACAGGAGACGATATGAAACCTTATTTGAAAACCGTGCCTGATCGTAATGGCATGTATGGCGATTATGGCGGCGCGATGTTGCCGCCGCCGCTGGTCCCGCATTTTGCCGAAATTTGTGCCGCTTATGATGTGCTGTCAAAATCAGCCGAATACATCAATGATCTGCGCTATATCCGCAAACATTTCCAGGGCCGCCCCACCCCGATTTCCCACCTGAAAAACCTGTCGGAAATCTCCGGTGGTGCGCAAATATACGCCAAACGCGAAGACCTGAACCATACCGGCGCCCATAAACTGAACCATTGCATGGCCGAAGGGTTATTGGCCAAACATATGGGCAAAACCAAACTGATTGCCGAAACCGGTGCGGGCCAGCACGGCGTGGCTTTGGCCACAGCAGCGGCCTATTTTGGTATGGAATGCGAAATTCATATGGGTGAGGTCGACATGGCCAAAGAAGCGCCTAATGTGACCCGCATGAAATTGCTGGGAGCCACTGTGGTGCCCGTGGGCGAAGGCGCAAAAACCTTGAAAGAGGCAGTAGATAGCGCCTTTGGCAGCTATATCGCGCAGGCCGATCATGCATTATTTGGCATTGGCTCGGTGGTTGGGCCGCATCCGTTTCCAATGATGGTGCGGGATTTCCAGAAAATCGTCGGCATTGAATCGCGCGAGCAATTTATAGAAATGACCGGCGAATTACCCGATATTGTCGCGGCCTGTGTTGGTGGTGGCTCCAATGCCATCGGGTTGTTTTCAGGGTTTTTTGATGATGAGGCCGTGGAGCTTTACGGGGTTGAACCACTTGGCACATCTTCAAAATTGGGCGATCACGCCGCAACCCTGACTTACGGGGTTGATGGTGCCATCCATGGTTTTGCCACCAAGGTATTGCTGGATGATGCGGGCGAACCTGCGCCGGTCAACACCCTTGCATCGGGCCTTGATTACCCCGGTGTCGGGCCGGAACATGCCTATTTGCAGAAAATCGGTAAGGTGAATTATACCACGGCGGATGACAGGGAATCGCTGGATGCGTTTTATGCGCTGTCGCGTCTGGAGGGCATTATTCCAGCGCTCGAAACCGCGCATGCGGTGGCATTTGCTATGCGCGAAGCCAAAAACCATCCCGGCAAATCAATATTGCTTAACCTGTCGGGGCGCGGTGACAAAGACATTGATTTTGTCACCGAAACCTACGGGTTCGGGGAATAAAACCGCTTATGGGCGCATGGTTAAAATCATGCGCCCTCTGGCATAATGCCGCATCTCTGACTATATCCATGCCCAAGACAGCAAAAGGCAGGTTATGAGCGAAAATTCAAATTTCCCGGGATGGCACGGCACCACCATTGTTGGCGTGCGCAAAAATGGCAAAGTAGTGATTGCAGGCGATGGGCAGGTCAGCCTTGGCAATACCGTGATCAAAGGATCTGCCCGCAAGGTGCGGCGCATATCCCCCGGTGGCCATGATGTGGTTTGCGGATTTGCAGGGTCAACCGCAGATGCGTTTACGCTTTTGGAACGGCTGGAGGCCAAATTGGAAGCCTCGCCAGGGCAATTGGCCCGCGCATCGGTGGAACTGGCCAAAGACTGGCGCACCGATAAATACCTGAAAAATCTTGAGGCAATGCTGATTGTCACGGATGGCAAAGACTTGTTTATCATCACCGGCGCTGGCGATGTGCTGGAACCCGAAAACGATATTGCCGCTGTGGGTTCGGGCGGCAATTTTGCGCTGGCCGCTGCACGGGCATTGATGGATAGCGACCGTGATGCCGAGGCAATCGCCCGCCGCGCGCTGGAAATCGCCGCCGAAATTTGCGTGTTTACCAATGGCAACATGATTGTGGAGAGCATAGATGCCTGATTTCAACATGAATGACATTCGCGCGGCGGTGGCTGCCAATATCCTGTCCGAAGTTCAGGCCAGCCGTTTGCAGATTTTTGCCGAAAGCCGGCTCGGGTTTCGCGAACATATGCAGGTTGATGACGAACCGTTTGAATTATTCAAAGGTTTTGCCGAGATTTTTGTAACCGTCGGTCTGGGCATGTTGTTCAGCGGCGGTTTGATCTGGCTGATTGTGGCGCAAGGCAGTATTTATGTTTCATTATTTGGCGCAGTGATCAGCTTTGCCATGGCGTTTTATTTTACCCTGAAACGACGTATGAACCTGCCCAGTATTTTTCTGGCTACGGTTTTTGCCGGAAATATCGGCGCGTTTTTCTTTGTGTTGTTTTTTGATCCGGTCAACCCGTCAGAATATGATTTTCTATATACCGCGCTGATCGGCATGGTGGCGATGGCGCTTTGGTTCAAGATATTCAAATTGCCGTTTTCGATGTTTTTATTCGGTCTTTATGGCGCGGTTGTGGCACTGGCGATTGCCGCCATCATGTCGCCCAATGTGCTGGATGTGTTTGAACTGCGCCAAGGGATATTCGATTTGAACAATGCCAGCTATTTTCCGATGGCCACCATGGTTTTCGGGGTATTGATATTTATTCTGGCGATGTATTTTGACACCAAAGACCCGCACCGCGTCAGCCGGTTTGCTGCCTCGGGCTTTTGGCTGCATGTGCTGGCGGCGGTGGCAATTGTCAACACGGTTGGGCTAACCCTGTTCAACACCGGCGGCGCATTGGGATATACCCTTACATCGCTGGCATTGCTGGCAATTTCGATTATTGCGCTAATCATTGATCGCCGCTCGTTCCTGACCGCAGGCATACTTTACATGGGCTTTTTGATTTATGCCGCTTTTGATGGCAATTCCGGCGGCGGAGAATTTGCATCCATTGCCACCTTTTTAACCATCGGGGTGTTTATAACGGTTCTAGGCACATGGTGGGCGCAAATCCGCGCCAGCATCATGGTGCGCTTGCCTGACTTTCCCCTGAAAAAACGCTTACCCCCTTATACGGAAAACACATGACTGATCTTACCCCCCGGGAAATTGTCTCGGAACTTGACCGTTTTATCATTGGTCAGAACGATGCCAAACGTGCTGTGGCCGTGGCCCTGCGCAATCGTTGGCGGCGCAGCCAATTGGCGGATGACCTGCGCGATGAGGTATACCCTAAAAACATCCTGATGATCGGGCCAACCGGCGTGGGCAAAACCGAAATTTCGCGCAGGCTGGCCAAACTGGCCAATGCGCCGTTTCTAAAGGTCGAGGCGACAAAATTTACCGAAGTCGGCTATGTGGGCCGCGATGTCGAACAGATCATCCGTGATCTGGTTGATAGCGCCATCATGATGACCCGCGATACCATGCGCGAAGACGTAAAAGCCCGCGCCCATAAAGCCGCAGAAAACAGGGTTTTAACTGCTTTGGCTGGTGAGGATGCCCGCGAACAAACCCTTGAAATGTTTCGCAAAAAACTGCGCGATGGCTTACTGGACGATAAAGAGATCGAGCTTGAAATGGCCGATACCTCCAACCCCATGCAAATGCTGGACATCCCCGGTCAGCCCGGCGCTGGTATGGGTATGCTGAACCTTGGCGATATGTTTGGCAAAGCCATGGGCGGGCGCACCACGCGTAAAAAGGTGAAGGTCAAAGACAGCTATAAATTGCTGGTCGCAGAAGAAGCTGATAAATTGCTGGATGAAGAAGCTATTAATGCCAAAGCCATTGAGGCGGTGGAACAGCACGGCATTGTTTTTCTGGATGAAATCGACAAGGTTTGCGCGCGCAGCGATGCGCGCGGCGGCGATGTTTCGCGCGAAGGCGTGCAGCGCGATTTGCTGCCCTTGATCGAGGGCACAACTGTGTCTACCAAATACGGCCCCGTTAAAACCGACCATATCCTGTTTATCGCCTCGGGCGCATTCCACATTGCCAAACCCAGCGATCTGCTGCCGGAATTACAAGGCCGCCTGCCGATCCGTGTGGAACTGCGCGCCCTGACCGAACAAGATTTTGTGCGGATATTGACCGAAACCGACAATGCCTTGACCTTACAATATACGGCGTTGATGGCCACCGAACAGGTAACGGTTGATTTCACCAAAAACGGCATTGCCGCGCTGGCCAAAATTGCGGCCGAAGTAAACCACTCGGTCGAAAACATTGGCGCACGGCGGCTGTATACGGTGTTGGAACGGGTGTTCGAGGAACTAAGCTTTGAAGCCCCCGATCGCGGCGGTGACAGTGTTACGGTTGATGCGGATTTTGTTGAAAAACATCTTGGCGAATTATCGCGCAGCACCGATATTTCGCGATATGTGCTTTGATCTTGATAAAAATTGCGCCTACATAAGGCTTGGCATTGATTCAAAAAAGTTGATCGTAACTGGTTCGATTGTTAAAATTGACCGATTCTTTAGAAACAAAGGAAAGATTATAATGAAAAATAGAATTTTAGGCATCTCGACCGCGTTGATGATCGGATCATCATCCGTGGTCATGGCCCAAGACGATCTTGTCGGGTTGTTTGACGGAATTTCCGGTATGACCACCCAATCCGGCGGCATCGTCTCGTTTTCCGAACGCAATATCGGTGCGGATAATTCGGTTGAATATATTGATCTGTTTATCTCGGCCCCCGATGGTGAAGTTGTTATCGAGGCCAATTGGCTAAAAGCAGTGCCATCCGCAACCATGCCGGGCCAGGTGACCTTTACACTTTCGCCGGTTGCCACGGTTACCATCAATGATGACAGCTTTCCCGCACCGCTAGTGTTGAACATCGCCAATAGCGGCCTGACGGTTACCGCCGATGGTTTATCCAGTGGCCAGGATGCAGAAACCCTGAACTATTCCGTTCGTGCCGATAGCCTGTCGATTACTGCAGATGGGGGTGATAACCCGTTTTTGCGCGCGCTTGACATAACGCTGGAAAACTTTGCCGAGGATTTCTCGATTTCCATGGCAACCATGCTGATCACCAATAGCGGCAGCTTTGACAACATATCTTATACCTTTGATTTCACCTCTCCCGAGCAGGAAGTCACAAAAGGCGCTGGCACTCTGGCTGATCTGGAATATGCGCTCAGCTTTTTTGCAGTCGACGAAGACCGCATGCCCGAATATATGTCCGGCGCTTTGAACGCGTTTATTGAATTGTCCATGGGGGCATCAACCGGCAGTTCTTCAATGAGTGATCGTAATATGGACATCGTCTATTCCGCCACATCCGAAGGCGGAACCGTTGAAGCACGTATGGAAAATGGCCGTTTTACTTTTGGTCAGGTTGCCGGCGCGGCTGAATATTCCTTTAGCAAACTCAACCTCGGTGGCATGCCGATCCCGCCCTTTGACATGACAATCGACAGCGCGGATATGCTGATTTCTCTGCCATTCTCCACCGGCGATGCTTTTGAAGAAGCCAAGATCTTTTTCTCTTTGCAAAACCTTGCGGTGTCTGAATCGCTGATGTCGATTTTTGATCCCGGTCAGGTTATTTCGCGTGACCCCGCCAGCATGGTGATCGACGTAACCGCCAATGTGAAATCTGCCATTGACTGGAACAACCCCGAAGCAGCCTTCAATAGCGGCAATCCCGCCGATATTGGCGAAATTCAGGATATTGCCATTAACGAACTAAGCCTGAGCGCAGCTGGCGTTAGTCTTATGGCCAACGGTTCGGCCCTGATTGACAATTCAATGGGCTTTCCCTTCCCGACCGGTTCGGTAACCGTAACCCTTACCGGTATTCAGGCACTGGCCAATGGTCTGGTTGAACTCGGCCTGATTCCGGCTGAACAGGTTGGCATGGGTATGGGCATGATGATGGCATTTGCCCGCCCCGGCGATGTTGCGGATCAATTTATATCCGAGATCGAATTTTCGCCCCAAGGCGTTACGGCAAATGGCACACCGCTGCCATTCTAAGCAAGGTTAACCCTGATCCAAAGGCCGCCTGTTACGGGCGGCCTTTTCTTTTGAGATAGATATAATAAGCCCCGCCACCGCCATGGCGAATATGCGCAGGGGTGATTTGCAATATCATACCCCGCATATTTGCAGCCGATAACCAATGCGGTAGGGATTGCCGCAAAACACCTTGACGCGAAGGCATAATCCCGGCCTCGTCGCCAGATTTGCTGCCTTTGCCGGTAATCACCAGAACCAGCCGTTTTCCATCGCTATGGCAGCGCTGCACAAACCCCAGCAATTCGGTATGGGCATGGGCGGCGCGCATTCCGTGCAGATCCAGCCTGGCCTCGGGGCGCAATTTTCCCTTCCGCATTTTTGTATGGGTGCGTTGGTCCATATTTTGGGGTGATTGCGCTAAGCCAACCATAACATCGGGTGCAAGATCAAACCGGATATCCGGTTCGGCAATGCTGCGACCAATTTTGGTTAACGGTTTGGAAAGCCTTGATTTCGGTTTGGTAAATATCGGCGCAACCGGCGGTTTGACCACGGGCTGGGTTTTCTTTTCCATCCGCAAAGGCGTTAACGATGCCTTAAGCTGATTCCAGACCTGATGATCATCGTCGGATAACTGCTTTTTGCGGCGCGCCATCAGTTCATACGGCCCGAAAGCCGCAATGCAGTGGCGCGGGGCACTAGCGTAATTAACTGGCCGGAATAGCGGATTCGCCCCGCGTCATTGCCCGCCGCCAAGCCAGAGCCAAAAAAGATATCTGCCCGTTGCGCGCCATTGATGGCGCTGCCGGTATCCTGGGCAATCATCAACCGGTTAACGCTGGCGCTGCCTGCCGGCATCATTACATATGCCGGTGCGCCCAGCGGCGTGAAATCTGGGTCAACCGCAATGGATCGCATCGGGGTAAGCGGAAATTGCAAGGCACCAATCGGGCCCAAATCAGCCGGTATTTGCAATTCCTGAAAGAAAATAAATGAAGGATTCAACTGCAAGGCCATTTCGCCCGAACCCGGATTGGCCCGCACCCAGTCGCGAATTTTACCCATACTGGCCTGCCCGCTTTGTAATAAGCCAAGTTCAATCATTTGCCGCCCGACCGAACGATATTGATGGCCGTTACGATTGGCAAACCCCAGCCTGATTACCGAACCATCGGTCAGGGTAAACCGGGAAGACCCCTGAACATGCACAAAAAACGCATCCACCGGATCATTCAACCAGACCAATTCCAGCCCGCGCCCCGAAAGAACCCCGTCTTCCAGCTCGGCCCGGGTTTTCCAGACCTGCCCCCGTGGCAATTCCGGCGGCACCCCGTAAAGCGGATATTTATACTCAGTAGTTTGATGCCGTGAACCAGGCAAAACCGGCTCATAATAGCCGGTAAACAGGCTGTTATTGCCTTGCGTGATGCGAATAGGCCGGAAATGTGTTTCAAAAAACCGTTTGGCAGGGCCGGGATTGGTTCGCGCCAAAGCACAAACCCCGCGCCAGTCGCTTGCCGGAATATCATCCGTAGAACGAATGCTGCCGCAGCTTTTTGCAAACACTGCCAATGCTTGTTGGTGGTTGTCTTGTGCCCAGCCGGTCAGGTCTGCAAATGGAACAAACGCAAATTCAGCAGCTTTAAGCGGGGATGTTGCCAAAAATGCAGCCAACAACAGCCCGATGAAAGATTTGAACCTCATTCATCCGTAGCAACAAGCAGCCAGTCGGGATTATTGGTGCCCATCAGGCGCGCAAATGTCCAAATAGCTGTTTGTTTCTTGATCACATCGGGGCTGCCCTCAACGGTTTTGCCGTCTGCATCTTTGACCACCGAAGTTAATTCCCCGACAAAACGAATGGTGATTTCGCCTTCTTTTTCGATCTCGTTAAATTTGGCGCTTTTCAAAGAAATCTCGCGTACTCCGATAAATTTGGCATCCACCGTCAGGCCCTGGTCTTCGCGGGCAATAATCGCGCCGGAAAAGCTGTCAAAAATATCGGGGGCAAGATATTTTTTCAAAAATTCCTGATCGCCATTTTCAAAAGCCATCACAATCATTTCAAACGCCTGACGCGATCCGGACAAAAATTCCGAAACCGAAAATCCGGGTTCGGTTTTTTTCATTGCCAGCAAGGCTTGTCCGGTCGGGCTGTCTGGGTCTGCATGATCGCTTATATCCGCATCAACGCCACCGCCCTCGATCACGTCAAATCGGGTGGTCGGGCGATCTGGTTTTTGTTCAGGGTTGCCTTCGAACCCGTCGCGGGTTCCCAAAACCGAATAAAGCCGAATAACCATAAACACCGCAGCAGCAGCCAAAATTAATAATTGCAGTCCACCAGAGGCCATTTTTTGATCCTTCGACAAAAATAATTGTGCAAACATTGGCGTTTGCCCTGAATGACAACTATGTAAGCAATGACGCGGTTCAAGTCCATGCCGCTTAACGGATTGTTTATAACAAAAGAAAGATCAAAAATGTGGTTATTCTTGATATTGGTTGCGGTTCCGATCATTGAAATCGGATTGTTTATTGAAATAGGCGGCATGCTTGGCACTTGGCCGACCTTGGCGATTGTGGTCATTACTGCCTTTATCGGCACCGCGTTAATCCGGGTGCAGGGCCGCGCCACGCTTGAAGCCTTGCAAAACAGCGTTAATCGCGGCGGCAATCCGGCATTTTTTCTGGCCCATGGTGCATTGATACTGGTGGCGGGTATTTTATTGCTGACACCGGGGTTTTTTACCGATGCAGTCGGGCTTTTGTTAATGGTACCACCCATTCGCAACGGAATTATCAAATGGGGCACCGCGCGGGCACAGGCAAAAATCTATGCATCCGCCGCCAATGACCCAAGCGCCCCGATCGAAGGCGAATTCGAAGTGGTTGATGACGAAAAACAAAACAACAAACGAGGCGATTCAGACTGGACCAAGCAACCTTGAAACCATATCGCATTTAATGATAAGCCCAGCCCAGAATATTTACCCATAAGGAAATAAAATCATGGCAGATGAAGCCAAACCCGAAGCAGCAGCCGCACCAAAAGTTCCTACGCCTCCGGTTTTGAAGGTGCTTTCGCAATATGTGCGCGATATGTCTTTTGAAAACGTATCCGCGCAAAAAGGCAAAAACCCCGAAGGCCAGCCAAAATTCAACGTGCAGGTCGGGCTGGACGCCAAGAAAAAAGGCGAAGGCAATAATTACGAGATTGTCATCAAGCTGAACGTCACCGCAACTGCTGGCGAAGACAAGATTTTTATCCTGGAGATCGAATATGCCGGGTTGTTTCTGGTGGACAATGTGCCTGAACCGCAAATGCATGCCTTTTTGCTGATCGAATGCCCGCGCCAGATCTTTCCGTATTTGCGCCGGATTGTCAGCGACATTACCCATGACGGAGGCTTCCCGCCGCTGAATCTTGACACGATTGATTTTCTGTCGCTCTATCGTCAGGAACTATCGCGTCGCGCCCAGGCCGAGGCCAAAACAGCGCCTAAAAACTAGATTATTACCAAATCGTATCGCCATCCAGATCTTTGACAAAAGCATCATGGGTGGCGATTTCCGTTTCCGTTAGGCGCTTTGGCAGGGGATTAACCCGTCGGGTTGACCTGAAATCGCTATTTCCACCGTTTTCAGCATTATTCGACACTACCGAGAGCATAAAATCCGGCTGTCTGCCGCCGATCAGCTCCAGATAAACCTCGGCCAGAATTTCACTATCGAGCAATGCCCCGTGCAAGGTCCGCGCTGAATTATCAATGCCAAAGCGCCGACAAAGCGCATCCAGCGAATTTTGCGCGCCGGGATATTTACGCCGCGCGATTTCCAATGTGTCCAAGGCTTGCGCCATCGGCAATTTGGCTTTTTTGCACCATGTCAGCTCTGCATTCAGGAATTTCATATCGAATGACGCGTTATGGATCACCATTTTTGAATCGCCGACAAACTCGATAAACGCCGCTGCAATATCGGCAAAAACCGGTTTATCCGATAGAAATTCCATACTTAGCCCATGCACCGCAAACGCACCTGCGGGCATATCGCGCTGCGGATTGATATATTGATGATAGGTTTTTCCGGTTGGCATATGGTTAAACAATTCCACTGCGCCAATTTCAACAATGCGATCACCGGTGTTCGGGTCCAGCCCCGTGGTTTCGGTATCCAGCACAATTTCACGCATCGATCTGCCCTTTTATTTGATCAATCAGAGTATGAACCTCGGCTCGGGCCGCATCAATACCCTTTGCGGTATCAATCACATAATCGGCTTTTTTTCTTTTTATGGCATCAGGAGTTTGCCGCGCTAAAATTGCCAAAAAACGGTCTTTGGTCATGTCTTTACGCGCCAAAACCCGCGATTCCTGTATATCGGCGGGGGCAGTAACCACCAAAACCGCGTCCAGCCATTTTTCGGCTCCGGTCTCGAACAGTAATGGAATATCCAGCAGGACAATTTTTTCAGCTGCATTTCTGGCTAAAAAATCCGAACGGTGTTTTTTGACAAGCGGATGTATAACAGATTCAATTTTGCTTAAAAGATCATCATTCTTGGCAATTTCATCCCGCAAAATACTGCGGTCAACCGACCCGTCAATAATTGCTGCAGGCACCAGCACAGAAATCGGGCCAACACCGGAACCATTATAAATTTCATGCACCGCTGCATCGGCATCCCAAACCGGAATGCCGGTATCCGCAAAAAAACCGGCCGTAGTGGATTTTCCCATGCCGATAGAACCGGTCAGGCCCAGCGTAAAGCTCATAACCCCAAAACAGCGTTTCGAAGCCCGTCCGTAACCTCGGGACGCGCACCAAACCAGTTTTCAAACCCCGGAACCCCTTGATGCAGCAGCATTCCCAACCCATCAACGGTTTTTAACCCACGCGCCTGCGCGGCGGCCAGAAAATCGGTTAATAATGGCGTATAGACAATATCGGTTACCAGCGTATCTTTTGGTGCAGCATCCAGCACCACCGGTAATGCCGGCTGGCCCTCCATACCCAAAGAGGTGGTATTAACAATAGTCATCGCGCCGTCCATCGCATCCGAGGCGCGATTCCAGTCAACAACCTGAACCTTTGCGCCAAACTGGTCGGCCAGCATTTCCGCACGGCCTCGGGTGCGGTTGGTTAAGCGCAATTCGGTTACACCCTCGGACAAAAGCGCCGAGACAATCGCCCGCGATGCGCCCCCCGCACCTAAAACCAGCGCCGGGCCTTTGCGCGCATCCCAATCCGGTGCATTCTGGCGCAGATTCTGGATAAACCCGTATCCATCGGTATTATCCGCGCGGATCGAACCATCATCCTTAAAGGTTAATGTATTCGCCGCACCGATCAAAGCCGCACGATCTGTTACCGAATCCGCCAGACCAAGTGCGGGGATTTTATGGGGCAAAGTAATGTTTACCCCCTTGAACCCAAGCTTGGGCAAAGAACGCAACCCGCCGACAAATTCAGCCTGCGACATTTGCAAAGGCACATAATAGCCCTGAATGCCAAGTTCGCGCAGCCAATACCCGTGCAAAACCGGCGATTTACTATGGGCAATCGGAAATCCGATTACGCCCGCTAATGGTGGAGCAATATCACTCATCAAAATAACCTTTTTGCCGCAAAACCGCGAGCAGTTCTAAAAGTGGTAAACCTAATATGCTAAAGTAATCGCCTTTGATGGATGAAAACAACTGCACGCCCTGTTCTTCGATTTTATATCCGCCAACTGTGGTAAACAGGTTGTTGCCATTTTCTGCGATATATTTATCCAGAAAATCATCGGAAAAATCCCGCATGGTCAGGGTGGCAACGCCAATATGCCGCCAAACCGGCTGGCCGTTTTCAAATAATACCGCAGCAGAATACAAACGGTGAGATTTATTTCGTAAGCTTATCAATTGCTTACGGGACTGATCATGGGTTTCAGGTTTGTCAAAAATCGCACCCTCGAAATCCAGCACCTGATCCGCACCTAAAACCAGCTGACCCGGGTTTTTCAATGATACCCGTCGCGCTTTGGCCTCGGCCAAGACATCGGCAACATCGCGGGGCTGCGCAGCCTCAGCCAATAACGCAGATTTGATTGCCGATTCATCAACCTTTGCCGGCAGAATTTCCAACGCAATACCTGCATTTTGTAACATTTTTGCCCGGATTTCAGATCCGGATGCAAGAATTAACCGCTGATTCATCATAAATCTTTATCCTGTGATTCTGTTAGATCTTTGTGGATAACTACGGGTTATACACGGTGAAACTATGCTTACTGATCTATACCCAAACACCCCGTCGGAACATACTGGCATTATTCACACTGAATAGATTATTTTTCAAACCCTGTCCTCTGTGGATAACTCTAAAAAATCCCTGCCGTGTTGCTTTGTCGCGATGAATAACCCTGTTGAAAACTATTTAATTGCGTTAATCCACATTATTCAATGCTACCTATTACAATCACTACTTCTCTTAAATATATTATTTAAGTGTAGGGAGAAACAAATGTCAGATAAAAAATTACTAAGAGTGCTTGCCGGGGAAACCCTAGAAACGCCCCCTGTTTGGGTAATGCGTCAAGCCGGGCGTTATTTACCTGAATACCGCGCGCTTCGCGAAACCGCAGGCGGGTTTCTGGATCTGTGCTATAATCCGGATTTCGCCACCGAGGTAACCTTACAACCGATCCGCCGGTTCGGATTTGACGGGGCAATTTTATTTGCCGATATTTTATTGATCCCGCAAGCCTTGGGAATGAAGCTGTGGTTTGAAACCGGCGAAGGCCCGCGTTTGGAACCGGTAAGCAATATGGCCGAGATTAAAAACCTGAAACCGGTCGAGGATATTCACGAGACCTTAAATCCGATCTACGAGACCGTTTCACGGCTGTCGAGCGAACTCCCCCCTGAAACCACTTTAATCGGCTTTGCTGGCGCGCCGTGGACCGTAGCAACCTATATGGTGGCGGGTCGAGGCACCCCGGATCAAGCCCCAGCGCGAAAACTGATGTTCGAAGACCCTTTGGCGTTTTCAGCCCTGATTGATCTGATTACAGACGCAACCATTGAATATCTGGCACGACAGGTTCAGGCAGGGGCCGAGGTTGTAAAATTATTTGACAGCTGGTCGGGTGCGCTTAGCGGATCATGCTTTGAAAAATATGCTTTGAAACCGGCCATTCGCATTGCAACCGAGCTGAAACGACGCTTTCCCGGCTTGCCGGTAATTGGCTTTCCGCGTGGTTCTGGCGGTGGATACATCCAGTTTGCCGATGCGGGATGTTTTGATGCTCTGGCGATGGATACTTCGGTTCCTGCGGAATGGGCACGGGATAATCTACAGCCAAAGGTCGCGGTTCAAGGTAATCTGGACCCGATGCATATGGTAACCGGCGGTGATATGCTGGTATCGGAAACCCAACGTCTGTTGGATATTCTTGGCGGTGGGCGGTATATATTCAATCTTGGCCACGGTATTACTCCGCAAGGAAACCCGAAAAATATTGAAAAAATGCTGAAGGTTATTCGCGGATGATTCAAGGGTTTCTGGCTGATTGGCAATTCTGGATAAAATCACTGCATATCATTTCAGTGATCAGCTGGATGGCCGGCATGTTTTACCTGCCGCGCCTGTTTGTTTACCATGCTGAAAAAGCCGCGATTGGTTCTGAAATGTCCGAGACTTTTAAAATCATGGAGCGTCGGCTTTTGCGCGCCATCATTAACCCCGCCATGATTGCCACATGGATTTTTGGCCTGATGATGGTGTTCACCCCCGGGGTGATTGACTGGTCACAGATCTGGCCCTGGGTGAAAACCGCCAGTGTTTTGCTGATGTCGGGCTTTCATGGCTGGCTATCGGCACGGCGCAAGGATTTTGAGCGCGATGAAAATACCCGTTCGGGGCGGACCTATCGTTTGGCTAATGAAATTCCAACCGTGTTGATGTTTGTGATTGTCATCATGGTGATTGTAAAACCGTTCTGAATTGACTCCGGTCAGGAAACCGCTTATTTAATCCGCAAGCAGGGCTGTTCTGGCCCGGATACGCTTTTCCAAATATCTAAAAATAGACCAAAGGTCTAACTGCGAGTTTCTGAATGGATGATTTGTTTCAAATCGAAAACCTGTCTTTGGCTGATCTAAAAGCCAAAAAAGCCTCTGACATTTTGAAAATGGCCGAAGCGCTGGAGATCGAGAATGCCTCGACCATGCGCAAAGGCGATATGATGTTTGCGGTGCTAAAAGAAATGGCCGAAGAAGGCGTGGCGATTTCAGGCGATGGTGTGTTGGAGGTTCTGCAAGACGGGTTCGGTTTTTTACGTTCCCCCGAGGCAAATTACCTGTCCGGCCCTGACGATATTTATGTGTCGCCAGCCCAGATCAAAAAATACAGCCTGCGCACCGGCGATACCGTTGACGGGCCAATTCAGGTGCCGCAAGAAGGCGAAAAATACTTTGGCCTGACCGATGTGACCCTGATTAATTTTTGTGATCCCGAAGAAGCTCAACATAAAATCCATTTTGATAACCTAACGCCGCTTTACCCCGATGAACGTCTGACCTTGGAGATCGAGGATCCGACCATCAAAGACAAAACCAATCGGGTAATTGACCTTGTAGCACCGATTGGCAAAGGCCAGCGTGGCTTGATTGTGGCACCGCCTAGAACCGGTAAGACTATGATTTTGCAGAATATTGCCAAATCTATTGCCATTAATCACCCTGAATGTTTCCTGATTGTGTTGCTGGTGGATGAACGCCCCGAAGAAGTAACCGACATGCAGCGTTCGGTTAGGGGCGAGGTGGTTTCCTCCACCTTTGACGAACCGGCCACACGCCATGTTGCGGTGGCCGAAATGGTGATTGAAAAAGCCAAACGTCTGGTCGAACATAAACGCGATGTGGTTATTTTGCTGGATTCCATCACCCGCCTTGGCCGCGCATTCAACACGGTTGTTCCGTCATCCGGCAAAGTGCTGACCGGTGGTGTGGATGCCAACGCATTGCAACGCCCCAAACGGTTTTTCGGTGCAGCGCGCAAGATCGAGGAAGGCGGCTCACTGACCATTATCGCCACTGCTTTGATTGATACGGGCAGCCGTATGGACGAGGTGATTTTTGAAGAATTCAAAGGCACGGGTAATTCTGAAATTGTGCTGGATCGCAAGATCTCTGACAAACGGGTTTATCCGGCAATTGATATTCTGAAATCCGGCACCCGAAAAGAAGAGCTGTTGGTGAGCAAGTCCGACCTGACCAAAATGTTTGTGCTGCGCCGTATCCTGAACCCGATGGGCACGGTTGACGCGGTTGAATTTTTGCTAAGCAAAATGAAACAAACCAAAACCAATTCGGATTTCTTTGATTCAATGAATACCTAGCCACAGCTCTCAAAGGCCAAGATGGAACATCAAGACACAATCTATGCGCTGGCAAGCGCACGGGGCCGCGCGGGCGTTGCAATTATCCGTGTGTCTGGTCCGCATGCTTTTGATGCTTGTATTGCGCTATCCGGTTCGGTGCCGACTTTGCGTCAGGCGCGTCTGTCCGTGTTGCGCCATCAAGGGGTGGAGCTAGATCAAGCGCTGGTTCTGGCCTTTGGCAAAGGCGCCAGTTTTACCGGCGAAGAGGTTATTGAATTTCACCTGCATGGCGGTATAGCCGTAGTTAATTCTGTGCTTCAGGCGCTTTCGGAAATTGACGGTTTGCGCATGGCTGAGGCTGGCGAATTTACCCGCAGGGCCTTGGAAAATGATTGCCTTGATCTGGCACAGGTCGAAGGCCTGTCAGATTTGATCGAAGCTGAAACCGAGGCGCAGCGCAAGCAGGCATTTTTGGTGTTGTCCGGTGTTTTGGGGGATAAAACCGATCACTGGCGCAAGGATTTACTGCGCGCCACTGCATTGCTCGAAGCTACCATCGATTTTGTAGATGAAGATGTGCCGGTGGATGTTTTCCCCGAGGTGAAAGCGCTGATCAGCCAGACAAAAACCTCTATCGCTGATGAAATCAGCGGCAGCTTTATAGCCGAACGTATTCGCGACGGGTTTGAGGTCGCCATTGTCGGACCCCCAAATATTGGGAAATCTACACTGTTAAATACTATATCTGGACGTGATGCTGCGATTACCTCCAACATCGCGGGGACAACCCGTGATGTGATAGAGGTGCAGATGGACCTGAACGGGTTGTCGGTTACGTTTCTGGACATGGCGGGAATTCGACAAAGCGATGACGAGGTTGAAGCAATGGGCGTGGCGCGCGCCATAAAACGCGCAGGTGATGCGGATATCCGGTTGTTTATCATTTCGGATAATCGGGAGCTAAGCGATATTGGTGTCTCGGTTCAGCGTGATGATATAGTGGTTATCGGTAAATCTGACACCGTGGGTGGTAAGTCCCGTGGTATTTCAGGGAAAACCGGGCTTGGCGTAGATCGGGTATTGACCCGGATTTCAACCGTGTTGGCTGATCGTGCAGGTAAAGCCGGCAGTTTTACGCGCGAGCGCCATCGAATCGCTTTGGAAAAGGCAGTAATCGGGTTAAATTCGGCCTCTGATCTATTGTCAGATGATTCCAGTATGTCAGAGATAATTGCAGATGAGCTGCGCTTGGTGGTGCGATCTCTGGATAGTTTGATTGGCCATGTAGATGTAGAGCAAGTGCTGGGGGAGATATTCTCCAGCTTTTGTATCGGAAAGTAGGATTGTTTCACGTGAAACATTTTGATGTCATTATTATCGGCGGAGGCCACGCAGGCGCAGAAGCAGTGCAGGCAGCCAAACGCATGGGTGCAAATACTGCCTTGATCACCCATAGCTTTGCAAAAATAGGTGAAATGTCCTGTAATCCTGCGATTGGTGGTCTTGGAAAGGGGCATTTGGTTCGTGAAATTGACGCGCTTGACGGGGTTATGGGCCGGGTTGCGGATGCTTCCGGTATTCAGTTCAGGTTGTTAAATCGCCGAAAAGGCCCGGCAGTTCAGGGGCCACGCACGCAGGCAGATCGTGAGCTTTACCGTTCTGCAATGCACAAAGAATTTGAACCACATAAAAACCTGACTGTTATCGAGGCTGAGGTTAGCGATTTTATTATTAAATCCGGAACAGTCACCGGTATCTGTTTGGCCGATGGCACAAGAATATCAGCCAAATCCGTAGTCCTTACCGCAGGAACCTTTTTGCGTGGTGTTATCCATATTGGAAATAAGGTCTCACAAGGTGGCCGTATTGGCGATAAACCTTCAATCGCTCTAGCAGAAAGAATTGATTCTTTTGGCCTACCTTTGGGGCGCCTTAAAACCGGTACACCGCCAAGGCTGGATGGTAAAACAATAGATTGGAGCAGCCTTGAGCTGCAACATGCAGACAAAGACCCGGTCCGGTTTTCGTTTTTACCCGGGGCTGATCTGCCAGCACAAATTGCATGTGGTATTACCCATACAAATACTGAAACGCATGATATCATTAGACAAAATCTTGATAAATCCGCGATGTATGGCGGTCAGATTGACGGTATCGGCCCACGCTATTGTCCCTCAATAGAGGATAAAATTGTCAGGTTTTCTGATAAAGACTCCCATCAGATATTTCTGGAACCTGAAGGTTTAAACACAAATACAATTTATCCAAACGGAATTTCGACCTCTTTGCC
Organism: Paracoccaceae bacterium; assembly: GCA_021648225.1. GTDB lineage: Bacteria > Pseudomonadota > Alphaproteobacteria > Rhodobacterales > Rhodobacteraceae > UBA3077. Next base: position 24,951 of record JAKITE010000003.1, read on the forward strand.
GCTGGATATACAGGTGCAATATGTCCAATCTATCGCTGGTCTGGAAAAAGCCGAGATCGTTCAGCCGGGCTATGCAATTGAATATGATTACATAGATCCTCGCGCGCTGGATCATAGCTTGCAACTTCGCTCGGTGCCCGGGCTTTTTCTGGCTGGTCAAATAAATGGCACAACCGGATATGAGGAGGCAGCAGCACAAGGCTTGGTTGCCGGGTTAAATGCAGCGGCACGTGCGCTCGATAAGCCGGAAATCGTTTTTGACCGCGCCACCGCCTATATTGGGGTGATGATTGATGATCTGGTAACACGCGGGGTTTCGGAACCTTACCGGATGTTTACTTCTCGTGCAGAATACCGGTTATCGCTGCGCGCAGATAATGCGGATCAAAGATTAACCCAGCTTGGATTTGATTTTGGTTGCGTATCACAAATACGCCAAGATTATTTTTTGAAAAAGATGGAGCGGTTGGCAAAAGCCACTGATACCTATAAAAACCTGACTATTAAGGCTGCCCAGGCCCAAGAATTTGGTATCAAAGTCAATCAGGATGGGCGTAAACGCACAGCGCTGACACTGCTAAGCCATCCTAATGTGACAACTGAATTGCTGATGAAAATCTGGCCCGAAACCATGGATATTCCCAAGGAAATCCGCAAACAAGTTGAATGCGATGCTAAATATGCCACCTATATTGAACGTCAAAACAAGGATATCGAAAAGCTGCGACGTGATGAGGCGCATCGCATACCTTCGGATTTTGACTATATGATGATTTCAGGCTTATCTAACGAGCTTAAAGAGAAATTGAATAAGGTTCGGCCTGAAAACCTTGGTCAAGCGGGGCGTATTGACGGAATGACTCCATCAGCTTTAACGCTGATTCTGGCGACTATCCGGAAATCCGAGTTTCGGCGCAAAGCATGATTAAACCTAACGCCCCTCAAAGAGAAAAATTTGAAACTTTGTTTGATGTTCCACGTGAAACAATGGAGCAGCTAGCGCAATATGAAGTGTTGTTAACTAAATGGAATCAAAAGATTAATTTGGTGGCACCTTCGACCATTCCAGATATTTGGCACAGGCATTTTGCAGATTCCGCTCAATTATGGTCGCTCAGAAACCTAGACGCAACAAATTGGCTGGATATAGGATCCGGCGCTGGTTTCCCTGCTTTGGTATTAGCCATTTTTGCTAAAAAACAGTCGCCAAACCTGATCTTTACCTTGGTTGAAAGCGATCAACGTAAATGCGCCTTTTTAATAAACGTAGCTCAAGCCCTGGATTTGAATATCATTATAAAACCAGAGAGAATTGAGAACCTTGCCAGCCAGCCATTTGACATGATTTCAGCTCGCGCGCTTTCATCTTTGCCCGAGCTTCTGGAAATATCAGAGCCGTTTTGCAAAGAATCGACTATTTGTTTGTTTCCTAAAGGCAATAGATACGAATTGGAATTGACCAAAGCCCGAAAAACTTGGCATATAGAAGAACAGAAAATACCAAGCCTGACCGATGCAGAATCGGTTATCCTACGAATTGAAAGCTTTTCCCGTGCCTGATGACTCTGCCAAAATGCATAAACAGCAAGTGATTGCGGTTTCCAACCAAAAAGGGGGGGTGGGTAAAACCACAACGGCAATCAATTTGGGCACTGCTTTGGCGGCAATTGGCCGTAAGGTGTTGATATTAGACCTTGATTCCCAAGGAAATGCATCAACCGGCCTTGGGGTTTTTCAAAATAGACGCGATGTAACAACCTATGATCTGCTGCTCGGCGATGCAAATTTGGCCGAGGTAAGCCAAGAATCTCCTGTGCCGGGCCTGTTTGTTGCCCCCTCCACTGTTGATCTAAGCTCCGCAGATGTTGATCTGGTTGAGGATCGTAATCGGGTATTAAGGCTACGTGATGCGCTTAATTCGGAATCTGCTAAACAATGTGCCTATGATTATATTCTAATCGACTGTCCGCCATCGCTAAACCTATTGACCGTTAATGCAATGGTTGCCGCAAATTCGGTTTTAGTGCCGTTACAATGCGAATTTTTTGCGCTTGAAGGTCTGTCACAATTAATGATGACCATTCGCGAGGTTCGCCAAACCCTCAATCCGGCTTTGGAAATTCAAGGCGTTGTTTTAACGATGTATGACGGCAGAAATAACCTTTCCCGACAGGTAGAGGAAGACGTGCGGCAAAACCTCGGTGATTTGGTTTATGAAACTACAATTCCTAGAAATATTCGCCTTTCCGAGGCACCTTCCCATTCCATTCCGGCCCTGATTTATGACCATAAAAGCTCTGGCGCGATTGCCTATCAAAAGCTTGCGGGTGAACTTTTGCGTCGGCTCAATGATCCAATTCTTGCGTAAAAAGGCAAAGCCATGACCAAAAAACCAATGCGTCGCAACCTTGGCCGTGGCCTATCAACCCTGTTGGCAGATGTGGATATGAACGCCGATCGCCCGAGCAAGCGTCAACCAAGCAGTGATTCGACCCTGCCAATTGAGCAGCTCCACCCAAATCCTGACCAGCCACGCCGGGATTTCAGCGAGGCTGACCTACAAGACCTTTCCAACTCGATTGCTACCAAAGGTATCATTCAGCCGCTTATTGTGCGTCCAGACCCGAAAAAAACTGGGCAATATCAAATAGTTGCAGGAGAGCGTCGCTGGCGTGCCGCTCAGATGGCGCAAGTGCACAGAATCCCGGTAATTATTCGTCAGCTCGACGACACAGAGGTGTTGGAGCTGGGAATCATCGAAAATATCCAGCGTGCAGACTTGAATGCGGTCGAAGAAGCACTTGGTTATCGTCAATTGATGGACCGTTTTGGTCATACTCAGGAAAAGCTGGCGGTTGCTTTGGGGAAATCCCGCAGTCATATTGCCAACCTTTTGCGCCTGTTAACTTTGCCCGACGAGGTTCTGACCTATTTGCGTGAAGGCAAAATTTCTTATGGGCACGCGCGCGCGTTGATCGCGGCAACCAACCCGGCTGAACTGGCGCGGATTGTGATTAATAAATCCCTGAATGTGCGTCAAACAGAACAGCTGGCAAAATCCGATGGAACGCAACTGTCCAAAAAGCGGCAATTGCACCCAACCAAAGATGCCGATACCCGTGCCATTGAATCTGATCTTCAAGCGCATTTGCGGCTTAAGGTCAGCATTGATCATCGTCATAATTCTGGCAAAGGTGAGCTGCGAATCTCGTATACAACGCTCGAAGAGCTAGACGGTTTGTGCCAGCTTTTATCGCGTTAGTTTAGATTTCCGGGCGTGTCCAGATAAAATAGGCAACGGCGGTTAATATAGCGCCCTGAAGCATCACAAATTTTATCGGTACAGCAAGAAAAACCGTTAAGCCAACCGAGGCTAGCATAGATAAGCTGGCATAGAGCTTGACCTTCCTGCTTATGGTGCCATTTTTCTGCCAATCTAAAATTGGTGGTCCTAAAATATTGTGGTTAATCAGCCAGTTATGTATCCGTTTTGAAGATTTGCTAAACCCGACTGCAGCTAAAAGCAAAAACGGAACTGTGGGTAGAATCGGTAAAAATGCACCGATAATTCCAGAAACCAGAGATGAAATACCGACTAAAAACCAAAATATCCGCAGGATGCTCATTAAAGAAGCTCTCGCAATATGGCGTTTAACAGTGGCCGGCCTTTAATCGTGGTTTGTAATCGCCCGTTTTGATTTTCGATCAAGCCATCTTCCAAAAGCGGCAGCATGGATTTTTCTTGCAATCCTTCACCTGCTAAATTTGCATAGCGTCGCAAATCTGAACCCTCAGACAAACGCATCGACATCATCAGGTATTCGATCGACTGATCTATTTTTGACAGGTTTTCGTATGTATCGCGCCCATGGCCGTGTTTTTCGACCTCGGACAGCCATTTTTCAGGCAAAAGATATGTGCTTGTGGCAATACGTTGGCCGTCAATCGTTAACCGACCATGGGCACCGGGGCCAATTCCGGCGTAATCGCCATAGCGCCAATAGATCAGGTTATGTTGGCTCTGGGCATGGTTGCGCGCGTGGTTTGAGGTCTCATATCCTGCCATTCCGGCGTTTTCACAAATTTCCTGAGTGGCAAAATACATGTCGGTTGCAGTGTTTTCATCGGGCAGATCGCGCAATTTGCCCCGTTGATAAAGCTGCCCAAAACGGGTGCCGTTTTCGATGGTTAATTGATAAAGTGAAAGGTGATCAACCGCCATATCAATGGCTGCTTTTAGCTCTGATTGCCAATCAAAGAGGTTTTGATTTTGTCGGGCATAGATCAAATCAAAACTGACATTTTCAAAATATTTCTTAGCAATATCAAAGGCTTTTACCGCCTCTCGGGCCGTATGCATACGGCCCAATGCCTTTAGATCCGCATCATTTAATGCCTGAATTCCCATAGAAAGCCGATTGATACCTGCATCGGAAAAAGCTGCAAATCGACCGGCCTCTACCGATGTAGGGTTGGCTTCCATTGATATTTCAGCGCCTTGTTTCAGCCCCCAAACTGCATCAATTTCAGAAATAATAGCGGCAATAGTTTCCGGTGGCATCAGGCTGGGCGTGCCGCCACCAAAAAATACAGTGTCAACACGGCGCGGGCCGGTCAGCGCGGCGGTTGTGCGAATTTCAGCCAAAATCGCCTCTCGCCATGCGGTTTGGTTAACATTTTGCCGAACATGGCTGTTAAAATCGCAATAGGGGCATTTTGCCATACAAAACGGCCAATGGATATAGACCCCGAAACCCGCATGTTGCCAGTCATCCATCATCCGCGAAACGCCGTGACCTCTATTTCGATCAACATTTCCGGCTTGATTAGCCCGGCAATAATCATGGTTGCAGCAGGGCGAATTTCACCAAGATGGCTTTCAAAACTGGCTGACAAATCCGCAACCAATTCGGCATTAACAACTGTATATTGCACCCGCGCGATGTCTGTCATGTCAAAACCAGCCTCGATCAGCACCGATTTGATGGTCACAAAACAGTTTTCCGCCTGCGCGGCAACACCATCGGGCATCTGCATTGTGGTATAATCATACCCAGTAACACCCGAGACAAAACACCAATCGCCCTGCACAACCGCGCGGCTATAGCCCATGGATTTTTCAAAAGGCGAGCCGGTAGAAATAAGATTTCGTGTTGATTTTCTCAATTAAAACAACCCTTTACCAGTTTTTTAAATGCATCGGCACGGTGGCTGATTTCATTTTTCTTCCAACGGTCCATTTTTCCAAAGGTAATATCGAACCCGTTTGGCTGGAAAATCGGGTCATAGCCATGGCCTTGTTCGCCCTGCATAGGCCAGACAATTTTCCCGTCAATCTTGCCTTCAAAAACCTCAAAATGCCCATCGGGCCAAGCCAGCACAAGCGTGCAGCAAAACCGAGCAGTTCGGGGATGCGCCGCATTGACCTCTTCCAGTTTTTTCCATGTTTTGGTCATTGCCATGGTAAAATCACGGCCATTTGGCGTCTCGGCCCAATCCGCCGTATAAACCCCCGGCGCGCCGTTCAGCGCATCAATTTCAATGCCGCTATCATCGGCAAGGGCAGGCAGGCCGGATTTCTCCGCAGCATAATGGGCTTTGATACGCGCATTACCGATAAAATTATCCTCGGTTTCTTCCGGCTCGTCAAAACCCAATTCGCCAGCCGAAACCGTTGAAATACCGAACGGCTGCATCAGCCGCGCGATTTCCTCCAGCTTGCCTTGATTATGGCTGGCGACAACCAGTTTTTCGGCCGTAAATTTACGCATCAATGGCGGCTTTCTGGGCCAAAACCAGTTCTGCCACGCCTTTTTCGGCCAGATCCATCAATTGGTCAAATTCCGCCCGGCTAAAGGTCGCGCCCTCGGCGGAGCCTTGAATTTCAATCAGCCCCTTTTTATCCGTCATCACAAAATTGGCATCGGTGCCCGCGTCGCTGTCTTCAAGATAATCCAGATCCAGCACCGGAATACCGCCATAAATACCACAAGACACCGCCGCAACATGGCTGGTCAGCGGGTCGTCTTTGATGTCGCCAGCCTTTAGCAACGCATTAACCGCAATACGCAAGGCCACCCAACCGCCGGTAATTGCAGCACATCTGGTGCCACCATCGGCCTGAATAACGTCACAATCCACGGTAATTTGACGTTCGCCCAATGCCACCCGGTCAACTCCCGCGCGCAGGCTACGCCCGATAAGCCGTTGAATTTCCTGAGTTCTGCCAGATTGCTTGCCTGCCGTCGCCTCGCGCCGCATCCGTGAACCTGTTGAGCGTGGCAACATGCCGTATTCAGCCGTTACCCAGCCCAGCCCGGTGTTGCGCAACCAAGGCGGCACCCGGGGTTCCAGCGATGCAGTGCATAAAACATGGGTATCGCCGCATTTGATCATGCAGGATCCCTCGGCATGTTTGGTGACGTTGGTTTCGATCACAATATCGCGCATTGTGTCATTGGTTCTGCCGGATGGACGCATGAATATTCTCCTGATTTTGTTGAGTATGCTCTTACATTGCCATGCCTTGCGCGGCAACACCCTTGCATTGACGCTGGGCCTTACAAAGCCTAAATTCCCAAGCATAATGACACAAAATTCACCCATTTCCGATCTAAACACCCGTTCACGCGAAGTATTTCGCCTGATTGTGGAATCCTATCTTAAAACTGGCGAACCGGTGGGGTCGCGCACCCTGTCGCGCGATATGGTCGAAAAAGTTTCGGCTGCGACTATCCGCAACACCATGCAAGATCTGGAACATTTGGGTCTTTTGGACAGCCCGCATACCTCGGCCGGGCGCTTGCCTACGCATCAGGGCTTGCGGCTGTTTGTTGACGGATTGTTGGAAATTGGTGATGTTTCCGCGCCTGAGCGTAAGCAAATAGAGAAATCCATCGATTCCACCGATACCGACATGCAATCGGTGTTGGACAGGGCAGGGTCGATGTTATCTGGCCTGACCCAAGGTGCCAGCCTTGTTCTGGCACCAAAATCCGAAGCGCCGATTAAACATATCGAATTTGTATCACTGGCAGTGGATCGTGCTTTGGTGGTGCTGGTTACGGCGGATGGCAATGTTGAAAACCGGCTTTTCACCCCGCCCGCTGGCTTAACCCCCTCGGCCATGCGCGAGGCGGCCAATTTTTTGAATGCCATCCTGAATGGTCATACGGTTTCTGAAATCCGCTCAATTGTTTCACGTGAAATCACCAAACACAGGTCCGAGCTTGATATCCTGTCGCAAGGCTTGATCGAATCAGGCGTGGCCATCTGGGCTGATAGCCAGCAGGAACGGCTGATCGTGCGGGGCCGCAGCAATTTATTGGATGATTCCGCCAGCGATGCAGACCTTGAACGCATCCGCCAGCTGTTTGATGACCTTGAACGCAAGCGCGATCTGGAGCATTTGCTAAACCTGACCGAAGGCGGGGAGGGCGTGCGGGTTTTTATTGGCGCAGAGAACAAATTATTTTCACTTTCGGGTAGCAGTCTGGTGGTTTCTCCCTATATGAACGCTGAACGCAAAATTGTTGGCGCGGTCGGTGTTATCGGGCCAACACATTTGAATTACGCGCGGATTGTGCCAATTGTGGATTACACCGCGCAACTGATGGGAAGGCTGGTTTCCAACCAGCGGTAAAGGAATATCATGGCGCAAGAATTTGACGAACCGTTTTTGGATGACCCCGAAAAGCTGGAGCAAGAGGAGCTGGAAGCGCAAGAGCTGGAAGACCTCGAACCACCAAGCATCGAGGATCTGGAGGCGGAAAATGCCCAGCTAAAAGACCGCTTGATGCGGGCAATGGCCGAAACCGAAAACATCCGCAAACGTGGCGAACGTGATCGCCGCGAGGCTGAATTATATGGTGGCACCAAGCTGGCGCGCGATTTGCTGTCGGTGCATGATAATCTGGGCCGCGCACTAGAAAACCTTGATGATTTGCTGCGTGAAAACAATGCGCCATTGGTTGAAGGGTTGGAGCTAACCCAGCGCGAGTTGCTTTCGGTATTTGAAAAACACAAAATCCTGAAAGTCGAACCTGAAATTGGCGATAAATTTGACGCCAAACAACATCAGGCGATGTTCGAGGCCCCGGTGCCAAACACCAAAAAAGGCCACATTATTCAGGTGATGGCAAATGGCTTTGTTATCGGAGATCGCTTGATTCGCCCCGCGCATGTGGGTGTTTCGTCAAATACCGATCCGGTTAAGGCTGAAAAACCCGAAGAATAAGCCTATTTATCCAAAATCTCGCGGAGCCGGTAAATTTCAGCCAAGGCTTCGCGTGGGCTAAGATCATCAGGGTGGACTGCTTTTAGCGCAGCTTCCACCTCGGATTCTTTGGAGGGCATCGGTTGGGCGGGTTGCACGGTATTAAACAGCGGCAGGTCATCAATCAATATTTTGGCTTTGCCGCCGCCCTCACGCTCACCTTTTTCCAGCATGTCCAGAATGATCCGCGCGCGGTCGGTTACCGAATGGGGCAGCCCTGCCAGTTTGGCAACCTGCACCCCGTATGATCTATCGGCTGCGCCCTCCACCACTTCGTGCAGAAAAATCACATCGCCCGCATGTTCGCGCACTTTTACGGTGGCATTCCGCATGCCTTTCAGTTTGCTGGTTAGGACCGTAAGTTCATGATAATGCGTGGCAAATAGCGTGCGACAGCGATTTACATTATGCAGATGTTCCAAGGTTGCCCAAGCAATCGAAAGCCCGTCATAAGTGGCAGTGCCACGCCCGATTTCATCCAGAATAACCAGCGCGCGGTCCCCCGCGAGGTTCAAAATGGCAGCGGTTTCGACCATTTCAACCATGAATGTAGACTGCCCGCGCGCCAGATCATCCGCCGCGCCAACCCGACTAAAAATCTGGTCTATAATACCGATATGGGCCGAGGCCGCAGGTACAAACGCGCCCATTTGCGCCAAAATCGCAATAATTGCATTTTGCCGCAAAAACGTCGATTTACCCGCCATATTAGGGCCGGTCAGCAGCCAAACCGGATGATTGCCCTCATTTCCGGCGCTCAAATCACAATCATTTTCAACAAACGGATTGCTGCCAGAACGCCGCAATGCGGCCTCCACCACCGGATGTCGGCCTGATTTAATGTCAAAACTGCGCGAATTATCCAGCTTTGGCCGCACCCAGTTTTCTTCAACCGCCAGCAAAGCCAATGCGGTTGACAGGTCAATTTCTGCCAAGCCCCGTGCCGCCTGCGACAGCTCGGCTGCCTTGGTCAAAACCGCTTGTCGTAATTCTTGGAAAATACGTTTTTCAATCTCCAAAGCTTGCCCGCCAGCGTTCAGAATTCTGGTTTCCATCTCGGATAATTCAACCGTGGTAAAGCGAACCGCATTGGCGGTGGTTTGGCGATGGATGAATTTTTCCGACATCGGTTCGGAAAGCATGTTTTCAGCATGGCGGGCAGAAACCTCGATGAAATAGCCCAAAACGTTGTTGTGCTTGATCTTTAGTGCAGAAATATCGGCGATTTTGGCATATTCAGCCTGCATTTGGGCAATGACACTACGGCCTTCGTCGCGCAGTTTTCGCGCATTATCCAGCGCATTATCATATCCTGCGGCTATAAAACCACCGTCGCGTGTCAGTAATGGCGGTTCGGGTATCAGCGCATCAGACAGCAATCCTATCAATTCATCATGGCCCTGCATGGCGTCAATTGCGGTTTCAATACCCTCGGGTTGCGAGGATAATTTCAGTGCCGTAGCAATGCTTTCCGCCTGCACCAACCCCTCTCGCAGGGCCGCAAAATCCCGAGGTCCGCCACGGTCCAGCGCGATGCGTGACAGACTGCGTTCAATATCGGGCACTTGACGCAACGCCGCGCGGGTGCGCTCCCCCTGTTCACGATTTTCAAAGAAATTTTCAACCATATCAAGCCGATGTTGAATGCTGTGCAAATCGGTTGACGGGCTGGTAAGGCGCGCCGTTAACAAACGCGCCCCGCCGCCGGTTAAGGTCCGGTCAATTACCGATAGCAATGCGCCATCACGCCCGCCCGACAGGTTACGCAGCAATTCCAGATTGCGCCGGGTCGAGGCATCAATTTCAATGCCAAACCCTTGTTTTTCCTGCACAGGTGGCCGCAACAGCGGCAATTTTCCGCGCTGGGTGATGTCCAGATAATCAACAATCGCACCCATTGCCGAAAGTTCCGCACGGCTAAAATCGCCAAACCCGTCAAGGCTGCCAACCCCAAAAAGCCCCGTTAGTCGCCCAATGGCTGCCGCACTGTCAAAACTGGCATTCGAAAGTGACGTTTGTGTTCCATCCAGCAGCGCGGTCAGATCTTCGCTTATGTTTTGCGATACCAGAATTTCCGAGGGCAAAACCCGCGCCAAAAGCGGCGAAAGCCTCAATCGGGAGGTTTCCGACACCAGAAATTCACCGGTTGATACATCCACCCATGCCACTGCCAAACCATCGCGAATTTCCGAAATTGCTGCCAGATAATTGTTTGACCGCGCGTCCAGCAGGCTGTCTTCGGTCAGGGTGCCGGGGGTGACCAGCCGCACCACATCGCGTTTGACAATCGCCTTATAGCCACGCTTTTTGGCCTCGGCTGGTTTTTCCATCTGTTCGGCCACAGCAACACGAAACCCCTTGCGTATAAGGGTTAAAAGGTATCCCTCAGCGGCATGATGGGGCACGCCGCACATGGCGATATCCGCGCCCTCATGTTTGCCGCGTTTGGTCAGGGCAATATCCAATGCCGCCGATGCCGCCACTGCATCGTCGAAAAACAGCTCGTAAAAATCACCCATGCGATAAAACAGCAACGCATCGGGGTATCGAGATTTGATCTCAAGATACTGCGCCATCATCGGGGTAATGCTTGGTTTTACTGCCACGGTCTGCCCTTTGTTCCAACCAACAGAAATACACGTGTGGCGCGGCATTTGAAAGCGGCAATTCCGTTGCAACAACCTGTCTAAACCCCTAATAATTGAAGGATTCGAAAAAATTCAGGTGCCAACATGCCCAATAATACCAAAGTGACCGATGCCGAAGCGCTAAAATACCATCTGGAACCAACCCCCGGCAAGATAGAGATCATTGCCTCAACCGCTATGACCACCCAGCGGGATCTGTCATTGGCCTATTCCCCCGGCGTTGCGGTGCCGGTGCAGGCCATCGCCGATAATCCGGCGCTTGCGTATGATTATACCACCAAGGGCAATCTGGTGGCGGTGATTACCAATGGTTCGGCGATTCTGGGCATGGGCAATCTGGGCGCATTGGCCAGCAAACCGGTGATGGAGGGCAAAGCCGTGCTGTTCAAACGCTTTGCCGATGTGAATTCGATTGATATCGAACTTGACACCCAAGACCCCGAAGAATTCATTAATGCGGTCAAACTGATGGGGCCGACCTTTGGCGGTATTAACCTCGAAGACATCAAAGCGCCGGAATGTTTTATCATTGAACAGCGCTTGAAAGAAGAAATGGACATTCCGGTTTTTCATGATGATCAACACGGCACAGCGGTGATTTGCGCGGCAGGGCTGATTAACGCCTTGCATATTTCCGGCAAGAAAATCGAGGATTGCCGCATTGTGGTAAACGGTGCGGGCGCCGCGGGCATTGCCTGTATCGAATTGCTGAAATCCATGGGTGCCAAACATGATAATTGCATTGTTTGTGATACCAAAGGCGTTATTTTTCAGGGCCGGACCGTGGGTATGAATCAATGGAAATCTGCCCATGCCGCCAGCACTGAATTTCGCACCCTGAAAGATGCGATGGATGGTGCGGATGTATTTCTGGGCGTATCGGTCAAAGGTGCGGTAACCCAGGATATGGTGATTTCCATGGCCCCGCATCCGGTGATTTTTGCCATGGCCAACCCTGACCCTGAAATCACCCCCGAGGAAGCCCACGCCGTGCGCGAAGACGCGATTATTGCCACGGGCCGCTCGGATTATCCCAATCAGGTTAATAATGTGCTGGGCTTTCCCTATCTGTTTCGCGGCGCGCTGGATATCCACGCTCGCGCTATTAACGACGAAATGAAAATCGCCTGCGCGCAGGCTTTGGCAAAGCTGGCCCGCGAGGACGTGCCCGACGAGGTCGCCATGGCTTATGGCAAAAAGCTGTCTTTCGGGCGTGATTATATCATCCCCGCGCCGTTTGATCCGCGTCTTATCCATGTGATCCCGCCCGCTGTCGCCAAGGCGGGTATGGATACCGGCGTGGCGCGTCGCCCGATTATTGACATGGAAGCCTATGAAAATTCGCTGCGCGAACGGTTGGATCCGACCGCATCAATCCTGCGGTCGCTTTATGCGCGGGCGCGGCAGGAACAGGCGCGGATTGTGTTTGCCGAGGGCGATGACGAACGGGTGGTGCGGGCTGCCGTTAATTATGTGCGCTCTGGCCTTGGCAAGGCGATTGTGGTTGGCAAGGTCGATCAGGTGCAAGGATTTCTGGATGTGGCCGGCATGCCCGAAGCCATTTCCGAGATCGAGGTGATCAATGCATCAATGGTGAAAAACCTCGATAAGATGAGCGATTATCTTTATTCCCGCCTGCAACGGCGCGGGTTTGACCAGCGCGATTGCCATCGTATTGCCAGCCGGGACCGCCATGTTTTTGCTTCGCTTTTGCTGGCAGATGGGTATGCGGATGGCATGATAACCGGCGTTACCCGCAAATCGGCGCAAGTGCTTTCGCTGATTAATTATGTGTTTGACGCCGAACCGGGCGACGGTGCGGTTGGCATTACGGCAGTGCTGAATCGTGGTAAAATGGTGCTTATCGCCGATACACTGGTGCATGAATGGCCAGAATCAGAGGATTTAGCCAATATTGCCGAAGGTGCGGCAAAAGTAGCCCGTGATCTGGGCTTGGAACCTAGGGTGGCTTTTGTAAGTTTTTCCAACTTTGGCTATCCGGTTTCGGAGCGGGCGGAAAAAATGAAACTGGCCTCTGAAGTGCTGGACGCGCGCGGGGTTGATTTTGAATATGACGGTGAAATGACTGTTGATGTCGCATTGAACCCAGAGGTAATGAAAACCTATCCGTTTTGTCGCCTTTCCGGCCCTGCAAATATTCTGGTGGTTCCGGCGCGGCATTCGGCATCAATTTCGGTGAAATTGTTGCAGGAAATGGGCGGCGCAACCGTGATTGGCCCGATTTTGACCGGCATTGATAAACAGGTAAAACTGGGTTCAACCACCAGCACCGTAACCGATATTTTGCATATGGCGGTGATGGCTGCATGTAAGGTTGGTTAGGGGTGATTTTTAACCTTGGATCGATCAATATCGACATGGTTTACCAAGTGCCGCATTTTCCGGCCCCCGGTGAAACCCTGCATAGCAAGGATTTTACCAAAGGGCTGGGCGGCAAAGGCGCGAATATGTCTATCGCCATCGCCAAAGCTGGCGGTGCGGTAAAACATATTGGCGCGGTGGGCAAAGATGGCGTTTGGCTGCGGGAATTATTGGGTGAGGCAGGGGTGGATACCGGATTTGTCGAGGTGCTGGATATGCCAACCGGCCATGCGGTGATTAATGTTGATGATGCGGGTGAAAATACGATTGTTTTATATTCCGGTGCCAATATGGCGTTGCAGAAATCGCGGATCAAGGCAGCGCTTGCCGGTGCTAGTGCTGGCGATTGGTTGCTGTTGCAAAACGAAACCTCGCTTGGGGTTTTTGCAGCAAAAATTGCCCGTGAAAAGCATATGAAAATTGCGTATGCAGCCGCACCATTTGAGGCATCTGCGATTGCGGAACTGATTGACAAGGTTGATTTAATCGCGGTGAACGAGGTCGAGGCCGCAGCGCTTTCAACCATGGCGGACGGGGTTGAAAAACTGCTGATCACCAAAGGCGCAAAAGGCATCCGGTATCGCGATTCCGGCGCTGAATATACGCAAGATGTGTTCAAGGTAAAACCGGTTGATACTACCGGCGCGGGCGATACTTATCTGGGGTATTTTCTGGCCGGAATTGATATGGGAATGGCCCCGCAAACGGCTTTGCGCCGCGCCGCTGCGGCATCCAGCCTTCAAATAACACGTTTGGGCGCGGCAGCCGCCATTCCTGAATTAGCAGAAGTGAAAGCATTTTTAAGTGACTGATATTCAAAAGATTATTCTTGATACCGACCCCGGTATTGATGATGCAATGGCGTTTTTTCAGGCCATAGGCGATCCGAAAATTGATCTGGTAGGCATCACCACGATTTTTGGCAATGTCACGGTGGATATCGCCACGCGAAATGCCTTTCGCCTTTGCAATATGGTGGGTCAGAATATTCCCGTGGCGCGGGGTGCCGCGCAACCGCTTGAATGGAAAGGTTTTTCGCCCTCCAGCCAAGTGCATGGCGATGAAGGTTTTGGCGATATTCCCCCCGTTCCGGTAACAGGCACGCCGCAAGATATGCCCGCTGACGCCTATCTGGTTGATATTTGCGCCAAAAACCCCGGTGAAATCACCATTTGCGCGGTTGGTCCATTAACCAATTTGGCACTGGCGTTGCAGCGAGACCCTAATATCGTCAAAACCGTCAAACGGGTGGTGGTGATGGGTGGGGCATATCAAACCAATGGCAATATTTCCGCACATGCCGAGGCCAATACCTATAACGACCCCCACGCCGCTGCTGCGGTTTTTTCAGCGGATTGGCAGGTGATTATGGTCGGGCTGGATGTCACCGATACGATTTTATGCACCGAAAAAGATTTTGCCGAAATTGCGCGTATTGCCCCGCGAACCGGCGGTTTTATTCAGGATATGAGCCATTTTTATCTGGAATTTTATCGCAGCGTTGAAAAGCTGGATGGGTGTTCACTTCACGACCCTGCTGCCGTGATTGCTTGTGCTTACCCAGAATGGTTTACCATGGAAAACGCCCATATCGATGTGGTTTTGCAAGGCGAGCAGTGGGGTAATACCATTGAATCAAAAAACGCCGGCACCACCCCGACAAGGGTATGCACCGGCGTTCAGATTGAAACAGTAAAACGGCATTTTATCGAGACATTCAAGGTGTATGTTTAGATAATTTATAGCGAATCTGTCAACAATACTGACATTATGGGCTAACACAGGTTGTGGTGGTTTTCGGTGGGACTAGGGTATCATATTGTGCCAAATCGGGTGAATTCGGTCGATTCAATGCTCTAAATCTTGCTTTGTTCTTGACTTACGAACAAAAAAAATGGAATCCTATCAAGGACTTCCATAAAGGCGGCGTCATCAGAACCACTAATTCTGATAACGCCTATCTTATGGACCTGCTAATTGAGATAGGCTGCAGGACAACCAAAGAGTAGTGGTGAGGATTCTCGTCATTATTGGCCAAGGTGTCAAGTCTATCTCGTTAAAAAAGGAGGCCAAAATGGCCAAACGAGCACCTTGGCATTCGGCTAAAGCCGATGTCTATCACGACGATACTAACTGCAACACTGGCAATAACATTGAAAAAGAAAATGTTCGCCAAGGCACTGGCGGTAAACGCAAGTGCAGTGACTGCAAGAAGTTGGGTTAAAAAATGTGATTGGCGGTGAAAGCCGCCAATCATTATTAACCCTTCATACCTTCCCAAAAATTCTTGACCTTGCCAAAAAAATCCTGACTGGCAGGGTTGTTGTTTTTGGATTCAGCCTCGAATTCGCGCAATAGTTCTTTTTGGCGCGGGGTCAGGTTGGTCGGGGTTTCGACCTCCAGCTCAATATAAAGATCACCCGATCCGGCACCGCGAAGCGCTGGCATGCCTTTGCCGCGCAGGCGTAATTGCTTGCCCGATTGCACGCCTAATGGAACCTTGACGCGGGATCGCCCGCCATCAATGGTCGGGGCCTCGATTTCACCGCCAAGCGCGGCGGTTGTCATTGAAATCGGGATGCTGCAAAACAGATTTACGCCCTCGCGCTGGAAAATCGGGTGGTCTTCGACCTCGATAAATATATACAAATCACCGGTAGGCCCGCCGCGCAGGCCTGCTTCGCCTTCGCCAGCCAGCCGGATGCGAGTGCCGGTTTCAACACCGCCCGGAATATTTACATTTAGCGAGCGGTCTTTTTGAACCCGTCCGGCGCCTGCACAAGAACCACAAGGGTTTTTGATGATCTGGCCACGGCCATGGCAGGTGGGGCAGGTGCGTTCAACGGTGAAAAACCCTTGTTGCGCCCGCACCTTGCCCATACCGGCACAGGTCGAACAATTTTCAGGTTTTGCGCCGCCCTCCGCGCCGGTTCCGTCACATTTTTCACAGGCAACAGAGCTGGGCACAGAGATATTTGCCTGTTTGCCGCTAAAGGCTTCTTCTAATGAAACCCGCAAGTTATAGCGCAAATCCTGCCCGCGCGTGGCCCGTTGGCCAGAACTGCGCCGCCCGCCCGTAAAATTACCGAACAGGTCGTCAAACACGTCGGAAAATCCGCCTCCGCTAAAACCCTGACCTTGCCCTTGGCCCGCAGATGCGCCGGTGCCGCCTTCAAAAGCCGCATGACCAAACCGGTCATAGGCCGCTTTTTTCTCGGCGTTTTTCAGAATGTCATAGGCCTCGTTGACCTCTTTGAACTGTTCTTCGGCTTTCGGGTTATCCTGGTTTTGGTCTGGATGCAGTTCCTTGACCTTTTTGCGATAGGCCTTTTTCAGGTCTGTATCGGATGAACCTTTGGTTGCCCCGAGAATGTCGTAATAATCGCGTTTTGCCATTATTGCCCCCTTTCAAAAGCAAACCGGCCCAGCCGATCAAGCTGGGCCGATATTTGCGCCTGATTAGGCTTTGTTGTTTTTGTCGAGATCTTCGAACTCGGCGTCAACAACATCATCTTCGCCAGCTTCGGCTGATGCAGCCTCGGCCTCGGCTTCTTCGGCCTGGGTTTTGTAAATCGCTTCACCCAGTTTCATTGCCGCCTCGGTCAGGTCCTGCGTGCGGGTTTTGATCGCGTCTGCGGTCGCTTCCTCGTCCTCAAGAACCTCTTTGAGGTTTTTCACCGACATCTCGATTACTTCAACCGTGGTTGGATCAACCTTGTCGGAATGCTCCTCAACCGATTTTTCGGTGCTGTGAACCAGGCTTTCGGCTTGGTTCCGCGCCTCGATCAGCTCGCGCTTTTCTTTATCGGATTCGGCGTTTTCCTCGGCATCTTTGACCATGGCCTCGATATCATCATCGCTTAGGCCGCCAGAGGCCTGAATGGTGATTTTATGTTCTTTATTGGTGCCTTTGTCTTTGGCAGTCACGGAAACAATACCGTTGGCATCAATATCAAACGCTACCTCGATCTGTGGCAAGCCACGCGGCGCTGGTGGAATTTCCTCCAGATTAAACTGACCGAGAATTTTGTTATCTGTCGCCAGTTCACGCTCGCCCTGAAACACCCGAATGGTTACGGCGTTCTGGTTGTCTTCGGCGGTCGAAAAGATCTGCGATTTCTTGGTCGGGATGGTGGTGTTGCGATCAATCAGCCGCGTAAACACGCCGCCAAGGGTTTCGATGCCCAAGGATAGTGGCGTGACATCCAGCAACACAACGTCTTTGACATCGCCTTGCAAAACACCGGCTTGAATGGCCGCGCCCAGCGCCACAACTTCGTCAGGGTTCACACCTTTATGGGGTTCCTGACCAAAGAATTTGGAAACTTCTTCCATAACCTTTGGCATACGGGTCATACCGCCAACCAACACAACTTCGTCAATGTCGCCTTTGGTCAGGCCGGCATCTTTTAGCGCGGCTGCACAAGGTTTCAAGGATGCTTTGATCAGATCACCGACCAGAGATTCCAGTTTGGCACGGGTCAGCTTCATCACAAGGTGCAATGGCTGGCTGGTGGCCGGGTCCATGGTGATGAACGGCATGTTAATTTCGGTTTGCGTGGCGC
Source organism: Paracoccaceae bacterium (assembly GCA_021648225.1). Taxonomy (GTDB): domain Bacteria; phylum Pseudomonadota; class Alphaproteobacteria; order Rhodobacterales; family Rhodobacteraceae; genus UBA3077. Next base: position 42,821 of record JAKITE010000003.1, read on the forward strand.
TTGACAGCTCGATCTTGGCTTTTTCGGCAGCTTCTTTCAGACGCTGCAACGCCATTTTGTCACCCTTGAGATCAACACCATTGTCCTTTTTGAACTGGGTGGCAAGGTAATCAACAATACGCATGTCGAAATCTTCGCCGCCAAGGAAGGTATCGCCATTGGTGGATTTTACCTCGAACAAGCCGTCATCAATTTCCAAAATCGAAACGTCAAACGTGCCGCCGCCAAGGTCATAAACCGCAATGGTCTGGCCTTCCTTTTTCTCCAGCCCATAGGCCAGCGCTGCCGCAGTTGGTTCGTTGATAATGCGCAAAACCTCAAGCCCGGCAATTTTACCGGCGTCTTTGGTGGCTTGGCGTTGGGCGTCGTTGAAATAGGCCGGAACGGTGATCACCGCCTGGGTAACGGTTTCGCCCAGATAGCTTTCAGCGGTTTCTTTCATTTTTTGCAAAATAAAGGCGGAAACCTGTGAAGGGCTGTATTTTTCACCGTTGGCCATAACCCATGCGTCACCGCCCGGGCCTTCAACGATTTTATAAGGCACCATGGATTTGTCTTTTTCCACCAGCGGATCATTGGCCGGGCGGCCGATCAGACGCTTGATGGCGAATAATGTGTTTTCAGGGTTGGTAACAGCCTGACGTTTGGCGGCTTGGCCAACAAGGCGGTCTTCGTCGGTAAAACCGACGATAGAGGGCGTAGTGCGCGCGCCCTCGGCATTTTCGATAACTTTTGGTTGTGATCCATCCATGATGGCAACGCAGGAGTTTGTGGTCCCGAGGTCAATTCCGATTACTTTTGACATGATATGTCCTTTCAATTTGGCGATATTGGCTAACGGCCTGTTAAAGCACCGCATGGCCATCCCGTGTGGTTGATGGGTATATAGGAGCGGTTTTTGAGGGCTGCAACCACTGGATCAACCGCTTTTGCAGTTTTTTTGCGATTCAACGGTTTTGACGCAGGTTTTGCGGGTTTTACCCCTATGGAAGCGGTCTTTTGGTGCCTTTTTCATCAACAGCAACAAAAATAAATGTGGCTTCGGTTACTTTAAGCTGCCTGCCGGTGGGCTGGCGGGTTACCCAGACCTCCACCGCAACCTGCATGGAGGTTTTGCCCTCACGCAGGATTTTTGCATGAATGGACACCAGATCGCCAACATGCACCGGTTTGTGAAAGGTCATGGCCTCGACCGCCACAGTTGCCACCCGCCCGCGCGCCCGGGTTCGGGCCGGAACCGAGGCGCCAAGGTCCATCTGTGCCATCAACCAGCCGCCAAATATATCGCCGTTAACATTGGTATCGGCGGGCATGGCAATGGTTTGCAAGGCAAGATTATCAACAGGGGGTTTCATGAAAATTCCTAACCATGTTTGGATTTGGTGACAAATTGCCGGAGCCACAAATCCCCCATCAAGCCGATCACCAGACAGACCATGGTAAAATAGATCGGATAGGCCATACTGGTGATTTCCCGGGTATAATTGATAAACACAGCCAGCCGCATTTGATCAATGGTATGGAAAAGCGGATTCCAGCTAAACCAGGCCACCATCGAGGCAGGAAGATAGGCAGCGGGCATGAATTTGCCGCTCGAAATCATCTGGGCTCTTAGGTAAAATTTTGAAAAAATACCAAATGGACCGGGGGCAACTGTGCCTGCTATTCTAAATACCATGCCAAGGCTAACGCCGCTTGCCCATGCGAAAAAAAGCGGTGCTACGATCCCTTTGGGGTTATAGATCGTGATTCCGTCTCTGAAGATAAAAACAAAAAACAGAATTATCATAATGGCAATGGTTTGAAGAAATAACGTGGCCAATGCACCTGAAATAATCGCTAAAATCACCGACATTGGTGAATGCATCATCATAGGTGAAACCGAGCTTCCTGCTTTTCTAACTGCGTTAAGGGCGCCCATATGGATAACAAGCAGGAAAATACCGGATAAAAGATATAGGAAAAAGTCGCCTCGAATGGCAACCGAACGCCCCAAGATTGTATACATCAGATAAAATATGACAAAAAACAGCAATATCTGCCCGACTTCGGACAGGATTCCAAGCGCCGCACTGCCGCTGCGGACCCGCACATCCCGCACAATTGAATGATAGACCAGCATTGAAAACCTGGCAAAGCCCAGAAGCAATGATGGTTGTTTGGGGGGTGGGGCCATATCGCGGAATTCTTTTTCGGTTAAGCTTGGCGTGGTTTGTTATCAACTTGCCTATAATAAGCCACTAAGTCCATAGTGGCACAATCAAATTACCGAAAGGCTTAGCCGTTGCAGAATGAAGAAATAGTAAAAACCATGCGTGATCTGTCGCTAAAGGCGGGGGCTTGTATCATGGAAATATATGGCAAAGACGATTTTGTGGTCAAAATCAAATCCGATAATTCGCCGGTAACCGAGGCTGACGAGGCCGCGGATAAGCTTATTTTTGCCGGTTTGTCCAAGGCGTTTCCCGATATTGCGATTGTAACCGAGGAACAATCCGACAGCCATTCAGTTGTTGCAGACCGGTTTTTTATCGTTGATCCGCTGGATGGCACCAAAGAATTTGTGCATCGGCGTGGCGATTTTACCGTTAATATCGCATTGGTTGAAAATGGCGTGCCGGTATTGGGGGTGGTATTTGCCCCCGCCAAAGGCCGGCTGTTTTATACGGATAAAAACGGCCAAAGTGTTGAGGAAATGCAAGATGGCACCCTTCGACCAATTCGGGTGGCAACGCCTGACCCTGATGCATTAACCGTGGTGGCGTCAAAATCCCATCGGGATGCGGCGACAGATGAATATATCGCCAAATATAACGTGGGTGATTTCCGCTCGGCCGGTTCGTCGCTTAAATTCTGTCTGGTGGCCACGGGCGAGGCCGATCTTTACCCGCGTCTTGGCCGCACCATGGAATGGGATACTGCTGCGGGCCATGCGGTTTTGCTTGGCGCAGGCGGGCAGGTGGTGCGGTTTGATAATCACCAACCGCTGACCTATGGCAAAAATATCTACGAAAACCCGTTTTTCATCGCCCATGCCAGCGGTATTGCGCTGATAAGCGGCTAAGAATTGACCCCGCCCTGCAATATTTCTGTTGTCATTGTCAGCCATAACCGGCCAGCGCATTTGCGTAAAATGCTGTCCTGTTTGCGGTTGCAAGACATTACCGGTTTTGAGGTGATTGTTGTTACCAACACGCCTGAGCTGTTTCAGGATTTTGCACCGTTTGAGCGTTTGAAAATCATCAGTTTTTCTCAGGCCAATATCGCCAAGGCCCGTAATCTGGGCATTGCAGCGGCACAAGGGGATTTTGTGGCGTTTTGTGATGATGACGCCCTGCCGGACCCGGGCTGGTTACGCCGGATTACCATGCCTTTTGCAGATCAAAAAATGGGTGGCACTGGCGGATATACCCGGGGCCGTAACGGTATCAATCCCCAATGGGCTGCGGTGATTACCGATGTTTTGGCGCAGGAAAACCGGATTGACCTAAGCAAAGAAACCCTGTTTGAACCTGACCCGAAAACCTGCCCGGTGATGATCGGCACCAATTGCGCGTTTCGCAAATCTGCCTTGCGGCACATCGGCGGGTTTGACGAAAATTTTGCCTATTATCTGGATGATTCCGATATTTCCTTGCGCTTGTCCCAAGCGGGCTGGCGGTTAGCGGTTTTGCCTAATTGTCAGGTCCATCACAGCTTTGCCGCCAGCGCCATTCGCCGTAAAAACCGTGCGCCGAAAACCCTTGAACCTTTGGGGAAAAGCAAAGCCTATTTTTGCCGGAAACATGGTAGGCCCGATGGTATTGATATGGCTTTGCAGCATTTCCGCGATGGGCAATTCAAACGGCTGGAGCAGCATTTTTTGTTGGGAGAAGTATCGTCAGTGCAGCTGTCCGAGCTGAAAAAAACGCTGGAAACAGGGTTTGGCAAAGGCATGGAATTGCCGGTGGCCAAACCAGAACAGCAACGGATGCCAACCCGGTTTGCCACCCCCCAAACCAGCCCCTCAAATGCCCTGCATATTGTTCTGGCTGGCAGGGAAAAAAATGCCAGATTGCTGGAGGAAAAGGCGCAAGCACTGGTGGAACAAGGCTTTCGGGTTAGCGTGATTTACCTTGGGCTTTCGCCAAAATACATGCAGGTCGGGTTTTGTGACCACGGGTTTTGGCAACATCATGGCGGGCAGTTTGGTAAAATCGAACGATCCGAACCCTTATGGAAATGGCAGCGGTTCAAAACCAAGGTTTTTGATGAATGCCAGCGCATTGCCAAAACCCGTGTGATTGATTTTGTGGCTTTTCTGGAACCGGGCCGCTTTGACGCCTCACTTTTGCCTCAAACATTTGGGATGTCTTCATTAAACGGGTATAAGGTTCTGGATGATTCTTTGTTTTGGCGGCCCAAGGGAAATAATTAAATGACAACAAAAATCACCAAAGCTATTTTTCCGGTTGCCGGGCTTGGCACCCGGTTTTTGCCAGCCACCAAATCGGTGCCTAAAGAAATCATGACCTTGGTCGACCGGCCGTTGATTCAATACGCCATTGACGAAGCCCGCGAAGCAGGCATTACCGATTTTATTTTTGTTACCGCACGGGGCAAAAGCGCGCTGGAAGATTATTTTGACCGCTCGCCCGAGCTGGAACAAAAACTGAAAGCCGCCGGTAAAACCGAATTGCTAAAAGAATTACGCCGCACCGATATGGAAAGCGGCGCCATTGCCTATATTCGCCAACGCGAGGCACGCGGTTTGGGCCATGCGGTCTGGTGCGCGCGACGCCTGATAGGCGATGAACCGTTTGCGGTATTGCTGCCTGATGACGTAATCACCGGCCCGCGCGGTTGTTTGGCGCAAATGGTTGATGCCTATCACAAAACTGGCGGCAATATGGTTGCCACCATGCAGGTGCCGATGTCCAAAACCGAAAATTACGGTATTGTTGATATTGCAGCGGAAAACGGGCGGCTGGTTTCGGTAAAAGGCATGGTTGAAAAGCCAAATATCGCTGATGCGCCGTCTGATCTGGCGGTAATTGGCCGTTATATCCTGCGGCCTGAAATCATGGATGCGCTGGGCAAATTCAATCAGGGTGCTGGCGGGGAAATTCAGCTGACCGATGCAATTGCCGACCAAATTACCGCTGGTCAGCCGGTGCATGGCTATAAATTTGAGGGCGACCGTTATGATTGCGGCTCCAAAGCCGGATTTTTGCAAGCAACCGTTGCCTTTGCGCTGGAACGCGAAGACCTGCGTGATGATTTCCGTGAATTCCTTGACAGGGTAACAGGGTTGCATCACGCGGCGGAATAACGGCACACTGTCGGCATTTCTGCGAGGCACCATGAATCCGGTTTTATTAGACATCAGCCGTTCCATTTCGCGTGCGCCCTATCCGATTCCAACCGGGATTGATCGGGTGGAACGGGCATATATTGCGCATTTTCTAAACTCCGACCGGCAGGTCTGGTTTTTGTCACGCATTGCCGGCGGTTTTGCGCTATTGGACAAGGCCGGAATGCGGCTGGTTTACGGGATGATAACCGGGGATCAACCCTGGGGCAGTAAAGATTTGATCGCGCGGTTATTCGGTCGCAAAAAACCCGAGGCAATGCAGCGGGCTGAATCCGATATTCGCCGTTTGGCAATTGCCAATACCGGCAAAAATACCCTGGCAAAAATACTGCAACATTATGTTCCCAAAGGGTTTTCTTATGCTAATATCGGCCATTCCAACCGCAAAGCCGGTATCTGGAAAGCCATGCAAGATGCTGGTGCAAAACAATCTGTTGCTATGATCCATGATGTGATTCCGCTTGATTTTCCGCAATATTCGCAGCCTGAAATTGTGACGCGGTTTGAACAGGAATTGCGTTTGACTGCTGAAAACTGTGACTATCTGATCTATAATTCGGACCATACCGCAAAGCGCACAGAGCATTGGTTGCAAAAATGGCGGCTGCAAACCAATTCGGTAACCAGTCTGTTAGGGGTTGACCCGCTACCGTCGGGGTTTGACAGAAAGCCGGACCCGCAGCCATATTTTGTAATCCTCGGCACCATAGAGCCACGCAAAAACCACGCGCTTTTGTTAAAAATCTGGCAAAATATGGCCAAAACCCAACCGGCGGAAAACCTTCCGCATTTGCATATCGTTGGTCGGCGGGGCTGGTTGAACCGGGATGTGTTTGATATTCTGGACCAATCACCAATGATGGGGAAAACCGTTTTTGAACATAATAATCTGGATGATATGGCCTTGTCAGAGCTGCTAAGCGGCGCGCGGGCGTTGCTTTTCCCGTCTTTTGCCGAAGGATACGGGTTTCCGCTGGTTGAGGCGCTCCAGAAAAAAATACCTGTAATTTGTTCTAACCTGCCCTGTTTTCAGGAAATATCAGGAGATTTGCCAACATACTTGGACCCGAATGATGAAAAAGGATGGGAAAATGCGATTCACAGGCTTAGCGGTGGTAAAATTAACGTTATTGGATCGAATCACTTTGATTTCCCAAGTTGGTCGCAGCATTTTCTTAAAATTGACACAATTCTTTAAGATAACAACTCGAATTAACCCGTTTTACTTTGGTAATTTGTTATGAAGCTATCTCGATCATATCGGCTACGGTTATTACGCAAGAAATGGCAATTGCGCACCTGGCGTAAACGCAAAGACCTGACATTGGTAAAACTTGGCGATGCGGCGCGGGATCCGCGTGGAATTTTTGTTTTTACAACCCTGCGCAACGAACGTCACCGGTTGCCGTATTTTCTGCAATATTACCGTAATCTGGGCATCACCCAGTTTTTTATGGTTAATAATGATTCCAGTGACGGCTCAGCAGAATATTTGCAAGCCCAGCCGGATGTGTCGCTTTGGCATACCAAAGCCAGCTATAAATCGGCAAAACACGGCATTTTGTGGATGAATCAGCTTTTGTATAAATACGGTTCAAAGCACTGGTGTCTGAACGTGGATTGTGACGAATTTTTTGTCTATCCGCATGTTTCCAAACGTCCGATCCGGGCTTTGACCGATTGGCTTGATACCCGGTCTTTGCGGTCTTTTCCGGCGATGTTGCTGGATATGTATGCCAAGGAAAACCTTAAAGACATCAAATACGATGCCGGTCAAAACCCGTTTGAAGTGCTGAAGTTTTTTGATTCCGGCAATTATACCCAGCAAAATGGCGGCCAATACGGCAATCTATGGATTCAAGGCGGCCCGAGACAGCGCAAGTTTTTTGCCAACCAGCCGCGCAAAGCCCCCGCGCTAAATAAAATTCCGCTGGTAAAATGGAAATCCAGCTATGTGTATACATCTTCAACCCATTCTTTATTGCCGCGCAGCCTGAACCTGACCTTTGATGATCAGGGCGGCGAAAAAATCAGCGGTTGTTTGATGCATAGCAAATTTTTGCCAGACCTTGATGACAAGGTTTTCGAAGAATTACACCGTCAGGAACATTATGGCGAAGGCCAAGAATACAAAGCCTATGGGTCTGAAACCAGCCAGAAACTGAATTTCTGGACCGCAAATTCAACCCGGTTCCAGAATTGGCAGCAGCTTGAGGAATTAGGCTTGATGTCATCAGGGGGCTGGGCATGAGCGTCGGGATCGCCCTTTTGCTGCATCAGGATTTTGACCGTGCCGCCGAACTGACCCAAGCGCTTTTGCGTGAAGGTTGTAAAATTGCGGTGCATATAGATGCCAAAACCCCAACCGGTGAAATGGCGGATTATGCCAAAACCTTTGAGGATCACCCGAATTTAACCCTTACCAACCGAATAAAATGCGAATGGGGCATGTTTTCGCTGGTTCAGGCGCAGTTAATCGCAGCCAAGGCGCTGCTGGACGGTTTTGCCGATGTAACCCATGTGGTGCAGTTAAGCGGGTCTTGCCTGCCGACCCGCCCTATTGCTGAATTAAAACGGTTTTTGGCAAAAAATCACGGCACCGATTTTATCGAATCGGTGGTGGCGGGGCAAAAAAACTGGATCAAAGGCGGGCTAGAGGCCGAACGGTTTTCGCTTTATTTTCCGTTTGCATGGCGTAAACAACGGATTTTGTTTGACGGATTTGTTAAAATTCAGCGCAAATTGAAAATCAACCGCGATATGCCTGCCGGGCTGGAACCGCATTTGGGGTCGCAATGGTGGGCGCTATGTCGCGAGACATTGACCGCCATATTAAAAGACCCGAAGCGCCGCGAAAATGACCGGTTTTTTTCAAAATGCTGGATACCGGATGAATCCTATTTCCAGACCTTGGTGCGTAAACATGCAAAACGCATCGAATCCCGCTCATTAACCTTTTCGCGGTTTGACCAACAGGGCAATCCGATGATGTTTTATAATGATCATCTGGAATATCTGGAACATCTTGAGGGATTTTTTGTGCGCAAGGTTTGGCGCGAGGCGCATATGCTGTATGAAACATTGCTTTCACCAGATTATACCAGCGGCCAGCGCGACCGCGAAATGCGGCTGGCATTTGCCGCACAAACCGAGCGGCTGGAAGGCCGCCGTAACCGTGGGCGGGTTGGGCTTTCGATGCAAAGCCGGGTGCTTAAACACCGCAATAACCGGTCTGAAACCGCAGCACCTTATTCGGTGTTGCTGGGGTTTGATAAAACATTTCTCGAAATTGATAGCTGGCTGTCCGAACAGATCAACCAGCCGGTTCACGGCGATTTATTTGCTATTGGCCATGCAGAAATGGCCAAAAATGCCCGTCTTTCAAAGGGAAATCTGACAGGGCATGGTAAAATCCGCGATTATGCACCGTTGGATTTTTTAACCAATCTTGTGTGGAACAACCGTAATGACCCGATCACATTCCAGTTTTGGTCGGTTAAAAAACAACGGATTTTTCAGTTTATGGCCAATGATGCCAATGCCAATATCCATTATATTCGCTATGCATGGGTGCCGGCATTGATGCAGGAAAACATTACAAATATGGCGGTGTTAAAACTGCGGGTTGCCGGGTTGATGGAAATGGACCGGCAAAGAATTAATGCCCTAAGTGCGGGTTTTGCCAATTTCAAAATTTATGCACTGGCCGATGTTTTGGCCAAACCGGCAACGATATTATATGGGCTGATCGAAGAATTGGCGCCAAAAACCGAAACCATACCTCGTATTTTGCCAAAAACGGTTGATTGGCAGGGATTGGAAAAGTTTACAAACTTGCTTAAGAATAATGGTATGAACATTAATCTTGAGCTGGCAGAAAATGCGCGTCCTGAATGGCATGACGACCAGAGCAAGCCTATTTTGATAGCAGAGTAAAATGCCCGAACAGAAATTTCGCAGTTTTGCAATTTTTGGCGCAATGCGAAGCGGCTCCAACCTGTTGGAGCGCTATATCAACCAGTTTGACGGGCTGAAATGCCACGGAGAGCTGTTTAACCCTGCTTTTATCGGCTGGTCAGGCAAAAAAACCTATATGGGGGTCAAAAAACCCGAGCGTGACGTGGCGCCAGATGGGCTTATTGATGCGATTTTGGCCAAGGATGCCAAAAACATCCCCGGTTTCCGGATTTTCAGAGACCATAACAGCAACGCAATTGACCTGTTTTTAGCAGATCCTAGCTGTGCAAAAATTATTCTGACCCGCAATCCGGTTGATTCTTTTGTGTCGCTTAAAATTGCCCGTAAAACCGATCAATGGTTGATCGAGGATGAAAAGCATCGCAAAATCGCGCAGATATTTTTTGATATGCGCGAGTTTGAAGAATACCGGAAAATCCGCTTGGCATATTCAAAAAGAATTGCATCGCAGCTGAAAGAATCCGGCCAAAGCTTTTTTGGCATTCGCTATGACCAGCTTGGTGATATTGATAAAATTAATGAAATTGGCAGGTTTATTGGTGCTAAAAAGCCGCTAAAAACCCTGAAACAATCCATAAAACGGCAAAATCCGGGACCGATGGCGGATAAAATTGTTAATTATAGCGAGGTTTATCAAAAACTCGATCTTCCCGCGCCTGTCACTGGTGAAAACCTCGAACCAAAGTTTATGCCCGAAAAAGGCACTGATCTTTCGCGGGCATATTTTTGCAGCAGCAAAAGTATTATTTTTGCGCCTATTCCGTCAGCCCCCGATGGCAGTGTGCGCAAATGGTTGACCAAAATTGATGGCGTGGCACCGGAAAATGATTTTGGTAACGCGGCGTTCAAAGACTGGCAAACCAGCCATAAAAACCCGATTATATTTACAGTGCTGCGCCATCCGGTTGCCCGTGCTTATGATGTTTTTATGCGAAAGATTTTTCGGAAAAACTCCGGTAGTTTTATTGCGATCCGCGAGATTCTGGAGACAAAATTTGGCGTTTTTCTACCGGCTAAAGGTGCTGATTTTGCCAAAATCGGCTATGATATATCCGCTCACCGTGCTGCTTTTAAGCAGTTTTTGGCGTTTATCCATCATAATCTGACCCAAGACACAACCCTTCGAACCGATGGCCGCTGGCGCGGGCAATCTGATTTGATCAATGGCTATATTACTGAATTTGGCCAATGTATGGCGGTTCAGGAACAAGACCTGAACCTTGTCAGCACTTATATTTCCAACCGCTTGAATCTGGCCGCTGATGTGGGGAAAATCGAGGTCGCAAACCCCGATTGGCCATTTGATCTGCACAAAATCTATGATGCAGAAATCGAAACGCTGGCCCGAACCGCTTATGGCAAAGATTACCAAAAATTCGGTTTTGAAAACTGGCGTTAGGCGGCTTTGGCTTTTTGCCCGTCGGTCAGAATAGAATAAATTGCTGACGGATCATCGGTGGAGCGGATTTTGGCACAAATTGCCTCGTCTCGTAAAGTGCGCGACACCAATGCAAGGGCTTTTAGATGATCTGCAACCGCGCCTTTGGGGGCGAATAACACAAAAACCAGATCTACCGGTTGCCGGTCAACCGCATCAAAATCAACCGGCGTATCAAGCCGTAAAAACAGCCCCCAGACACGGTCAATTTCAGGCAGGCGTGCATGGGGAATGGCAACACCCTGGCCCATGCCGGTCGGGCCAAGGTTTTCGCGGTCTTGCAAGGCCGTCAGGATTTCTTTGGAAGGCAATTGATACACTTTTTCCGCCAGCAATGCGGCATCTTGCAATGCCCGCTTTTTGCTGGTTGCCTTGGCGCCGGCCAAAACAGCATCCGGCAATAGAATATCAATCAGTTCCATCTTAACGGCCTCGACAGGGTTAGGTTATTTGGCGTTGCGCGGGTCTATCCAACCCACATTGCCATCTTCGCGGGTATGCACAACATTAACACCGCCGTGCTGCACATTGCGAAACACCAGCATATTTTCGCCAGATAATTCCATTTGCATTACCGCTTCGCCAACCGACAGGGTTTGCACCCTGGTTTCCATTTCAGCCACAATAATGGGCTGCAAGGATTCGGGTTCTTCTTCACTTTCGGGTGTGCTTGATAATACATAAGACGGCTCGCCAATAGATTCAATCGGGTCGATACGGTCTTTGTGGTGGTCTTTCAGGCGGCGTTTATAACGACGCAATTGTTTTTCCATGCGCGACAGGGCGCCTTCAAAACAATCATATACATCCGCAGCGCGGCCTTTGGCCTGAGAATTCAAACCAGTGGAAAGATGCACGGAAATATCGCAAACAAATTCGTGCCCGTCTTTGGAAAAGGTCACGTTGCCCTCAACCGGGCGTTCGGAATATTTGGTGACAACCTCGGTAAGCCGATCCTCGACATGGGTGGTCAGCGCCGCCCCTACATCCAGATTTTTTCCACTAACTTGTAAACGCATGTTCTTCTCCCCGCATATGGCCGGAAATGATTATCCGGCACTGGGTTTCAATAAACAGCCCCGCGGAGCGCGGAACCTAGGAGCACACAGCCTTTATGTCAACCGGGCGCGAGGCCTAATTTTCGGGTTGGGTTTTGCGCCGGTTGGCGGAGGAAGGGATGCTCATGTCCTTACGATATTTGGCAATCGTCCTGCGCGCAATATCTACTCCGTCACTTCTTAAAATATTTACAATTCTGTCATCCGATAGCGGTTTTTTGTGGTTTTCTTCATCAATAAGGGATTTAATACGCGAACGAATTTCCATCGACGAATATTCGCTATTTTTGTCGATTGACAGGATTTTTGACACAAAAAAGTATTTCAGCTCAAACACACCACGTTCACAGATCAGATATTTGCCGTTGGTAACCCGGCTGATGGTCGATTCGTGCACATTCAGCGAATCAGCAATTTGCGCCAAAGTCAGCGGTAACATCGCGGATTGACCCTGTTCAAAAAATGCAAATTGATGCTGCACAATCGCGGTGGCGGCTTTCAAAATGGTTTGGGCGCGTTGATCAAGGGCTTTGATCAACCAGTTGGCGGATTGTTCGCAATCATGGGCAAAAATCAGGGCTTTGTCGTCTTTGGCAGCAATTTCGGCGGCATATTCATGGTTTACCAAAACCCGGGGCAAGGCCGAGGTAACCAGTTCCACCCGCCAAACGCCCATGGCGGTGCGTTTTACCTGCACATCGGGATGGGATTCCTGTACCGGAGATTGCGAAAACCCCGATGCAGGGCGCGGATTCAGACGCCGGATTTCTGCCAGAATTTCAGCCGTTTCCGGCCCGCCTTCGCCGATAATCGCACCAATTGCGGCTGCATCATTTTTGGCCACCAAGGGCAGGTTTTCCAGCACCATTTCCATGACCGGATCAAACCGGTTGCTGTCAACCAGTTGCAGCCGCAAGCATTCTTTCAGGCTGCGTGCGCCAATACCGGCGGGTTCGCAGGCGTGCACCAGCATCAATGCTGATTCGACATCGCTGGTTTTTGCGTTTAGCCGGTCCGCCAGCTCAAATACCGGCGCGGATAAATAGCCGTTTTCGTCTAGCTCCCCGATCAGGTTCATCGCCAGATTTTTGTGGGCTTGCGGTGCGGCCATTAAGGAAATCTGGCCAGATAACACATCAATCAGGCTTTGTTTGGCTGAAATCAGATCTACCGGATCAAAATCCAGCGCGGGTGCTGAACCACTGTTTGGCCCTGAAAGTATTGGCCGGTCCACCGGGGGGGTTTCCAGTTCCAGCAGCGGGTTTTTTTCGACCTCTTCTTCAAGAAGCTTTTTCAGATCAAGCTGGTTGAGCTGCAATATTTCAATGGCCTGACGCAGTTGTGGCGTCATCGACAGGCGTTGGCCCTGTTTTAGAACAATGCTTTGCTTTAATGCCATTTTACGCTTTCATCAGCGCAAAACCTTGCGCTAAATTCTAAATTGTTCGCCCAGATATACCCGTCGAACATTGTCATCCTGCACTACCTCTGCGGGAGTTCCGCTCATTAATACGACACCGTCGTGCAGAATATAAGCCCGATCGACGATCTCTAAGGTCTCTCTTACATTATGATCGGTTATCAAAACTCCAATACCGCGATCTTTTAAATGGGCAACAAGTTCACGAATTTCGTTAACCGCGATTGGGTCCACCCCGGCAAACGGCTCATCAAGCAGCACATATTTGGGCTGGCTGGCCAGACAGCGCGCGATTTCAACGCGGCGGCGTTCGCCACCCGACAGGGAAAGTGCCGAGGCACGGCGCAGGTGGGTAATGGAAAACTCCGCCAGCAATTCATCCAGCTTTTGTTGGCGTTTGCCTTTGTCTTTGATAGATAATTCAAGTATCGCGCGGATATTATCCTCAACAGAAAGCCCGCGAAAAATCGAGGCTTCTTGCGGTAAATAGCCAATGCCCAGTTTGGCACGGCGATACATCGGCATATAGGTCACCTCTACCCCGTCAACCGATACGCTGCCGGAATCGGGGTTAACCAGCCCTGCGATCGAATAAAAACAGGTGGTCTTGCCCGCGCCATTGGGGCCAAGCAGGGCGACAACCTCGCCCTGATGCAGTTCAATCGAGACATCCCGCAATACCGGTTTGCGCTTATACGCCTTGGAGATGTTGCGAATCACCAAGCCGCCATCGCCTTTTGTCAGGGTCAGGTCAGGCATTATTCGTTGACCGTGGTCTGGAAAATGGTTTGAACGCGGCCTTCCATTACGGCGGTTCCGGCGTTCAGATCAATGCGTAATCGTTCGCCAGACAGGGCATTCGGGCCTTGGGTTAAAATGACATTGCCTTCCATTAATAGATTGCCATCCTCGATTTCATAGATGGCAGTATCCGATTCGGCGGCTTCTCCGCCGCTGGTGAACACCACATTGCCGTTGGCACGAAGGGCGCGGATGGCACCAATGGCGGCATCTTCTCCGGTGGCATAAAGCACCTCTACGCGGTCTGCCGACAGGCGCAATTCGCTAATGCCAATTACCACATTACCGATAAATACCGCTGAATTTTCGCCCTGATCAATTTCCAGACCGTCAGCCGAGACCTCTACGGTTTGGGCTTCGCCTTTGGGAAGACCGGCAAAAGGCACCTGTGCGCCCTGCGCCAAAGCCGGATTTGAAAACATGGAAAATACCAGTGCCGCCACGGCAATTAAACCAACTCTCATAAATTCCCGACCCTATTCTGCTGTATCCAGCGTGACCTTAACGGATTTTTCAAAACTTAGCACCCGATTTCCGTTGCTGCCAGCCCCGACGCTGGAAATACGGAAAATTTCCGCCGAGATATGACCCAGCGGGCCGTCGGCCTCGATCATTTCACCGGAAATATAGCCGGTTTCCAGATTGGCGGTCAGGGTTTTAAGGGTGCCGTCATAGCCATCAGAGGTAATAATGCGCGCGCCATCGGGAAAAACCAGCAATTGTTCTCCCATCAGGATTTCGGCAGTATCGGCGATGATTTCAACGGAAATTCCCGAGGTAAAATCAAAATTGCTAACCAGATTACTGGCGATAATCCGTTGCAAATCCTGTGATTCCGGCTCAATCCGTTCTGCATTCAGGCTGAATATATCACCATCGGCAGTTTTGCCGTTGATCTGCGGGTTATCCAGAAAACTGCCGCTTTCCAGCGCGTCGAATTCGGCCTGTGAAAAGGTAAAACCGGGATCGAACCCATCGTCTTTGGTGATCAGAAAAACCGTTCCCAACACCGCCAAAGCCATAAGCGGCAAGATAATTTTCAAAAGCCCGATCATCCGGGTATAGGTATGGTGTTTCATCGCCATGTTAATGCGAGAAAATATCCACATCCGGCCAGCCAGCCAGATCAAGCGCGGCGCGGTGCGGCAGGAAATCAAAACAGGCGGCGGCCATATCGGTGCGGTCTTCGCGTGCCAGCATGATATCCAGCGCTGATTTCAGCTTGTGCAGATACAAAACATCCGATGCCGCATAGGCAAGCTGGGCTTTGGTCAGCGTTTCCGCCCCCCAATCGCTGCTTTGTTGTTGTTTGGAAATATCGGTGGCCAGAATTTCCTGAAGCAGATTTTTCAGCCCGTGCCGGTCGGTATAGGTGCGCACCAGTTTCGAGGCGATTTTGGTGCAATAAACCGGTGCGGTAACCGCACCAAACCGGTGCAGCATGACCGCAATGTCAAACCGGCCAAAATGGAACAGTTTCAGCACATTCGGGTTGGTAAGCATGGCGACCAGATTGGGGGCCTCGGTTTGGGTTTGGGAAATTTGCACCATATGGGCATTGCCGTCGCCGCTGGATAATTGCACAAGGCAAAGCCGGTCTCGATGCGGGTGCAGCCCCATGGTTTCGCAATCAATTGCGACAATTTTGCCAAGGTCCAGATCATCCGGCAGGTCGTTTTTATGCAGAAAATTAGCCATATCACCCTCAAAAACTATACCCCTTTGTTATAGGGACATCTTACCCAAGAAAACCACTATTTCAGCGGTGGGCGGATTTTGACATCAACACCAGTGGCACAAACGCGCTAAGGAAAAATAACCGCGCCACATGGTGAAACGCCACAAAAGCCGGATCCGCGCCAACAACCCCTGCCATGGCCACCATGGTTTCCAACCCGCCCGGCGCCAGCGCAATAATCAGCCAGATCAGCGGCAGGCCGGTAAGCTGTGAAACCAGCATCGCGGTAAGTATCGCCAGACTTAGCCCGACAAAGGTAATGGCAATACCTGCAAAAGCCGCCTCGCGCAGCATCTTTTTGCTAACGCCGCTAAAGCGGGTGCCAATCAGGGTGCCCATCATGATAAATGCCGCCGAAGAAAGCCAGACCGGCAGGTTGCCCGGCGTAAGCCCCGCGCCATGGCCGACCGAGGACAAAATCATACCGCCCAACAAATAAGCGGCTGGAACTTGCAATTTTAGCAATATTCTACCAAGCACAAAGGCCAAAACAGCCAGTATCAGTAAATTAGCCACAGAAATATCGGCGCCATATGGTGCGCGCATGGTCATATCCGCATCGGTAAATACCGCAATCGCCACCGGCACCAGTAAGGTCAGGATCAATATTCGCATGGATTGAATGACGGATACTATTGCGGTATTTGCGCCAATATCAGTGCTGAAACTAAGCACATAGCTAAGATGCCCGGGGGTTGCGGCCAGTAATCCGGTTTGGCGATCCATGCCAAACCAGCGTTTGAACATCCAGCCGCCCAGCACCATGATCAGGGCAACGCTGATAGACATGGCAATCAGGCTAATTGGCCATTTTCCGGCCTCGTCCAGAATTTCGGGGGTAACGCTGGTGCCCAGAACCAGACCAATCACCAGAAATACCGTATCGCGCAACCTGTCAGGCATTACGGTTTTCAGGCCCAAAAGCCCGGCAACCGAAACAAAACTGGCAGGGCCGGTTAAAAAAGGTGCAGGCACCCCCAGAAACCACGCAAGTGCTGCGCCAAGCCCGCCAACTGCAATGGTTTGAAATAAAATTCGCATATCCGGTTTCTTAAAAATTTGACAATCCGGCAATTAGTTTTCAAAAATACCGAAAGCCAAGGAGTTTTCCAACCATGCAATATATTCTGGCAATTGATCAAGGCACCACATCCAGCCGTGCCATTATTTTTGATGATAAAATGCAAATTGTTGATACCGATCAGCAAGAATTCCGGCAGATTTTCCCGCATTCCGGCTGGGTCGAACATGATCCTGCGGAAATTTGGGCTTCCGTGCTGCAAACCTGTCGTGATGTGATTGAAAAAACCGGGATTTCCGCCAATGATATTGCGGCGCTGGGCATTACCAACCAACGTGAAACCACCATTGTCTGGGATAAAACCACCGGCGAGCCGATATATAATGCCATCGTCTGGCAAGACCGGCGCACGGCTGATAATTGCCACAAGCTGCGCGAGGCGGGCCATGAAGAAATGGTTACCGACAAAACAGGATTGCTGCTGGACCCGTATTTTTCCGGCACCAAGCTGAACTGGCTGTTGGAAAATGTTGATGGGGCGCGGGTGCGGGCCGAGGCGGGGGAATTGCTGTTTGGCACCATTGACAGTTTTTTGATCTGGAAGCTGACCGGAAACCATTTTACCGATGCCACCAATGCCGCACGCACCTTATTATATGATATCCGCAAAGGCTGCTGGAGCCGCGAGATTTGTGATTTGCTGAATATCCCGATGCAAATGCTGCCGCAGGTCAAGGATTGCGCGGCTGATTTCGGCGTGATTCCCGCTGGTGTTCTGGGGGCTGAAATTCCGATTTCAGGCGTGGCGGGGGATCAACAAGCCGCCACCATCGGGCAGGCTTGTTTTAGCCCCGGCATGATGAAATCAACCTATGGCACCGGCTGTTTTGCATTGCTGAATACCGGCGATACTTTGGTAAAATCCAAAAACCGGATGCTGGGCACCATTGCTTATCAACTGGATGGCAAGGTTACCTATGCGCTGGAAGGATCTATTTTTATTGCCGGTGCGGTGGTGCAATGGCTGCGCGACGGATTGAAAATTATTGAAAATGCCGGCGAAACCCAGGCAATGGCCGAGGCCTCGGACCCAACCCAATCGGTCATAATCGTGCCTGCATTCACCGGCCTTGGCGCGCCCTATTGGAACGCGGAATGTCGCGGCGCGGTCTATGGGCTAACCCGCAATTCAGGCCCTGATGAATTTGCCCGTGCTGCACTGGAAAGCGTCGGCTTTCAAACCCGCGATCTGCTGGATGCCATGATGCAGGATTGGCAGGGTTCGGGTGAAAATGTGCTGCGGGTTGATGGGGGCCTTAGCGCAAATAACTGGGCCATGCAGTTTTTGTCAGATATCATCGGGGCCAAGGTTGACCGGCCGCATGTGTTGGAAACCACCGCGCTGGGCGCGGCATGGCTGGCGGGAATGCGGGCCGGAATTTACCCTGACCAAGCAGGGTTTGCCAAAAGCTGGGCATTGCAAACCAGATTCGTGCCGAAAATGGCAAAGCCTGAACAAAAAACCAGATATGACGCATGGCAAAGGGCGGTTCGGGCGACATTGGCGGTTTGACGCGGGTTTTTTAGCCATCATTGGTTTCAGGCACTTGAATTTCTGATGGAAAACCCCGATATTCCGTGGGATTACACATCAATCGATGTGTTTTGATATTAATATTTGGAGGGTCACAATGGCCGATAATCAAACAGTTCGCCGCGCCGGTTCTGTCACCCGCTCGGCAGAAATCGACGCCGGGCTGCGCGCCCATATGAACAAGGTTTACGGGCTGATGTCCGTTGCCATGATCGTGACCGGTCTGGTTGCCTATTTTGTAGGCAGCGATCTTAACGCGGCTATGAATGGCCAGGAAACGCGGTTTTTGTCTTATGGCATGATTAACACCATGTTCTCATCGCCGACGGTTTACATTATTATGTTTGCCCCATTGGCGATGGTGTTTTTGTTTGGCGCTGCGGTTAACCGTATGTCACAGGCTGGCGCGCAAGCTTTCTTTTATGTGTTTGCGGGCTTGATGGGCCTGTCTATCAGCTCCATCTTTGCCATCTATACCGGTTATTCGATTGCGAGCACGTTTTTTATAACCTCGATCGCTTTTGCCGGGCTTAGCATGTATGGCTATACCACCAAAAAAGACATTTCCGGTTGGGGCAGCTTTTTGATCATGGGTGTGATTGGCCTGATTGTGGCGATGATTGTGAATATATTTCTGCAAAGCCCTGCCATTCAGTTTGCCATATCGTCTTTGGGTGTGCTGATTTTTGCCGGCCTTACCGCCTATGACACGCAAAAAATCAAAACCCAGTATTTGCAAGTGCGCGGCCACCCTGATGGCGAAGCAATTGCAGGCAAGATGGCCATTCAGGGCGCGCTGCGGCTTTATCTGGATTTCATCAATCTGTTTATGTTCCTGCTGCACTTTTTGGGCAACCGCAACTAGGCAGATAAAGACATGCAATAAAAAAAGGCCTGAGGGAAACCTCAGGCCTTTTTTATTTAACAGTTGGTCAAAATCTATTTGATTTTGCCTTCTTTATATTCGACATGTTTGCGCGCCACCGGATCATATTTGTTTTTGACCATTTTTTCGGTCATGGTGCGTGCGTTCTTTTTGGCCACATAAAAGTGGCCGGTTCCCGCGCTTGAATTCAGGCGGATTTTAATTGTTGCTGGCTTCGCCATTGGTCATTCTCCGAAACGGGGGGCAGATTGCCCGAAATTCTTGAATTGGCCTTCTATACCCCTGCGGCCCAGAGTCAAGTGCCAAGCGGTTTTTATGCGCTTAAAAGGCTGAAACGGGACTGGCCACCATCATGCCGGAAAAACGGCACATCATGGCGGTGGTTCGGGTTTTGGGTTATGCTGATTACCTCTGATAAAACCACCTCGGTAATAAAGGGAAGATCCAGCGATTTTGCCTCAGCCAGATCTATCCAATGCAGGTGGCTCAGCTCATCCGAGGCATTGGAAAAATCATCCAGATTTGTGTTAATACCCGCCGCATCCCCCAGAAAAAATCGTGCATCAAACCGGCGCGGCCGGCCCGGCGGGGTAATGGCGCGAAAAATAAACCGGAAGGTGTTTTCTTGTGGCAACAACATCAGGCCGGTTTCCTCAGCCAATTCACGCAAAGCAGCTGTGCAAAGCGCCTGCGCCGCGCCTTTCGGGCTGTTCTGGCCAAGCAATGTAGCGGTTTTTGCATCAATTTCAACCGGTGGCGCAGTGTAATCTTCGGCATCGACCGCGCCACCGGGAAACACAAATTTATTGGGCATAAATACGGCCTTAGAACCGCGCTGGCCCATTAAAACCTGTGGGTGGGGTTTGTCATGGCGCAGTAAAATAATGGTAGCGGCATCGCGGATGATTTTGGCTTTGTCGATTTCGGATGTCATGGGGCCAGTATGGGGATAGCGGATCAGACTGTCCAGCTATTCGCCCGGGGAAAGCTCTGGTGAAAGTGATGTGTCACGGCCGAACCCGTGCATGCGTTTGGCCCATTGAAGCGCCACAAACATGCCTTTCAGGCGCGGCAGCAAATAAAGCGCCAGTGCCAGAAACACCACCGAAAAGCCCAGCGCCATCACCCAGCCCTCGGGTCGAAAGGTTTCAAATACTATCAACATTGTCGGGGCCAGAATATGGCCACTGATTAAAATAGTGGCCCAAGCGGGGCCGTCATCGGCGCGGTGGTGGTGTAATTCTTCGCTGCATACCACACATTCGTCGCGCACCTTTAGGTAATCGCGCATCAACGGGCCGCTGCCGCAATTGGGGCATTTGCGTTTCCAGCCGCGTTTTAATGCGGGCTTTACCGGCCTGTCTTCGGGTATTGCTATATTTTCGGGTTCTTGGTTCATCAAATATAACCTAAACATTCAGGCGACCAATTACAGTAGGACAAGCTGCCATGCGGCGGGATGTCTCGATTTGCCGGTTTTTTCAAAAACCCGCGACGGAAAGGCAAGGCTGGTGCGTTTAGCTTTGTATAGGTAAAAGAACGGATGGTTATGGCATTAGATACCCTGTCCGAGCAAAGCGACGAGGCCCTGTTGGCCTTGTTTGCAAAAGGCGACCAAAGCGCGGCCCGTGCCCTGACGGCGCGGCTGTTGCCAATGGTTTTTGCCTTGGCAAAACGGATGTTGAATGACGTAACAGAGGCCGAAGATGTGGCACAAGAAGCAATGATCAGACTTTGGAAAATCGCACCGGAATGGCGCAGTGGCGAGGCCAAGATTTCCACCTGGCTATACCGGATCAGCGCAAATCTTTGCACTGACCGGCTGCGAAAACGTCGCACGGTCGGTTTGGAAAATATGCCGGAAAAAGCCGATGAAAAGCCCGGTGTCGAAGCGGCTTTAATTGCCAATGATCGGGCCAAAGCACTACATCTGGCCATTGCACAATTGCCCGAACGCCAACAACTGGCGCTTAATTTGCGCCATTTCGAGGCGCTGTCAAACCCGGAAATAGCCGAGGTTATGCAAACCAGCGTCGAGGCTGTCGAAAGCCTGTTAAGCCGGGGAAAACGGGGTTTGGTGGCAATATTGGCACCAAAACGTGCCGAATTCGGTTTGGCGCAGGAAAGATGAAAGGAAAAGAAGATGGTAGATAAAGAGTTTAGCGATGCGGAACTTACGGTCCTTTTTGAAGACGCAAAAGCGGAACAACCGGTTGAAATTCCGGCGGGGCTAACCGAACGGGTATTGGCGGATGCGGCGAAAATAGGCGCGGGATTTGTGGTGCCTGAAACTGTTGAAAAACCGGCTTGGTTCAGCCGGATTTTTGCGCCAATTGGTGGTTTGGGTGGCGCATTTGCGCTGGGTGCTTTTGCCAGCCTTGGTTTGGTGGTTGGTTTGGGGGATGCGGAAAACCTGTATGCTTTGCCGGTGATGGGTGAAATTCTGGCGGTGTTTTCGACTGAAACCGGTGCGGTTACCCCGCTTGATACGCTTGAATTCCTTATGGCAGAAAGTTGAAAAATGACGGATAATTTGCAAAAAACCAAAACCGGAAAATGGGTTAAAATCCTGTTGGTTCTGTCGCTCGGGGTTAATTTGATGGTTGCCGGTCTGGTTGTTGGCGCCGCTTTAAAGGAGCCATACCAACGATCATCCCCGAAGAATCAGGATGCGATTGCGTTTCTTTCCTATGCCCTGCCCAAAGAACACCGGCAGGAAATTCGCCGTGAACTTGTTGCCCGGCGCGACGAATTTCAGACCAGCCGGCAGGCATTGCGCGGGCTTCGGGTTGAAATGATAGCGGTGTTGGAGCAAGAGCCGTTCGAGATTGAGAAAGTGGCAATGTTGCTGGAGCAACAACGCGTCCTGTTTTTATCAATGGGAGAGCTGGCCCATGATGCCTTGCTGCGCCGGATTGAACAGCTAACGCCCGAAGAACGCACGGTTTATATCAATTCGCTGCGGCGGGATGCCCGACCGAGGCAAGCATCAAACTAGGGTCAGGGCCCTAGGCTGCGGAGGCAAAAAACGAAACCAGATTGCGGCCTTTTTCTTTGGCTTTATACAGGGCCTGGTCGGCTTGTTTGATCAGATCGTCGGGTTGGGCATTGGTGGCAGATCCAATGGCAACACCGACGCTTACGGTGACTTTTAATTCTTCGCCAGATGGCAGGTGAAACAGGTCGCGTTCCACCGAATCGCGCAGGCGTTCGGCGGCTTTTTCAGCGACAAACCGGCCGGCATCGGGCATCACAACCAAAAATTCCTCGCCGCCCATTCGGGCGACCAGATCAACGCCGCGCACGTTTTCCTGTAGGCGACGGGTGAATTCCTTTAGCACAAAATCACCGGCGTCATGGCCGTAATTGTCATTCACCAGCTTGAATTTATCCAGATCCATCATCATGACCGTGAATTCACCACCTGAACTTAGCGCACGGTCAACAATTTTGGTCATATGCTGGGTGGCGTATCGACGGTTATACAACCCGGTCAGCGGGTCAATGACCGCCATTTTCAGCCCGTCGCGCATATTGGTGCGCAAGCGGTCCGAATATTTCTTGCGCCGAAGCTGCGAGCGTAACCGAACCACCAGTTCATTAGGGTCAAACGGGGCCATGATATAATCGCTGGCGCCAAGGTCCAGCCCGCGCGCGGCGGTTTCAACCTTGCCATCGCTGACCACAAATAATATCGCCGCCTGACGGGTTTCGGGTTTGGAACGCAGGGCCGATACCAAACGCAACCCGTCGCCATTTTCCATCATTTCCTGATTAACCACATACGCGTCGGGCAGCTCTAAACTGGAAAGATTAAGCGCCTCGCGTTCGCTGCCGGTGCCAATTACCTGAACATCGAGGGTTTCAAGGATCGAGGTTTTCCAGTCACGCCCGACCTCAAGGTTTGGCGGGGAAAGCATGACGGTTTCGGGTTCATCTGTGGAATTATCCAGCGATTCAAGAAAATCGTTCAGGCCCATTTCGCGCGAGGTCGAATCGCGCATGCGCAATTCATCAAACATCATTTTTACCCGCATCAGGTTGCGCACCCGCGCAAACAGGGCCAGATCATTGATCGGTTTGGTTAAAAAATCATCCGCCCCGGCATTCAGCCCCTGAATGCGTTCCTGAGGGCTGCCCATCGCCGTGACCATCACCACCGGAATATGCGAGGTTTCGGGGTCTGATTTCAGCCTTTTGCATACCTCGAACCCGTCAAGATCGGGCATCATCACATCCAGCAGAATAATATCGGGCAATTCACGCTGGGCCATTTCCAGCGCTTTTAAACCACAATCAGCCTCCAGCACGTCATAATACGCGGTGGAAAGTTTTGCTTTGAGGATCAGTCGATTCGTTGCTACATCATCGACAACCAATATTCTGCCGGGCATAATTCACCTATTAAAATTCTGCGGACATATTGACCCAAAAAGATTAACGAAACCTTCATGTTTGAGGCAAAAAAGAATGAACAAAGAACAAGCCGAAGGTCTGGCCGTTAAAGCATTGGTTTGGTTGGCAAATAATCAGGACCGGCTGGAACAATTTTTAAATGCCAGCGGGGCTTTGGCGGATAATCTGCGCCAGCGGGCGCAGGACCCCGAATTTTTAGGCTTTGTGCTGGATTTTATGCTGCTGGATGACCAGACGATTCTTGCTTTTTGTGATGAAAACCACCTGCCGCCGGAAAACATCCAGACCGCACGCGCGGTTTTATCCGGAGACTTGCCAAATTGGACCTGAAAATAGACGGATTATTGTTTGATAAAGACGGCACTTTGTTTGATTTCGAATCGTCCTGGGGGCCGTGGTATGCGGATTTGTTGCTGGATTTGGCGCAGGATGCGGGCCTGGCTGCGCGATTGGCCAAAACGGTGCAGTTTGATCTGAAAAGCGGGCGGTTTGGCAAGGATTCGGTGCTTATTCATGGCACGGCAGATGAATTTCTGGTGCAGATTTTGCCGTTTTTGCCCCATTGGAACCGCGCAGATCTGGAACACCATGTTTTGCTGCAAACCGAGCAGGTTAACCAAATTCCGGTATTGCCGCTGGCGAATCTGCTGGACAGGTTTCTGGCCAAAGAACTGGTGCTGGGCATCGCCACCAACGATAATGAGGCCCCGGCGATTGCCCAGTTGAAAACCGCCGGAATTCATACACATTTTGCTTTTATTGCCGGTTGCGATAGCGGCTTCGGGGCCAAGCCTGACTACGGCATGCAAACCGGTTTTATCAACAAAACCGGTTTGCATCCGGCCCGCATTGCGATGATCGGCGACAGCGCCCATGACATGGTGTCGGGGCGAGCGGCAGGCATGCAAACCATTGCTGTATTAACCGGAATTGCCAGCCATGCCGATCTGGCACCGTTGGCGGATGTGGTTTTGAATAATATTGGTGAAATACCTGACTGGCTGGCAGGCTGAAGCCCGGCAAACATGGGGTTTTCCGGTATTTGATCTCGGGTCAGGGGCATCGGCCTGTGGTGCAACAAGGGATTTGCTGCAAAATGCGAGGATTCTTCGCGTCGGTTGAAATTCGGGCAACCTGCCCTTGCCGGTAATGGTTACTGACAGTCGCCGGGCAAGCCCTCTGATACTGAACGGGCCGCTGAGCGCACTGGAGTTAAATGCCCGACGCGAATATCCCTTATGTCCGGCAGCCAGAGTTTTAGCAGGGATTGGTTAATGGCTGGTTCGGGCTGCGTTCGGTGGGGTCAAAGAATGAAATCCGTTTCCGAAAAAGCGATTGACCCGCTGACAAATATCCGCATGTCGGCTGTGCCGTCGCCGTCTACATCGATGCGCAATATGGTATTGCCGTTTTTCTGCACTGCCATGATTTCGGCAGTCGTGCCGGAAAACCCGTTATCGCCGATAAAGGTAAAGCTGCCGGGAATCAGATCTGACAGGTCTATCTGGTCAATGCCGATTTCAAAATCCTTGATCCGGTCATTGGCGCCCGCAACACTGTCGGAAATCGCGTTAAACACAAATGTATCGGCACCCGCGCCACCTTTCAGCATATCGCGACCCGCACCACCAACCAGAATATCATCGCCCGCACCCCCGATCAGCCGGTCATTGCCGATGCCGCCATAAAGCGTATCGTCACCCGAATTGCCCTTCAGGATATCATTGCCAGCCCCGCCATAAAGCGTGTCATCGCCGCGCCCGCCATGCATAAGATCATTGCCACCCAGCCCGTAAAGCGTGTCATCACCGCCGCGCCCGCGCATCCAGTCAGCCCCGACCGTGTCGGATAATTCATCCGCACCCTGGGTGCCGAAAAGCTGGGCGTCAAACTGCTGGGCATAGATGCCGGCGGCGCTGCCATCCTGATATAGCACTGTCCAGCTGATCACAAACCCGCCATCCTCAAGAACCGTAATCGCCGGGTCGCCATAGTGGCGGCCTTCCGAGCCGCTGACACGGGTTTCGGCCCCGACCATTTCGCCATCAGCGGTGAAGCGTTGGGCATAAATCCCGCCCGGGAACGGAAATGCCGATTTCCATACCACCACAAAACCACCATCGGGCAGGGCTGCTATTTCAGAGGAATGTTGTGAGAAATCTGTATAGGTATTGACCATAAATTCACCACCCACGGGTGCGCCATCTGTGCCATAAATCTGTGCAAACACGCCTTCATGGCTGCCATCATTGCCCAGGGAAAACCATGTTACTATAAAGTTACCATTGGCCAATCTAACGACATCTGAGTCCCTTTGCGAATCATCCGTGTAGGTATTGATATGAAATTCACCACCCACGGGCGCACCGGTTGCGTCATAGCGCTGGCCATAGATGCCATGGGATTGTGACATCCCACCCTCCTGAAGATATGACGTCCATGTAATGACAAAGCCGCCATCCGCAAGGCCGGTGATCGAGGCTGTGTTTTGCAAGTTGTCTATCTCGGTATTGACCAGAAATTCGCCACCAACCGGCACACCATCCGCATCAAAGCGCTGGGCATAGATTCCGTCATTTGACCCTTCGGCCTCCTGATCGCGGGATTCCCACGCTACGACAAAACCGCCATCGTCAAGCGCGGTGATTGCCGGGCTATCCTGATCGCTGGCAACATGGGTATTGATCTGGAATTCACCGCCAATCGCACCCCCGTTTGCGTCATAGCGCTGGCCGATAATCTCGTTTCCGTCAGGCACCCCAAAGCCGCCGGATTGCCAGACAATCACAAAACTGCCATCTGCCAATGTGGTGACCTGCGGGTATGATTGCCAATTAGCCGTTGCAGTATTGACCTGAAATTCACCGCCAACCAGTGTGCCATCGGCATTATAGCGCTGGGCGTAAATCCCGGCCCCGTCACCGTCTTGAAAAGACGAACTCCAGGTGATGATATAGCCACCATCCTGCAAGGCGGCGATACTGGAAAATGCCTGGGCGTTTTCGGTTGAGGTATTAACCAGAAATTCGGTACCGATCGGGGTGATGGCTGCCATGGGTATTGCTCCTGCTGAAAGGTTGTCGGATGAAAAAC
Organism: Paracoccaceae bacterium; assembly: GCA_021648225.1. GTDB lineage: Bacteria > Pseudomonadota > Alphaproteobacteria > Rhodobacterales > Rhodobacteraceae > UBA3077. The sequence goes on from JAKITE010000003.1 coordinate 69,617, forward strand.
CATGTAAGTAAAACGAGAAATAGGAACGCAGATTAATTAATCAATTATTTACGCTTATCAGCATGATACATCTTAATCAACCGCAACACAGAAGCGTAGGCCAACCGGCTGTGCTGTGGTTTTTTGCTACAGGATAAAATCCGTTTCCGAAAAAGCGATTGACCCGCTGACAAATATCCGCATGTCGGCTGTGCCGTCGCCGTCTACATCGATGCGCAATATGGTATTGCCGTTTTTCTGCACCGCCATGATTTCCGCAGTCGTGCCGGAAAACCCGTTATCGCCGATAA